>JAFDVY010000059.1 GCA_018268785.1 Acidobacteriota bacterium | reverse complement strand
TGCGCGACAAGCGCGCCCGCGTGAACGAAGCGGCGCTTACTCTCGTTCAGACCAGCAATCCCAACGACGAAGCCTTCGTCGTCAATTTCAACGACGACTACTATCTCGATCTGGACAAGGATTTCACCAGCAGCATTCCCGAATTGAAAGAAGCACTCGAAAGAATCGATTCACGCGGCAGTACCGCTTTCTACGACGCGCTCATCGGCTCCATGGATCACGCGAAAAAAGGACACAAAGACAAAAAGGTTCTGCTCGCCGTTACCGATGGCGAAGACAACGCCAGCCGCAACACGCTGGAAAAAACCATTCGCGAAATTCAGAAGTCCAACGTGGTCATTTACACCATTGGCCTCTTCAGCGACGAAGACAAGAAGAATCGCAAGAAAGCCACTCGCGCGCTGAAAGAAATTGCCGATGCTTCCGGCGGCATCGCCTATTTCCCGGAAAATGTGGCCGACGTCCACAATATCTGCGAACAGGTCGCAAAAGATATCCGCAATCAGTACACGCTCGCCTACTATCCGACCAACGCCAAAAAAGACGGCACGTTTCGCGCGGTTGCCGTCGAGGTCATCCCGCCACGCGGCCGCGGCAAACTCAGCGCCCGTACCCGCAATGGCTACTACGCCCCCATCGAGCCGCTGGCCACTGGCGCCAGTTCCGGCGGAAACTGACGGCACATTTTTCCAGCCTCAGTTGCTGATTTCAGCCAGAAAACTTTTTCCAGGCAAAATTTTCCCACCGAAATTTTCCGCGACTGTTTGCCCCATGTCGGAAAGCGTTTGGCGGGTACCCAGCCGTACCCCGGCATGTCCCGGCGAATACGCCAGAATCGGTACATACTCTCGCGAATGATCCGTAGTTTCCCACCGCGGATCCGGATCGCATCCGTGGTCGGCCGTAATCATCAGTAAATCCGTCTTTTTCAGCAGCGGCAAAAATTCCGCCAGCCGCTTGTCAAACTCCTCGAGCGAATTTGCAAAACCTTCCACGTCCTTGCGATGCCCGTACAACATGTCGAAATCCACCAGATTGCAGAAAATCAGCCCCGCCGGACGCTCCTTTACCGCTTGCATAAGCTTGTCCATCCCATCATCGTTGGATTTTGTGGTGACGTAATTCTCCAGGCCGCGGCCGTTGTAAATATCGTGAATTTTTCCGATTCCAAAAATCGGCACGTGTAGATCCACGAGTACGTCCATGAGCATGGGCTTCGGCGGTTCTACCGCATAATCGTGGCGTCGCGATGTCCGTACAAAATGTCCAACTTCGCCCGTAAACGGCCGCGCAATCACGCGCCCCACGCGGTGCGGGCCGACCAGTAGCTTCCGCGCGATTTCGCACATCCGGTATAGCTCTTCGATGGGAATGACGCTTTCATGCGCAGCAATCTGAAACACGCTGTCCCCGGACGTGTACACAATCGGTTTGCCCGTGTTTACGTGCTCCTCGCCCAGTTCCTTGATAATTTCCGTTCCTGACGCGGGCTTGTTGCCGATCGTTTTGCGGCCGATTTGCTGCTCAAACTTGGCAATCAAATCGGCGGGGAAGCCCTTCTTGTAGACAGGAAACGCCTGTGCCAGCCAAATTCCCGCCATCTCCCAGTGGCCGGTCGTCGTATCTTTTCCCGGCGAATGAGTCTTGCCTTTTCCATACGAAGCAATCGGTTTTTCCGTTGGCGGCAAATGCGCCAGCGGCTCGATGTTCGCCAAGCCCAATTTCACCAGCGTGGGAATCCGTAAGGGACGCCATTCCGCAATGTGTCCAAGGGTCGAGCGCCCTTCGTCGCCATACTCCGCAGCATCCGGTTGAGCGCCAATGCCAACGCTGTCCAGTACAATCCAAATCACCCGCGTGAAATGTCCCATCGCCCATTCCTTCGACGTGAGCCTAGCACACCAGTGGTCATCTCTGCGTCCTCTGCGATCTCAGCGTTAAAACGCTACTCTCCAGCTCTCTCCTGCCACTCCGGTTTCTCAACCTTAAACCCTTGACCTTCAACTCTTTGTGATACTTTCCTCCTGCCTGAACTCTTTTTCCGTCCCATGCGTACTACATAGGTAGAGAGGTGGTCATGCAAGATAACGACAGCCGGCGCTCCCGCTCGCTCGTCTTCCCAATTATCCTGGTGCTCGTCGGCGGCATCTTCCTCTATCGCGCCTTCGTGCCCGGCTTTGAGCCTTTGCCCGTCATCTGGAAATGGTGGCCGCTCATACTCATCCTCGTCGGCCTCGGCAAAATGTGGGACGCCACACAAGGCGCGCGCGGCGCCGGAAAGTCGAGCGCTTACATCGGCTCCACGGTCGGTGTGCTCATCTTCGTTGTTGTTCTCGTGGTTTTGTTCTGGCGCAATCCCAGCTTTTCCCATGGCCGCCACGGCCGCCAGCTCGATCACATTTCCGAAGTTCGCGATCTCCAGGGAATCACTTCTCTCAACGCCGTCGTCGCCATGCCCGCCGGCGAACTGAATATTTCCGGGGGCACTTCGCACGCCGTCGAAAGCGAATTTGACTATTCCTCTGCCTGGTCACGCCCCACCGTGGATTACACCGTCACCAATAAATCCGCCGAACTCAACATCAATCAGGACAATCACGGCCCTTCACTGGGCCCCGAAGACAACACCTGGTGGATTCGCCTGAACGACGCCGTCCCGCTTGACCTGCAAATCAAGATGGGCGCAGGGCAGGGAAATCTGAAATTCCACGATTTGAATTTGAAACAGCTTCGCATCGACATCGGCGCAGGCCAGATGAATGTGGATCTGACCGGTGAGCGCAGCGCGGACCTCGACGTGGAAATTCACGGCGGAGTTGGTCAGGCCAAAATCCGCCTTCCCAAAAATGTCGGAGTCACAGTGGATGCAAAAGGTGGCATAGGCGCCGTCACCACCAGCGGCTTGAAGAAACAAGACGGCAACTACGTCAACGATGCCTTCGGCCATTCATTGCACACCATCCACCTCCAGGTCGCCGGCGGCATTGGCAACATCGACCTCTCCGTAGAACCCTGATCCGTATGTGTAGAGCCGGCTTTCTGAAGCCGGCATCTTCGATGTAGTCGACACCGCTGACTTCGCCCATCCAACCAACTTCGATCCGCGCCGTCCTCTACGAACGAGGCGCCCTTTCTCTTTCTGAGCTTATCTCAACCGATTTGCTCCATCTTTTCCCTCGCCGTATACTTTTAAGTTTAGACAGTGCGCTCCGAGCCCACCGTCCAGGCACACCCCTTGGCCACCAACGAACTCATCACACCGAACCCCACCGCCGCCCCCTCTGACGCCGAATCCCTCCGCGTCCGCGGCGCGCGCACCCACAATCTTAAATCCGTCAGTGTGGACATTCCGCACAACGAAATCACTGTAGTCACCGGCGTCAGCGGCTCCGGCAAGTCCTCTCTAGCCTTTGACACCATCTACGCCGAAGGCCAGCGCCGCTACGTCGAATCCCTTTCCGCCTATGCCCGGCAATTCCTCGAGCGCATGGAAAAGCCTGACGTCGACGATATCTCCGGCATCGCACCGGCCGTAGCCATTCGCCAGAAAAACACCACGCGAAATCCGCGCTCCACCGTCGCTACCGCCACCGAAATCTACGATTACCTCCGCCTCCTCTACGCACGTTGTGGCCAAACCTTCTGTATAAAGTGTGGCGCTGAAGTAAAACGCGATTCGCCCGACGAAATTGCCGCGAAAGTTCTCTCGCTTCCCGCCGGTCGCCGCTTCTACGTCCTCTATCAACTCCAAATCGCGCAGCCGCAACCTCCGGCGCCATCCAAGCGTCCCCCCAAGAAAAAACTCCCGGAACTTCCGAAAGAAGTTTTGCGCGCCACGCTCCTCGACCTCCAGCGCCGCGGGTTCAATCGCCTTATCCAATCCGGCAAAGTTCACGAATTTTCTTCGCCGGAAACTCTGCTCGATGTGGATTTCGCCAAGCCCGTCTACGTCCTCGTTGACCGCCTCACCGTAAGCCCCGAATCCCGCTCGCGCCTGATCGACTCCATTGAAATCTGCTACCGAGAAGGCCGCGGCGAAGCCATCCTCGAATTTCTTCCCGACGCCACCAGCGACACCGCCCAGCGCCTCAATTTCAACGAACGCTTCGAATGTAAGAATGACGGCACCGTCTACCAGGTTCCCGAGCCGCGCCTTTTTTCCTTCAACAATCCTTACGGCGCTTGCCCGCGCTGCCAGGGCTTCGGTAACACCATCGACTTCGATCTGAATCTCGTCGTTCCTGATCCCAGCAAGTCGCTCGACGAAGGCGCCATCGAGCCCTGGACCAAGCCGCGCTTCCGTACGCTCGTCGTCGAGTTGAAAAAATGGGCACGCGACCGCGGCGTCCCCACAAATATTCCCTGGCGCCAACTTACCCCTGAACAGCGCCGTCTTATCCTCGAGGGCGATCCCGAAAATGATTTTGACGGCGTTAAAGGCTTCTTCGCTTGGCTTGAACGCAAAAAATACAAACTCCACGTTCGCGTTTTCTTGAGCCGTTATCGCGGTTATGCCACTTGCCCCGAGTGCAGCGGCACTCGCCTCCGCGCCGAAGCTCGCGCCGTCAGAATTGCCGGCCGAGCCATCACCGAAGTTTGCAAGCTCACCGTAAAGGAAGCCCGCGTCTTTTTCGCAACGCTCGAGCTCACCGAAGCGCAAAAAACCGTCGCTGACAAAATCTTCGAGGAAATCCGTTCACGCCTGCAATTTCTCGACGAAGTCGGCCTCGACTATCTCGCCCTCGACCGTCTCACCTCGACCCTCTCCGGCGGCGAATCCCAACGCATCCAACTCGCCACTTCGCTCGGCTCGCATCTCGTCGGCGCGCTCTACGTTCTGGATGAGCCTTCTATTGGCCTCCATCCGCGCGACACCCAGCGCCTTATCGACATTCTCAAATCCCTCCGCGATCTCGGCAACACCGTCCTCGTCGTCGAGCATGATCCCGACACGATACAGGCGGCAGGCCACGTCATTGACCTCGGCCCCGGCGCAGGCGAGCTCGGCGGAAAACTCCTCTTCGCCGGTACCTATGCCGACATGCTCCGCGACCCCAAATCCCTCACCGGAAAATACCTCAGCGGCGAACTGAAAATTCCCGTTCCCAACACGCGCCACAAGCCTTCCGGAAAATTCCTCCGCATCTTTGGCGCATCTCTTCACAACTTGAAAAACGTCGACCTCATGATTCCGCTGAACACGTTCACCGTCGTCACCGGCGTCAGCGGTTCCGGAAAATCCACAATTGTTCACGACGTTCTCTATCGCGCCCTTGCCGCGAAGAAGAACAACGCCAGCGAGAAAGAATTCTGCGATCGCCTCGAAGGCGACCAGCACGTCAAAGAAGTCGTTATCGTTGATCAATCGCCCATCGGCCGCACGCCGCGTTCAAATCCCGCCACCTACATGAAAGCGTTCGACGCTATTCGCGAAGTCTTCGCCGATACGCCCGATGCCAGGCGCCGCGGCTATACGGCCGGCCATTTTTCGTTTAACGTTCCCGGCGGCCGCTGCGAGACCTGCCAGGGCGACGGCACCGTCACCGTCGAAATGCAATTCCTCGCCGACGTCGAACTCATCTGCGAAGAGTGCCGCGGCACGCGATACAAGTCCGCCGTCCTCGAAGTCCACTATCACGGCAAGAGCGTCCACGACGTCCTGCAAATGACCGTTCGCGAAGCCCTCGCTTTTTTCGTCAACGTCCCCAAAGTCACTTCGAAGCTGAAAGTCCTCAACGAAATCGGCCTCGGCTATCTTCGCCTCGGCCAGTCCGGCACAACTCTTTCCGGCGGCGAAGCGCAGCGCCTCAAACTCGCCTCGCATCTTACCCGCACGGAAAACGCCGGCGTCCTCTACATCCTCGATGAACCCACCACTGGCCTCCATTTCGACGACATCGCCAAACTCCTCGCCGCTTTCCGCAAACTTCTCGATTCCGGCGCCTCGCTCCTCGTCATCGAGCACAATCTTGACGTCATCAAATCCGCCGACTGGCTCATTGACCTCGGCCCCGAAGGCGGCGATCAAGGCGGCAAAGTCATTGCGACGGGCACACCGGAACAGGTTGCCCGCAACAATCAGTCCCACACCGGCCGCTTCCTCCGCAAACTTCTCGCGCAAAATGGCAGCAACTCCCACGGGTCCAACGGCCAGGCAAAGCCTCCCTCCAATCCCGCATCCAACGGAGGAGAATCTTCAGCTAAACTTTCGAACGGGAAGCCAGGTTCGCCAGCAAAGTCATGAAGCGCTGCTTCTGCCTCGCACTCTTCCTCGCCCAATTCGCGGCCGCCGCGCTACTTTTCCCGCGCATTTGTAGTGGCGAATCTTCAGATTCGCGTCTGCGTGAGAACGGTACCCCTCAACAAGCCGCCAAATCTCCAGCCCAGGGCACTCGCCGAGTCGTCGGCAATCCCCTCAACGATCTCCTCGACCAGGCTCGCGCCGCCATCGACCGCAACGATTTCCAAGCCGCCGTCGCTCCTCTCCAGAAATTCATCGCCGAAAAAGACGACTTTGCCTACGCACACTTCCAACTCGGCTACGTCTACACCGCGCTAAAGCAACCCAAAGAAGCCCGCGCCGAGTATGAAAAAGCCGTCGCCCTGGATCCCAAAATGTCTGAAGCCCAACTGAATCTCGGTATTCTTCTCCTCGATTCCGATCCCGCCGCGGCTGTTGCGCCATTCACCAAAGCCGTCGACCTCCTCGCCACGCAAAGCCGTCCGCGCTTCCTCCTCGGCATCGCCCAGGAACGCTCCGGCGATTTCAAATCTGCCGCACAATCGTTCGAAGCCTCACTGGCACTCGACCCCAAAGATCTCGACGCCACGCTCCATCTCGCTCAACTTTATCTTTCCCAAAAACAACCTGCCGCCGCCGAAAAAAAATTCCGCGCGACCCTCGAACTCCAGCCCAATCTTCCCGCCGCCCTCCTCGGGCTCGCGCAGTCACTCGACGCGCAACAAAAGCCCGAAGCCGCCGAAGCCTTCCAGAATTATTTGAAGACGCAGCCAAACTCTCCCGCGGCAAAAGAAAATCTCGCTCGCGCCTTGGTCGCTAAAAATCAGTTCGACGAAGCCGAAGCCCTCCTCGGTCCGCCTCAGCCCAATGTCGCGCCCACACTCGAATCGCTCCAGCTTCGCGCCGACATCCAAATCGGACAGAAAAAATGGGACGCCGCGGCTACAACCCTGAAACAAGCCGTCGCTCTGGCTCCGCAAGACGCAAAATTGCGCGGCGGTCTCGGCCGCGTTTACCTGCAACTCCGTGATTTCAAAAATGCCGAGCTCGAACTCAAAAACGCCATCCGCATCGACCAGAACAACCTCGCTTACTGGAAAGACCTCAGCACGACCTACTATCTGGCAGGGAACTACCCGGGCACCCTGGCCGTCCTCGACATCATCGCCAAGGCTGAAAAACCCACCGCTGGCACCTGGTTCATTCGCGCTCTCTGCTACGATAAGCTTCAGCAGACTCAGCCTGCCCTGGACGCCTATCAAAAGTTTTTGCAACTGGACCAGGACAAAAATCCCGACCAGGTTTGGCAGGCTCAGCAGCGCAGCATCGTTCTGAAAAAGGTTCTTGAAAAAAAGAGGTAGTGGCTCAGTTTGAATCTCCGGGATCATGACACAAACAATTGAAATTCAAATTGAGCCGCTAAGGGACAAGAAGGGGTAACGGTCATGGGGACCGCGGGGCGCTCGCTTGTACTTGGTTTTTTCTTCATGCTTCCGTTCGCGCCAATTCGCCCATCCGCGCCTCCCGAAACTCTTGAAGAACTTCAGCGCCGATTCGACAACGAGCTGGATGGCGTCAATAAAGCGAAATTGCTGCAGAAACTCGGCAATGCCCAATTCCAGCGCGAACGCGAAGCGCAGCAAGCCGGTGACTTTGAGACCGCTGGCTTCATAATGGAAAAATATCGCGATAATGTCCGAGCCGCCTTCGAAGCCGTCAAAAAATCGCATCCCGACGCGGAAAAGCATCCCTCCGGCTACAAACAGCTCGAAGCCCATGTCGACACCGGAATTCGTGAAGTGAACGACCTGCTCGGTGCCGTCCCCGAGCCCTACCGTCCGCCTCTGCAAATCGTCAAGGCGGATCTCCTTAAAATCGATCGCGAACTCCTGCGCATGCTTTTTCCACGCCGCCCCGCTGAAAAACAGTCTCCGTCCAAATCCGCGCCGCAAGCCATGGAGAAGAAACCATGAAACGCTTCCGCAAATTGCTGCTGGCTTCCCTCGCCTTGCTCTTTCTCGCTTCGCTCGCCCACGGCCAGACCATCCAGAAAGACTATCTTTCCAATCTCGAGGCCGACAAGATCCGCGACGCCGAGACTCCCAACGAGAGAATCAAACTCTTCCTTACCTTCGCCGACGATCGCCTCAAAAAATTCCAGTACGAACTCGATCACCCTTCGCAAACGCGCCATTCGGAAATTCTCAACTACCTGATGAATTCCTATATCGGTTGCGTGGACGACGCCTCGGACCTGATCCAGGAGGGAATCGAAAAGCAGCAGAATATCCGCGCCGGAATCGACCTTATGTCCAACAAGGCCAAGGAATTCCTGGAAATCCTTAAGAAAATTTCAGCCGACGCCAAAGAAATAGAAATCTACAAATTCAATCTCGACGACGCCATCGAAGGCACCCAGGACGCCATCAGCGACGCCGAAAAAGCCAAAAAGAACGTCGCCCCGGCTCCCACTCGCCGCAAAAATTAGCGGCTCAGAGTTCGGCTCCTTGCCCTTATGGCACTGCCGTTCCTGCTACCTGTGGCACAGCCATTCTTGGCTGTGCTCTTACGACCTCGCTCGATCCAGTCACCACGCTCCATGCCGTTCTACCAATCTCAGTTAAAGCACGTTGTCATTCCAAACGCCGCGTTTTTTGCGGCGTTTGGAATCTGCTTTTTTCTTCCTCGGGCACTCTCATGCAATAATTTTCCTGAACCTAATGAAATCCTCTTACAAAACGCCCGACCGCCATTTCCCCGACGGCGCCTCTCTCTTTCAACGCATCTACACTCGCCTCGGCTGCGAAGGCCGCCCGCCGCGTTTCCAGGTCGAGTTTTACCCCTACACCAATCTCGTCCTCACCATTCGCCGCCGCGAAGAAACCGTCTATGTCCGTTTCTCCGATCTCATGCGTCAATGCAGTCTTCCCGTCCTCGAAGGCGCCGCCGCTCTGCTACTCTCGCGCATCTATCGCCGCCGCGCGCCCAAATCTCTTACGCAGCCCTATCTCGAGTACGCTCGCTCCCAGCGCACGCGCCAGCGCATCCAGCGCATGCGCCGAACGCGCGTCCGTCCGGCGGCCACAAACCCGCAGGGCCTTCATTTCGATCTCTCGCAAATGTTCGATTCCTTAAATGGAAGATTCTTTGCAGGAACTCTGGAACGCCCGCATCTAGGCTGGAGCAAACGCGGTTGGCGCCGCCAGTTCGGCTGTTACGATCCCGGCCCCAATCAAATCCTTCTCAACCGACGCATGGACCATCCCTTCGTCCCGCATTTCGTCGTCGAGTACGTCCTCTACCACGAAATGCTCCACGTCAAACATCCCACGCGCCGCTCCGGCTGCTCGCTCATCTCCCACTCCCGCGAATTCCGCGCCGAAGAAAAACTCTTCCCCGAATTTACCCGCGCCCGCCGTTTCCTCGACCGTCTAGCGCGCTGATTTTTTCTTTTCTTCTACTTCGGTCCGCAACTTTTCAATTTTCTTCGTTAGCTTCTCTTTGTCTTCCGCGTGCGGATAAAGCTCCAGATACCGCGTATACGATTTGATCGCGTCCCGCTTCATCCCTTTTTTCTCTTGTGCTTCTCCCAAATAGAGGAAGGGAACTGCATACCCCGGCTTTGCCGTAATCGCATCGCTGAACCGGTCCATCGCCGCGTCAATGTTTCCCGTCTTCATGTAGTACTTGCCGACTTCCAAATCTTTTTCCGCGCGCAACGGATCCCATTTCGGTTGATCCTCTGCGTTCTTCGTCGCCGTGTCCGTCTGTTTGTTCGCTTTCGGCTTTGGTGGATCGTCGGAAGACTGAGCGCGAACAGCGACAGCAGCGCCGCAAAGCAGCGCTACTGCCGCCAGCCAAATTCGCAATCCTGCATTTATCCGCATCGCTCCCTCATCCCTATCGGATTCACTTCAGCATGAGGTAAGTTGTCTGTGTACTCGGTCAATTCGCCTCAACAATCTTCACTGCCTTGTCGAGTTGGAACGTCAGAACCGTTTCCGCAGGAACCTTGATCGCTCCGCCCTTCGTCGCGATCTGCGTCACTGCCCCCGCTCCCGCACCAGCTCCGGCTCCAATCGCCGCGCCCTTTCCGCCGCCGGCAATCGCTCCGATAATCGCTCCCAGCGCCGCTCCGCCGCCAGTGAATACGCCGGTCCGTTTGTTCGCACCCAGGCCCTGCTTTCCCTTTTCCTGCAGGTCGGTTGTGCTAACGCGATATTCCTTGCCGCCCACCGCGATCGATTGCAGGTCCAACACCAGGTCAGACTGACCCTTAAATCGTCCTCCCTTCGCAGAGGAACGAATAACAATTTGTGCATTCGCGCCGCGTGGAACCACTACGTCGCCGTTGGCATCCACCACGTCGTCCGCCATCTCCGCCGCAAACGTCTGTCCTTCCACGGCTTTCGCCGAATCGATCGTCTCTTCCGTTCGCACCGGAACCTTCGTCCCAGCCGGCAGCACATACGTCTTCGTTTGAATCTCTTCCTGCGTCGGATGATAGTGCTGCTCGTGCGCAGCCTCCTCCTTCGCTATCGAAGTGGCAGACCGCTTGTGCGGCTTTGCGCTGCTGGCCGGAGCCGAAGCGGCCTCGCTCGGAGGAGCAGCAGAAGTCCCTCCAGTAGAATTGGCCGCTCCATCCGCGGTCTGCGCCGCCGGTGCATCGTCATACTCGATCGATTTCACCTGCGTCATCGGCACCACATGCGTCGTCTTGTCGTCGCCCGCCAGAGTAAGTTCCGTTCCCGAATTCGCCGTCACCGTTCCCGTCACCGTCGACCCATCGCGCATCGTAACCGTCGCATGCTGCCCCGAACCCGCCTGATTCGAACACGACACCAGCGTGAAACTCGACAAAAGGATGCAAACGCCGAACGCTGCTGTAAAAATCCCCCGCTCAAAAAGCTTTGTTGGGTGATTCACCGTTACCTCCATTAGTTTGCGCTACTCCTTTGAGGCTGGATCTCAATCAAATCTTACAGCAAAACACCGAGTCGCCGTCCTATTACATGCCACGCCAAAATTACGAACGCGCGAATCGGCCTAGCGCCTTACTAGCTCCTTGTTTTTGGCCACGACTTAAAATGCTTGTCGTAGCGGGTTGTGGTAGTTGCCTCGATTGGTCACGACTTAAAATACTTGTCATCCCGACCGGAGTGGGCCGGCTTTTTCTTGCGTGCGGTTCTTGCACGCCGGCCCACGCAGCGGAGGGACCCTGGCTCGATCGCTCCTCACCCAAATCACCGAGACAAATGCCCACCTCCGGCCTATCATCCTTCCGCAATGCTCGTCTACCACGTCTACATCCTCGCCAGCGCAAACGGCGTCCTCTACGTGGGCATTACCAATGACCTCGAAGTCCGAACTATCCAACACAAACAAAAGCTTTTCGCAGGGTTCACGAAAGATCATGACGTAACCAGACTCGTTTACTTCGAACCTTTCGGCAATGTCAAAGATGCGATTGCCCGCGAAAAACAGATCAAACGCTGGCGCCGCGAAAAGAAACTTGTGCTCATCCGCACCATCAATCCTCAATTCCGCGACCTCTTCCCTGATTTTCATCGCTAAACGCAGTTTTTCGAACATTAGTTGAACTACGTGTCCCGCCGGCTATGTGCTCTTCCTAGGCCACAATCAGAAAAAGCCGGTCGTAACCGCCTGCATCTCCCTCGTTTCCGCCGCGGCTTAAAATACTTGTCATCCCGACCGGAGTGGGCCGGCTTTTTCTTGCGTGCGCCCGATAGTCAAAAAGAAGCACGCCGGCCCATCTGAACCATTCACCCTGCCGACTTGGGGAATTTCTCTCGTTGGCCACAATCAAAAATCCTTGCCGTACCCACTGCATCTCCCTCGCTTTGACCACAACCTAAAATACTTGTCATCCCGACCGGAGTGGGCCGGCTTTTTCTTGCGTGCGGTCTTTGCACGCCGGCCCACGCAGTGGAGGGACCTTGCCTCGATTCGGTCGCCACCACCCAACGTTGAGACCATCGCGACTCGATCAGCCGTGAGCTTTTCCTCCTCGCTTCTCTTCTAACGACTTGCCAACCACAGCCTCTCTCCTCGACGCTATCCAAAAAAATCTCTCTCCCCGAAGCGGGCGAAATATTTCAGGAGACTCTTCCCGGCAATTTTTTCAGTTGCGTCGCCACCGTCTTCAGGAGTTCGCGAGAAAGCTTCTCGTCTGTAACTGCGCGAGCCAGGCCAAGGGCGCCGACGAGCGCGCAGTACGCGAGGATTGCCGGCGACAGCGCGTCATTTCTCTCACCAATCAATCTCGCGAGCAACGCAATGTTGTCTTTTACCTCCTCCGTCACGAGTGCGCGGGTCCGCTTATCGCTTCGCCCAATCTCTCCCGCCAATGCACTGACCGGACATCCCGTTCCCGGGCGATCTCGGTGTCTTTCACTCAGGTAGTCCTCTACCAGGGATTGATATGTCGCGCGCTTTCCTGCCTCGGCCGCCGTAGCCGTCTTTCGTTTCCATCTTCCCAACGCCGACCCCACCGCTTCGGTCACCAACTCATCCCGCGACGCGAAGTGTTTGTAGAAGCCGCCTACCGTCAGTCCCGCCTCTTTCAATAACTCCGCGATTCCGATCCCGTCTAACCCCTTTTCACGGAATCTCTTCGAAGCAAGCCTGACGATCCGTTCGTGCGTCACTGCTTTATCTGCTCTGGAATGACCCATTTGCCGCCCCCAAAAACCCCTTGTAACCAATTCACCTGAAGTGAATCCAATGTGAAAGTGGATTATAAACATAATCCAGAATAAATAGCAAGTGAGGCTTGATAAAAAGCCTCGGAAAGGAGTCAGTCATGACTCGCGCATTTGCAGCAACAGAAGCTTCAACAGGTCGTCTCGGGAAAGTTCTCTACACGGCGAAAACACATAGCACCGGAGGCCGGGATAGCGGCAATTCCCGCACCGACGATGGCCGCTTGGACGTCAACTTTACGATTCCGGGCAATCCGGGAAATGGCACCAATCCCGAGCAATTGTTCGCAGCCGCTTGGTCGACCTGCTTCCTTGGGGCAATCGGGCGTGCCGCCGCTTTGAAGAAAATCGCCCTGCCCGCCAACGTCGCTATTGACGCAGAAGTGGACTTTGGTCTGACCCAGGGTTCCCATTTCGGGTTGTCTGCGCGACTCAATGTCAGCTTGCCTGGCGTCGATCGCGAAATCGCGCAGGCCTTGATCGACGAAGCTCACCAGACGTGTCCATATTCTCGCGCCACACGTGGCAACATAGACGTCTCAATCAACTTGATTTGATCCGGAGACCTTTCGAAATCATCATCGCGGCGCAACTCGCTCGTCACCTACGGGTGAGTTGCGCTTCCTGTTTGGCTCGCGAAACAAACGTGGATGCAGCCTGTCACTGGCCGCTAAGAGATTTACCTACTTCGGCTTAAACTTGGTCTTGCCTCGCCATGGACCCCAAAGAACAAGCCGCGCAGCTTCCAGAAGAGCCGGGCGTCTACCTCTTCAAAGACGCGGGCGGCACCGTCATCTACGTCGGCAAAGCCCGTTCTCTGCGCAATCGCGTGCGATCGTACTTCCTCGAATCGCGATGGACCGACGCAAAAACCGGCTCCCTCGCCCGCGAAATTGCCGATCTCGAAACCATCGTCGTTGAAAACGAACGCGAAGCGCTCGCCCTCGAAAACAATCTCATCAAGCAATACCACCCGAAGTTCAACATCATGCTTCGAGACGACAAAACCTATCCCTACATCAAATTCACCGCCGCAGAAAAATATCCTCGTGTCTATTTCACGCGTCGAATCATCAAGGACGGTTCACTTTACTTCGGCCCATATTTTCCTGCCAGCCTCGCCCGCCGCATTCTCCATTTCGTTCACAAGCGTTTTCTGATTCCGTCCTGCACTGTGGATCTCACTCGGTCTCATCCGCGTCCGTGCCTGCAATATCACATTCATCGTTGTCTCGGCCCGTGCGTTCCCGGCCTTACCACCGACGAACGCTACACCGAAGCCGCGCGCGACGTCCGCATGTTCCTCGAAGGCCGCCGTCACGATCTCGTTAAAAGTCTCGAACAGCGAATGACCGCCGCAGCCGAAAAAGAGCTCTACGAACAAGCCGCCGCTTATCGCGATCTTCTCCGCACGATGGAAGACATCGAAGAGCGCCAGCGCATCGCTTCCGCTCAGGGAGACGACACCGACGTTCTCGCCTACTACGCCGAACCGCCTCTCGTGGCGGCAAATCTCTTTCACTTGCGCGGCGGCCGTGTCGTGGACCGCCGCGAATTTTATTGGGAAGAGCTCGATGAATTTAATCCCGCCGAGTTCGTTCCCGCGCTTCTAAAACAGCTCTATCTCGACGCGGAATATTTGCCACAGGCAATTCATGTGCCTGAAGAGTTTGAAGACAGGGAACTGCTCGAAGAATTGTTCAGCGAACGCGCCGGCCACAAAGTTGAAATCTTCACTCCGCAGCGCGGCTCAAAAAAAGCCATTCTCGATCTCGTCAAAAGCAACGCCGAACATTCCTTCACCCAGCGCTTCCGCGTCCTGAAACCCAATTCACGAGCAATCGCTGAAGCTTTGCAGAACGCACTCAATCTTTCCGAAGAGCCGGCGCGTATCGAAAGCTTCGACATTTCCCACATGCAGGGAACCGACACCGTTGCCTCCATGGTCGTTTGGGAAAAAGGCCGCATGAAAAAATCCGACTACAGGAAATTCATCATTCGCGGCGACGAACGCGAAGGCCTTCGTTCGAAACCTTTGCCGGTACTCGGCCAGTCCTGGCAAAACGACGATTTCGCCAGCATGCGCGAGGTCGTTTCGCGCCGTTACGGACGCTTGCAGGAAGAAAAGAAACCGCTGCCAAGTTTGATTCTCATCGACGGCGGAATCGGCCAGCTTCACGCCGCGGCGCAAGCCCTTGATTCATTGCAAATCATCAATCAGCCGCTCGCCAGCATCGCGAAAAAAGAAGAAATTCTCTACGTCTACGGCCAGGAAAAGGAACCGATCATTCTCGATCGCCATTCTCCCGTTTTGCATTTGATCCAGCAAATCCGCGACGAAACGCACCGCTTCGCCATCACATTTCATCGGCAGCGCCGGGCAAAACGCCAAACAACGTCCGCGCTCCTGGAAATTCCCGGCGTCGGCCCAAAAACCGCGCAGCGTCTTCTCCGCGAATTTGGCAGCATCGCCAATGTCCGCCGCGCCGGAATTGACGGGCTCAGCAAAATCATCTCTCGTAAAAATGCTCAACAAGTCCTCGCCCATTTGGAAAGCACAGAAGACGCCGATAACCGCACACTTGCTTGATTACCGGTTAGCCTGTATTGCGCCCCGCATTTTGCTGTGCTACGTTGAACTTGTTGCTAGTAAGTTTTTTCTGCTGGATCGGCCGCAGCGAAACGAAATTCGGAGGATGCCATGGCGGATAATGTCGGATCCAAAGTAACTTATTTTCTGGTGGGTTTGGGTGTGGGCGCGCTCGTTGGAATCTTGTTCGCGCCGAAGTCCGGTGAAGAGACGCGCGAGTTTCTTTCCAAGAAAGCCGACGAAGGCAGGGATTACGCGCAACGCAAAGCGCGCGAACTTCGCGAGCGCGCCGACGAATTGATCGAGCGCGGCAAGGACGTCGCAGTGCGGCAGAAGGAATCGATTTCGGCGGCCGTGGAAGGCGCACGGGAAGCCTACCGCCGCGAAGCGAAATCGTAGGGAAAAGTTCATTTGTTGGCAACCAGTAATGCTCCAGTACTGGAGCGGGTGGGGCGAGCATGCAGGACTGGGTCGGAGTCGTGGTGGCGATTGCTCTCATCGTGCAAGTTGCGATGCTGACGGCGCTGTTTATCCAGGCGCGCAGGACCGCGCAGCAAGTTGAAAAAACGGTCGCCGACCTCAACAACAAAGTCAGCCCGATTCTCACTCGAGTTCAGATTCTTCTCGACGATACGCAGCCGAAAATTTCCACGATGGTGAGCGACGCCGCTCATATTGTTTATCTCGCGCGCGGCCAGGCGCAAAAAGTGGATCGCGTTTTCACCGACGCGACCGATCGTTTGCGCGGCCAGCTTGTTCGCGCCGATCGAATCCTGACGGGAACGCTCGAAGCGGTGGAAGTAGCAGGCTCGCAATTCAAGCACAGTTTCTGGTCGCCGGTTCGCAAAGCCTCCGCGCTGGTGCAGGGAATCAAGGTTGGAATCGATCTGCTGCGCTCGCGCCGGGGAAATTCTTCGCGCCACGATGAACCGCTCGAACAGGAAGAAGAACTCTTTATATAAGTATTCAGTCCTCAGTTTTCAGTCTTCCGTAAGACCCGCGATTCGGTTCAGAGCGCGGTTTTGTTAGTTCCTCTCCGTTTCTATTTCGCTTCTCCAAATTATTTGATCCAGCCGCCGCCGAGGACGATGTCGCCGTCGTAGAAAACGGCGGCTTGTCCGGGAGTTACAGCGCGCTGCGGAATTTCAAACGTGATGCGCGCGGAATCTTCGCCGATGGCTTCGATGGTTGCGGCAGCGGGTTCGTGTTTGTGGCGGATTTTGACTTGCGCCAGGCGCGTCGCGGCCGGCGCGTCGATGGAAACCCAGTTCGTTCCGGAGACTTCAAACGTTTTCGTGCGGAGCGAATCGTCATCACCGACCACGACGCGATTTGCTTCCGGATCAATCGACAAAACGTAAAGTGGTTTGCCGGTTGCGAAGCCAAGACCTTTGCGCTGTCCGATAGTGAAATTGTGGACGCCGCTGTGACGGCCGATGACGGCGCCATCTTCGGTGACAATTTCGCCATCTTTTTCGTTCAATGCAATTCCGCTCTCGCGTGCATAGGAATGAATGAACTGGACGTAATTTCCGGACGGAACGAAACAGAGTTCCATGCTTTCTGGCTTTTCCGCGACGGGGAGATTCACGCGGCGCGCAAGTTCACGGACTTCCTCTTTGGTCAGTTCGCCGAGCGGAAATTCGCTCATGGAAAGCTGATCCTGCGTGAGTCCCCAGAGAAAATAGGACTGGTCTTTTGATTCGTCGAGGGCGCGGAGAAGTTGCGAGCGGCCGGAAAGTTCATCGCGGCGAATTCTGGCGTAATGGCCAGTGGCCAGGCGCTCTGCGCCGATTTGGCGCGCCATGCGGAGCAGCGGTTCAAATTTCACGTCGTTGTTGCAGTTGGTGCAGGCGATCGGAGTGCGTCCGCGAAGGTAATCGTTGACGAATGGACGAACGACACGATCTTCAAACTGGCGCTCGAAATTCACGACGTAGTGCGGAAAATTCAGATGTTGCGCGACGCGCTTTGCGTCGTAGACATCGTCGAGCGAACAGCAGCGGTGCTGCGCGGGACCGTCACCCTGCAATTCGGGCAAGCGGCGCTGATTCCACAACTGCATCGTGAGTCCGACGATTGGGCGCGACTGTTCCTGCAGGACGGCAGCGACGGTGGAAGAGTCGACGCCGCCGGACATGGCGATGGCAACGAGCCCGGGCTGCGTTTCCGCGCTGACGGGAAGAGTCTCGAATTGTGTTTCAATTTGCATCGTTAACTATTTTATCTGATCGGTCTGCGTTGCGCTAACAGGCCGATTTCAACACAGAGGTCACAGAGGGAAGAGAACACAGAGCACACAGAGAAGAGCAAGAAAGCTGAACGCACGGACATGGAGTTCATGAAGGAAGAAAACGGCAAAGTGCGAGACATAGAGCAAGAATGTGAGAAAAAATGCGAGGAGAAGGAAGGATTAGTCATGGGCGGCCGATTTTTGATAAATGGGTGAGAGTTCGCGGAGCTGGGCGACGGCGGCGGGGACGGCTTCGAGGGCGTAGTCGATTTCGGAACCGGTGGTGTGGCGGCCGAGGCTGAAGCGAATGCTGGCGCGCGCATCGTTGGCGGAAAGGCCGATGGCGGTGAGAACGTGAGATGGTTCGACTGCGCCGGAAGAGCATGCAGCACCGGTGGAAACACAGATGCCTTTGAGGTCGAGCGCAATGACGAGGGCTTCGCCTTCGATTCCGGGAAAGGTGAGATTCGCAGTGTTAGGCGTGCGCGGCGCGTTTGCGGAGTTGATGCGGGAATCTGGAATTTTTCCGTTGAGAACGGATTCCAGTTTATTGCGCAGGGCACTCACGCGCGTTGCATCCGCTTCGAGTGAAAGGCGAGCAAGTTCTGCGGCTTTGCCGAGGCCGACAATGCCGGGAACGTTTTCCGTGCCCGGGCGTGCGCCGCGCTGGTGATGGCCGCCGTAGAGAAACTGCTGCAAGCGCGAACCGCCGCGAATGTAGAGCGCGCCGATGCCTTTGGGAGCGTAGAGTTTGTGGCCGGAAATGGAAAGCAGATCCACGCCGAGGGTTTTTACGTCCAGCGGAATTTTTCCGGCGGATTGGACAGCGTCGGTGTGGAAATAGATGTCGCGCTGCGCGGCGAGCTTTCCAATTTCGGCGAGAGGCTGCACGACACCGAGTTCGTTGTTGGCGTGCATGACGGTGATGAGCGCGGTGTGCGGACGAAGCGCTTCTTCGACTTGATCCACCGAGAGGAGGCCTTCGGAATTCACGGGCAAGTAGGTGACAGCGACACCTTCTTTTTCGAGCGCCTGGCAGGTGTTGAGAACGGCTTCGTGTTCGATGTTAGTGGTAATGATGTGCTTTGTGGCGCCAGGAGTGGAGCGAATGATTCCGAAGATGGCGTGGTTGTCGGATTCCGTGCCGCCGCTGGTGAAGACGATTTCCTGAGGGCGAGCGCCGAGAAGGGCTGCGACCTGATCGCGAGCCGTTTCGACGGCGGCGCGGGCACGCTGGCCGACGGTGTGGATCGAGGCGGCGTTGCCAAATTCCGCGGAGAAATAGGGAAGCATCGCGTCGAGGACGGCGGGTTCGACGGGGGTGGTGGCGTTGAAATCGAGGTAGACGCGGTTCATGAGAATGCACGTCCAGAATAGCGCGAAGGCCTGCAGGCGGCTAGTGAAGCGCTTGGAAAGAGAGGAGAGAAGAGAGAGGAATTTCCGGGGCAGTGAGAGCACCTGTAATGAACCCCTCAGATTTGGACATTGGGGGCCTCGGAAAGTTGTATAGCTT
>JAFDVY010000058.1 GCA_018268785.1 Acidobacteriota bacterium | reverse complement strand
ACACATGCAGATTTGATAGAAAACAAAGGACTTTAACCACCTTTAGAATCAACACTTACGAAGGCAACAATATACTAGACGCACAAACGCCAAACAGATATTATCGTGGTGCCGTGACAGGGCTGTCTATGTATGCCTCCTCTGGGCTGCAATAAGTTGTTGCTCCGGTTGCGAGGTGCACAAAACAGACTTGGGATTCGTAGGAGTTTCCAAAAGCATCTTTATAAGTAATTCGTATCTTCATGCTAATTCCAAAGTCTTCCGTCAGTATTTTTTTGGCATCGGCGGCTTCAATGTCCGTCGTAACCATAGTTTTGAAATCTTCTTTTCCGGGGGGCAGAGGGGCTCCGAACGAATAATCATGTGCCCTATCCGACGGCGGTCTCTGCCATTCTCCTTTACGAATCCTGAAATACTCGTACATTCTAATTTCTTTAGCGGGAGTCTTTCCGTAGTTTGTGAAATACCAATCCCAAACAATGCGTTTTGCCTTTATAAGATAAGCGGGAGACGCAATTTTATTCGGAGTCCAAATTATAGGTCTCTGCTCGATCTGAAAACGTTCGGAAGCCTGTGTGACGGTTTTATCCGCAATATCGGCGCTGCGTTTCGATTGCACGAAAATAAAAAAAGTCGTGATGAAGTAAGCGGCGCTTATAAAGAATGTCAAAATAGCCAGAAGAACCGTTCTAGACTCAAACCACTTAGTATGTTTTTTGTATCCATCATCCTCATTTCTTTCGGTATTGTGCTTGGCGTTCGCACCTTCGGTTTCGCGTACTTCCAAAGATCCGTTGACTCTAATATCGCCGCTTATAGGCTGATTGCTGCGTGGATTATGATGGTCGTTGGGGGAATTTTGGCCCTTCAATTTTTTCCCTTTCCTTAAGTTGCCATATTTGTTTCGTCGGTCGCGTTTAGACATAGCCAAGATGGAGATCGTTTTGAAACGAGAGTATATCGAAGGTAAAGAGGCCAAGGAAGCATTTGACAAGGCTATGACTGCTTTGTTTCGTGCTCCAAAGCATCCGAAGCACAAACCAAAGAAACGCAAAAAGGGCAAGGATTAGGCTGCTTTTCGTTGGCCTCTACCTTGCCTCTTCGTGGTGTACGGAATCTGTGCCTTTGCCAGTCAGTTCGGCATAGGTCAAACGGCGGTTAGCGATATGTTGCATTGCCATTTGGAAGCGGTCGCCATCTCCGACGAAATGTTGTTTCGTCGCGCGATTGTTGTAGCGAAACACTTGCTCGTCCAGATAGCGGAACAAGTGGAACGGCTCTACGTTTACGTATGTGCCCTTCAATCCGCGCTTCAAAAGGCTCCAGAAGTTTTCCAGTCCGTTTGTGTGAACCTGACCATCAACGTACCGCTCGGCGTGGTCAATCGTCTTGTGCGCGTAGTCACGGTTCAATCCTACATAGGACATGAGCGCGTCAGTGTAGATCGCGCTCTCTGCTTTGACGTGGGCACGGATGCGCGTCTGCAAATCCCGCTTGCGCCGCGTAGGAATCACGTCCGCGTGAACTTTTCCGCCGCGTTCCAAAATTCCCATGATTGCCGCTTTGCCCTTCACGCCACGGTCAGTAATCTTCTCGCGCCGCTTGTCAGCGTGCATGAACCGAGCCGCACCGCCGATGAACGTCTCGTCTACTTCTATTTCTTTGCCGCTCCCGCCAATGCGAACGAAGTTTTTGTTGTGAAGCGCCAGACGGATACGGTGCATCATGAACCAAGCCGACTTTTGCGTGACGCCAAGAGCGCGGCCAATTTCGTAGGAACTGATTCCGTTCTTACAGTTCACAATCATCCAAACGGCAATCATCCACTTGTCCATCGGGATAGCCGAATCCTCAAAGATGGTTCCCACTTTGACCGTGAACTGCTTCTTGCAGGACTTGCAGAACCAGATGCGGCGCGTGGATATGAACGAGTGTTTGTCGCCCTCGCAGCGTGGGCATGTAATCTCACCGCTTGGCCAGCGGAACTTAACCGCATAGTCAAACGTGCGCTGCGCGTCCGAGAAATAAGCCATAGCCGCTTGCAAGGTCTTGGGCATTGGGAGTGTCTTGTTCATGTCTAAATCGTCCCATAAACCGACTTGTGTGTCAAGTATATTGTTGCCCTTACGAAAAACCGGGAAGGGGTGACTCTGTCGGTAGCGTAACCACTCTTGGCTGCGCTCCTGCGGATCGAAGCTGATAGTGGCGCTTGGTCGCCGTACACCTATATAATAAAGAATAAAGATTTATTGAGTGACAAATCCGTGAAATGTGGTAGACTGGCTTTGCGCTTATTACTTTCGGTTGTGTAGTGCGGTCCCTCTGGTGCAAGACTCGATCTGAGATTACCCGCCTTCAGTTTCCTCCGTACGTTCTCAGCGTAATCTAAAAAGAGACTGGCAAACGTCGCCCGTCGCCTCCATCCCTGTATTTTGGGGTGTATTCGTGGACCCGAACGGGCGCGGCCAGTAAAAGAAAGAAACATGCAGAATTCAAATACTACAGGTGTGGAAACGGCTTCGACCAATCAGGCGAAGACGGCCACGCTATTTTCAGAAATGCCGCTTTCTCATTACGTGAAAGAGCGGCTCGCGGCTGCGGAATTTATCGTTCCGACGCCGGTGCAGGCGGCTTCGATCCCGCGCTCGCTGGAAGGCAAAGACGTGATCGCGACGGCGCAGACAGGAACGGGCAAAACGCTGGCGTTCCTGATTCCGGTTATCGAGGACTTGCTGAAGCACGAGAGTGCTTCGTCTTCCCATGCACATTCCCATTCGGACGCGACGCGAATTGCGGGCGCGGTCCGCAATCCAAGTACGACAGGAAATACCGGAATTGCGGCGCTGGTGCTGGTGCCGACTCGCGAACTGGCGATGCAGGTGCTCGACGTTTACAACACGCTTCGCGGAAAGAAGCTGACGCCGGCGGCGCTGGTGGTTGGCGGACTTTCCGAACACGGACAGCTTGCAGCGATTCGCAAAGGCGCGAAGCTGATCGTGGCTACTCCGGGGCGGCTTGAAGATTACCTCGACCGGAAACTCTTCCATTTTAACAATTTGCGGATGCTCGTCCTGGACGAAGCGGACCGCATGCTGGACATGGGCTTCCTTCCCGCGATTCGCCGGATTGTTTCCATTTTGCCGAAGACGCGCCAGACGGTTTGCTTTTCGGCGACGATGGAAGCTTCCGTGGCGGGACTTGTGAAGGAGTACATGAAGAGCCCGGTGCGGCTGACGTTTGGCTCGACGCTGAAGCCGTCGGAGAACGTGAAACTGCAGGTGCTCGAAGTTCCAGCGGACAGCAAGATCAATGCGCTGAAGCAATTGCTGGCGAAAGAAACAGGCCGCGTGCTGGTGTTTTCACGGACAAAGCGCGGAACGCAACGCATCGCGGCGAGTTTGAACGACGACGGATTTGCGGCAGCGCAGATTCACGGTGACCGTTCGCAATCGCAGCGGAATGCAGCGCTGGCGGGATTCCAACAGGGGCGCTATCAGATCCTGGTGGCGACGGATGTGGCCTCGCGTGGGATTCACGTGCAGGATATCGTGCACGTCATCAACTACGACTTGCCCGAGATTGCGGAAAACTTCATTCATCGCGTGGGCCGGACAGGACGCGCGGGCGAAAAAGGCGTGGCTTCCACGCTGATTACGCGCGATCAACGCGGCGAAATTTTCCAAATGGAGCGGACACTCGGCCTGAAGATGGAAAAAGTGCAGGCGAATCTGGAGCGGTATATTGCTCCGCCTCGGAAACCGGGATTCAGGCCGGAGTCGCAGGAAGAAAATTTCGGGAACGGGCAGAAGCAACGTCACGGTCGCCGCGGACAAAGGCCTTTTTACGAAGAGCGCGGTGGACATAACCGGCATAACCGGCATAACCGGCAGGCTGGACACTCCAGACATGCCGGGCATGGCAATTCGAGACACGAACATGCACCGCGAGCGGCCCAGTCACAGCCGCAAGGCCCCCGGTTTGTCTTGCCAGGCGAGACTTTGCAAAGACACGCGGAAAACTAGCTCAGCCTAGATAATAACCTCAAAGAGCCGACTTGCCTGGAAACGGGCAAGCGGCTCTCCTATTTCCAGTGTCAGCCATACGCTTACAGGGAGTTTATTTGCTATGATTGCGGTTATTGGAATAGCTCATGGCAAGAGACTACATCGAGAAGCGGGATGGCGGCTATTGGGTAGCGGGAACGCGCGTGTCTCTCGACTCAATCGTGTACGCGTTTCTGCGCGGTGCAGCTCCCGAGAGCATCGCTCAGTCCTATCCGGTGTTGGGGCTTGAGGAAGTGTACGGGGTCATCGCGTTCTATTTGGCGAACCAAATGGAAATTGACGCGATGCTCGCCAATAGCGACCGCGAATTTGAGCAGTTGCGAACGCAGACGCGTGAGTCCAATCCCGGGCTATACAAAAAACTCGAAGAAGCACGGCAACATCTTCCAACCACGCGCAAGTGAAGCTCCGGTTCCAGGCTGACGCCGATTTGAATGAAGACATTGTTACGGGTGTGCTTCGGCGAGAATCGCGAATTGACTTCAAAACGGCAACGACGTCCGGCTTACGTGGGCTGACGGATATGGAAGTGCTCAGACTCGCGGCCCAAGAAGGAAGGGTGCTGGTTTCACACGATCGAAAGACAATGCCTCGCGCATTTTTCCAATACATTCAATCGTCGGAAAGTCCCGGATTGTTCTTGGTTTCGCAGAGGACAGAAATGCTGGATGCCATCGAGAGCCTATTATTGGCATGGACGGCGTCGGATGCAGAAGAGTGGGAGAATCGAATGATTGTGCTTCCGTTTTGAGAAAAAAAATCCGCACCCTAAACAGCAAAGGGTGCGGCACCCGGCTCTTCTTGAGTTTCGAGGAGACGGCGCAATACATCTTCGACGTTGCCCGAACCGGAAGCCTTCAACTGTTCTTGAATTTTTGCTTCGAGAGCAGGGTCCCGAATTTCGATTTGCATATTGCGGCCTCCTACAGTGAGGTCAGCTCTAACGCGATTATACTCGTCATTTGGAAACACGCACAGTCCGGAGCTGTTTTCGTTGATTACGTACAATCAAGAAAAACGCCAAAATCCCGATAATAGAGTCCGATTTAGAGTGTTCGGTGTCTAAGATTGAAGAGAATCCGGTCAACGCATAATGGAATCAAAGACGCGATGAAATTCAAGATTCTTTATTCACTTTGGTGTGGAATACCCGTTGTGGCAGGTCTGTTCCATGTCCTTAGAGACGTCAGCCACCCATATAACAAATTGTTCGGACTAGATTCCGCCATCGGGCTGGTATGCCTGCAAATCGGCCTCTTGAACTTACTCAATGCTTTCTATGGTTCTTCCAAACCAGGAATCCGTTTTGCGGCGCTCGGAGTCAATGTCTTGGCACTCGGTCTGATCGCCTGGATGATTCACTTGTTTACAAAAAGCAATTACAGTCTTTTCTTGCTAGGGGTCATGGCAACAATGGCGCTGTTTTCTCTGTTCAACAAGAGGCTCGTGAAGAACTGAGAGAAGTACTCGCCGAGTAGGGCCAGGACGTGAAGCGCTGGAAAAAGTGAGAGTGCTTCCCTACAAGAGCGTACTCCGTTACGCAACCACACACCACCGACTACGGAAAAACAAAAAGGCCGCTGATTTCTCAGCGGCCTTTTGAATTTTGATTCGATCTTTGAACCGATACGGTCTGCCAGAACCTGCCCGAATTGTAAGTCGAGCGTTGCAGCGATGAAGCCCGTGAGAGCTTCGGCTGCGTTGGCCTGCATAGACCGCACACCATAGCGGGTTAGCAGGCACTATCTTTAGAAAGGAGGTGATCCAGCCGCAGGTTCTCCTACGGCTACCTTGTTACGACTTCACCCCAATCATGAGTCATACCTTGGGCGCTTGCGTCCTTGCGGTTCGCGCGGCGACTTCTAGTACAACTCACTTTCGTGATGTGACGGGCGGTGTGTACAAGGCCCGGGAACGTATTCACGGCGTCGATCTGATACGCCATTACTAGCGATTCCGGCTTCATGCAGTCGAGTTGCAGACTGCAATCCGAACTGAGCAGAGTTTTTTCCGATTAGCTCCCCCTCGCGGGTTGGCAACGGTTTGTGCCCTGCATTGTAACACGTGTGTAGCCCTGGACATAAAGGCCATGCGGACTTGACGTCATCCCCACCTTCCTCTCCGTTATCCGGAGCAGTCCACACAGAGTCCTCTCTTGCGAGTAGTAACTGTGTGCAGGGGTTGCGCTCGTTGCGGGACTTAACCCAACACCTCACGGCACGAGCTGACGACAGCCATGCAGCGCCTATACTAGTGTCCCTTGCGGGAAGGCCGTATTTCTACAGCTGGTCACTAGCATTTCGAGCCCAGGTAAGGTTCCTCGCGTAGCGTCGAATTGAACCACATGTTCCACCGCTTGTGCGGGCCCCCGTCAATTCCTTTGAGTTTCAGTCTTGCGACCGTACTCCCCAGGTGCAGGACTTAACGCGTTAGCTCCGGGACGACACCCGAACGGGTGGCACCCCAAGTCCTGATCGTTTAGGGCTAGGACTACCAGGGTATCTAATCCTGTTTGCTCCCCTAGCTTTCGTTCCTCAGCGTCAGTAGTGATCCAGCGCGCCGCTTTCGCCACGGGTGTTCCTGCAGATATCTACGCATTTCACCGCTACACCTGCAATTCCACGCGCCTCTCTCACACTCAAGCACGGCAGTTTTGGAAGCAGCCTCTGGGTTGAGCCCAGAGATTTCACTCCCAACTTGCCGCACCGCCTACGAACCCTTTACACCCAGTAATTCCGAACAACGCTGGCCCCCTACGTCTTACCGCGGCTGCTGGCACGTAGTTAGCCGGGGCTTCTTATATCCGTACCGTCACCCCTCTTGCGAGGTATTCGTCCGGATCGAAAGGGGTTTACACACCGAAATGCTTCATCCCCCACGCGGCGTCGCTGCATCAGGCTTTCGCCCATTGTGCAAGATTCCCCACTGCTGCCTCCCGTAGGAGTCTGGACCGTGTCTCAGTTCCAGTGTGGCTGGCCATCCTCTCAGACCAGCTAACGATCAAAGCCTTGGTAGGCCATTACCCTACCAACTAGCTAATCGTGCGCGGGCTCCTCCTCCGACGACTTACGCCTTTGAATCCTCGAACATGAGTCCAAGGAATGTTATGCGGTATTAGCCCGCCTTTCGGCGGGTTATTCCCCATCAGAGGGCAGATTGCCCACGTGTTACGCACCCGTGCGCCGTGCGCCACCCGTATTGCTACGGGCGCGCACTCGACTTGCATGTGTTAAGCACGCCGCCAGCGTTCGTTCTGAGCCAGGATCAAACTCTCGTTTGAATCTGGTTGCTTGGCGAAAAAAATATCCCGGTTAAGAACCGGGATCAGCCTGCCAAGCGAATTGTTGATCGCTCGATTTACTCAGACCATTAGCGCTCGAAAACTCTAATGGTTTCGAACAGATTCTGGCACATCGTATCGGTTGTCAAAGAGCGAATGCCTCCTGTCCAGCAGAAGACGTCCTTACAACTAGGAGAGAATGCCAGAGAGTCGCGAAGAAGTCAACACCTCGTTCACAAAATTTTCACGTTTTCCACAAGGCTTCCCCAGGGCTTTGTAAGTGGCTGAAAAGTGGTAGGATGCGCGGCGAAAATTGCCGTGGATCTGGAACGCAGAGGGAGAAATTTCGATGATGCGACTGGGATTGGGACTGCGAGCGGGGGCTTTTTGTGGATTGCTGGCATGCGGAATTGGCGGAGGGAGCGCGATGGAGAAGCAAGGCGAAGTGCGGCATGTGACCGTCCCGAAAGCCGAGGCGAGACCAGAAGACGTGAGCACGATAGAAGGAATCGTGAAGGCGAGTTACGAAACGATTTCAGGCGGTGTCGGCGTGCCGCGACAATGGGGACGGGACCGGACGTTGTTTGCTCCGAGCGTACGATACATTTCCATCGGGAAAGACAAGTCCGGCGCGGTGAAAGCGCGGACCTCGGATTATCAGGAGTATCTGGATGAGAGCGACGATTTTCTGGTGAAGCAGGGCTTCACGGAAGCGGAGTTGGGACGAAAGATCGAACAGTTTGGAAATGTGGCGACGGTGCTGAGCAGCTATGAAGGACGTGTGGCATCGACGGGCAAAGTGGTGACGCGCGGCGTGAATATTTTTTCGTTGTACTACGACGGGAAGCGGTGGTGGATTCAGACAATGCTTTGGGATGAGGAGAGTCCGAAGAATCCCATTCCAACGGAGCTGCTGGGGGAGAGAAAGCGATGAAAAAGAACCTGGTAGCGGCGTTGGTAATTGTATTGGTGCTTGCGACAGGAGCTAAGGCGCAGCAAAAAGAGCCGGAGCAGGCGGGGCCGTACGGATCGTTGGTGATTCGGGGCGCGACCCTGATTGATGGATCGGGGGCGCCGGCGTTTGGGCCAGTGGATATTTTTGTGGAGGGAAACCGGATCACGCGAGTGGCTTTGACGGATGCGATTTCGCGGGAAGAAGCGAAGGCAGAGGCAGCGGGGGCAAAACGCAAGGCACCGGATCGCGTGATCGACGGGAAGGGCATGTACGTGATGCCAGGAATTGTGGACCTGCATGCGCACATCAATTTCAACAAAGAAGTGCCCCCCGATTACATCTACAAACTGTACTTGGGGCATGGAGTGACGACGATACGGGCGTTCAACTATGGAGATGCCGATCCGAAAGGGATGATGGAAGAGAAGAAAAAAATTGCGGCAAACGAGGTGATTGCGCCGCGGATGTACGTGTATCCATTCTGGCGAGGCGGGGCGGATGAGCGGTATTCGAATCCGGCGGGTGCGAAGCAGATTGTGGACGAATGGCATGCGCTCGGAGTGGACGGAATCAAGATTTTGAGCAAGCCGGGATTGTGGCCGGATGTGTTCAAGGCAATTGCAGATGAGGCGAAGAAAAACGGGATGGGAGTGGCGGTACATATCGCGCAGGACGGCGTATATCCGATGAACGCCGTGCGTGTGGCAACGGATGGAGCGACGACGATCGAACATCACTATGGATATTCAGAGTCGTCGTTTTCGAATCAGACGATTCAGGATTTGCCGGCGGAGTACAACTATTCGAATGAGGCGGACCGGTTCCTAGAAACAGGGCGTGTTTGGCTGCAGGCGGATTTGAACCGGCTGCATGGCGATGTGATCAATTCCCTGCTGGATGCGATGAGGGATCACGGCTTTGTGATGGATCCGACCTTCAGTATCTATGAGGCGAATCGGGATGTGACGCGGGCGCAGAATCTGCCGTGGCACAGCGAATACACGCATCCGGCGGTGATGAATTCGTTTTTGCCGAGCCCGTCGCATCATGCTTCCTATT
Organism: Acidobacteriota bacterium; assembly: GCA_018268785.1. GTDB lineage: Bacteria > Acidobacteriota > Terriglobia > Acidiferrales > UBA7541 > Acidiferrum. The sequence goes on along the minus strand of JAFDVY010000058.1, from coordinate 10,539 downwards.
TTTTTGAGTGGACGTCGAACAAAGAAGCGGATTGGGCGCGGGCGTATCGAATCTGGATGGATTTTGTGAACGACTACAAGAATCAGGGCGGGATTGTGGCGGTGGGATCGGACAGCGGATTTTTGTTCAGCGTGTGGGGATTCGGCACGATTCGGGAATTGGAGTTGCTGGAGGAGGCGGGGTTTTCTCCGCTGGAGACGATTCATGCGGCTACGGAGAACGGCGCGAAGGCGCTGCGGAATCCGGAGCTGGGATTGATTCGGCCGGGATATTTGGCGGACCTGGTGGTGCTGACGGAGAATCCACTGGCGGATCTGAAAGTTTTGTACGGATCTGGAGTAACGCGGGCGACCAAAGACGGGAAACAGTCGCAGGAACACTGCGTGAAATATACGATTCGCGATGGCGTGGTGTTCGATTCGCAGGCGTTGCTTGCGGATGTGCGGGAGATCGTGGCAAAAGCGAAGCAGGCAAAGTCAACGGGCAAGAACTAACTCTCCGTGCATCCTAATGGGTTCTCGAGCATCGAAGTGGTCGAGGGATTGTGTTCGCAGAGGTGATTCAATGGAACAAAGAAAACACAATTGGCATGCATGGATCGGATTTGCGCTGTGCCTGATTGGATTCTTGAGCTATCCGTTTTTCTTTGCGAGATATCCGGTCACGCGGGACGTTCCGTGGGCGAATTTCCTGATTCTTGCGGCCGGTCTGGCATTTCTGGTGTCGGGGTTGTGGAGGGCGTTCGGACGATCGCAGGAATACAAGGGCAAGATTTTAGGACCAATCCTTGGAGTCCTAGGATTGGCCGCGGCGGGATTTTTCTGTTTCGTGATTTTTTTCGCGACAAAACAACTGCCCAAGTCAGCGGGCGCACCGAAGGTCGGGCAGAAGGCGCCGGAGTTCACGCTTGTGGACACGAACAACAAGCAAGTATCTCTGGCTAGCCTGCTTGCGACGCCGCTGCCAAATTCGGGCATGCCCCCAAAAGGCGTGTTTTTGATTTTCTATCGAGGGTATTGGTGACCGTTCTGTCTCTCCGAGTTACGGGGAGTCCAGGATCGATTGAACGAAATTGAACAGATGGGTGTGGTCCCTGTTGCCATCAGCGTAGACAGCCCGGAAGAGTCGGGCGATTTGTGCAAGAAGGCTGGGTTCACGTTTCCGTTTCTTTCCGATCCGAACACAGTTGCGATTCGTGCTTACGACCTGGTGCACGCCAAGGCGGGAGTTAATGGGCACGATATTTCACGGCCGGGAGAGTTTCTGGTCGATTCGAGCGGCGTCGTTCGCTGGGTGAACTTGACGGAGGATTTTCGGGTACGTGCGAGAGCGGAACAGTTTCTCGCGGAAGCAAGACAACTGAAATAGAGGCTGCAAGCGTGAGTTTTGCGGTAGCGGCTGGTACCATCAGCCTGTGAATCCGGCGTTTCCCAGACAAGTTCTAGAAAACATTCGAAGGAAGGAGATGTTGCGCGCGGGGGAGCGCGTGGGCATAGCCGTGTCTGGCGGGGTGGATTCGGTGGCTCTGCTGCGCCTGATGGTGGAATTGCGCGAGGAGCTTGGGATTGTTCTGAGCGTGGTGCACTTCAATCACAAGTTGCGGGGAAAGGCTTCGGACAAGGACGAGGCCTTTGTTGCTGGCCTGGCGGAAAAATTTGGATTGACGCTGCATGTGGGGCGCGGGGATGTGGGGAAAAAGGCGAAGCAGGAAAAGAGGAATCTGGAAGATGCAGCGCGACGGGCGCGGTATGCGTTTTTCAAAAGGCTGACGGATGGCGGGCTGGCGGATTGTGTCGCGACGGCGCACACCGCGGACGATCAGGCGGAGACGGTGCTGGCGCATATTTTGCGCGGGACGGGATTGGCGGGGCTGGCGGGGATTCATCCTGTGACCAAGGATGGGATTGTTCGTCCTTTGTTGGGCGTTAGGCGCGGTGAGTTGCGGAAATATTTGCGGGGGAAGAAACAGGCATGGCGCGAGGATGCGACGAACCAGGATGATTCGCGGCAGCGGGCGCGGATGAGGAAGAAATTGTTGCCGTTGCTGGAGAAGGAATTCAATCCGCAGGCGGTGGAACATTTGGGAGCGCTGGCGGAACTCACCCGGAAGGATGAGGCACTGCTGAGTGCATTAGCGGAGGCGGGTTGCGGGACGTTAGCTGAAGAGCGAGGCGCTGGAAAAGGGATTGAGGCTCGGAAACTTTTGTTGCCGGATTTGAATGTTTTTCTTAACGCAGAGAGCACAGAGCTCTCAGAGAAGAAAAAACAGGAATCGCGAGCTTTAAGCGCGCGGATGGTGCGGCTGTTGGTGAACGAGTGCAAAGAAACGGGGAGCGAGACTGCGGCGGTTCATGTTGATGCGGTTTTGCGGCTGGCAGAAAGTGGGGAAAATGGAAAAGTACTGCAGTTGCCGGGTGGCGTGGATGTCCGGCGGGATGACGATTGGCTGGTTTTCTTGCGGCGCGATGCGCGGGGGGCCAAGAAAAAAGCGCCAGTCGAATTTGAGTATACGGTGACGCTGCTTGGAGACGCAGAGGTGAACGTTGCCGTAAAGGAAATTAGTTGCGTTATCCGCTTCAGGTCCATTGACTGGCACAATGCGCAGCGCGAGACTATTAAGAAGGGCTGGGCGGCTCTGGACCGGGACAAATTGCAGGGCGCGCTAAGGTTGCGCAACTTGCGGCCGGGAGACCGGATGCGTCCCACGGGACACAGCGGCACACACAAGCTGAAACGTTTGTTGAACGAAAAGCGAATCAGCCGGTGGGAACGCGAAGGCTGGCCAGTACTGGAAAACGGCAAGACTATCGTTTGGGCCCGAGGGTTCGTTGTAGCGGAATTTGCGGCAACGAGGGAAACTCGAAAAGCGATCCTGGTGAGCGAGGAGAAGGCTTGAGCGCTGCGAAATCCGCGTCGTATTCGGCAGTACGAATAGCGAAAAAAGTTGCAGAGCTTGGCCGTCAAATCTCGAAGGACTACGACGGACGCAGGATCGATGCGGTGGTGACGCTGGATCGAGGATTTGTCTTTGCGGCGGATGTATTGCGCAATGTGAAGTGCCCGGTGATTTGCCACTTTGTGCGCGAAGAAGTCCGCGACGTGGAACACGCGGGGAATACCCGGCGTGAAGTTTATTTCAGCGCTCGGCCAGATTTGAAAGGGCGCGACGTGCTGGTGCTGGATGCGGTGCTCGAAAGCGGAGTGACGCAGGATTTTCTGCTGCGGCGGCTGGGAGAGAGCAGCCCGCGTTCGTTGCGGCTGGCGGTGCTGCTGGACAAGACGGCAAAGCGGCGCGTGGCGCTCGAGCCGGATTACTTTGGCTTCCGAACTGCATCTAAAGAGATGTGGGTCGGATACGGACTTGCAGCGCCGAATGGCACGGATCGCAACCTGAAGGATTTGTCTTCGGGGGGCTCTGCGGCGTCTAATAGTAAGAGGGACCGCAAGCGCGGAAAGAAGTAAGCCGCGTGAATCGGGACTTGGGAAGATTCTTGAGAGGTAACCGTGAACTCTAGCTCTACCGCAAAGACAATTTTGTTCTGGCTGGCGATCGTGCTGCTGGGCGTGATGCTCTGGCAACTGGTCTCGAAGAACGGCCAGTCCGCACGCGAGGCGACTCCAGCGTATAGCGAGTTCATGTCGAAGATTGACGCGGGCGAGATCAAGGAAGTGACGATTTATCTGGCGCCGAATGCGTATGAGATTCAGGGCGAGTACAAAGTTCCCGCGGATACGAAGTTCCGCACGACGATTGCGAAGGAAGATTTGCCGGCGGTTTCGAAAGCGCTGCGCGACAAGAATCTGAAAGTCAACGTGAAAGAAGTTCACAACAACGACTGGCTGATTTTGCTGGTGAATGCGGCGCCATTGCTGCTGCTTGCGGGATTTGTTTTCTTCCTGATGCGGCAGATGCAAGCCGGCGGAAACAAGGCGCTGAGCTTTGGCAAGTCGCGGGCGCGGCTGCTTTCCGCGCAGCAGAAGAAAGTGACGTTTAAGGATGTTGCGGGGGCGGATGAAGCGAAGGAAGAGCTCCAGGAAATTATCGAATTCCTGAAAGACCCGCAGAGATTCCAAAAATTGGGCGGGCGCATTCCAAAGGGCGTGCTGCTTGTCGGGCCTCCAGGAACGGGCAAGACCTTACTGGCGCGGGCGATTGCCGGCGAAGCGAATGTTCCCTTCTTTTCGATTTCCGGTTCGGACTTCGTGGAGATGTTTGTGGGCGTGGGCGCGAGCCGTGTGCGCGATTTGTTCGAACAGGGCAAGAAGAACGCGCCTTGCATCATCTTTATTGATGAAATCGATGCGGTCGGACGCCATCGCGGCGCGGGACTTGGCGGCGGTCATGACGAGCGCGAACAGACGTTGAATGCGCTGCTGGTTGAGATGGACGGGTTTGAATCGAATGAAGGCGTGATCCTGATTGCCGCGACGAACCGTCCGGATGTTTTGGATCCTGCGCTGCTTCGTCCGGGACGATTCGATCGCCGCGTGGTTGTGGCGCGACCGGACGTGAAGGGCCGCGAAGAGATTTTGCGTGTGCATACGCGGAAAAAGCCGCTTGCCGACGATGTGGAACTTTCCATCATTGCTCGCGGTACGCCGGGATTCTCCGGCGCGGATCTGGAAAACCTGGTGAACGAAGCGGCGCTTTGGGCGGCGCGACAAAACCGCAAGTTTGTCGGCATGGCTGATTTTGAAATGGCCAAGGACAAAGTGCTGATGGGCGTGGAACGCAAATCCATGATCCTGAGCGACGAAGAAAAGAAGAACACGGCATATCACGAAGCGGGACACGCGCTGGTTGCAGGGTTGACGCCAGGGGCGGACCCAGTGCACAAGGTGACGATTATTCCGCGCGGCATGGCGCTTGGATTGACTATGCAATTGCCCGTGGACGACAAACATTCCTACACCAAGGAACACCTGGAAGGAATGTTGGCGGTGTTGATGGGCGGACGGACTGCCGAGGAACTTTTCCTGGGCCACATCACGACCGGTGCTGGTAATGACATTGAACACGCCACGGACATCGCGCGAAACATGGTCTGCGAATGGGGCATGAGCCTGCTCGGACCTTTGGCGTTCGGCAAGAAGGAAGAAGCGATCTTCCTCGGTCGCGAGATTGCGCAACATCGCGATTTCTCCGAAGACACGGCTGTGCAGATCGATAAGGAAGTGAAGCGAATTATCGGCGTGGCCTACGATTCGGCGAAGAATATTCTGGATACCAATCGCGACACGCTGGACCGCATTGCAAAGGCGTTGCTCGAACGGGAAGTGCTGGACGCAAACGAAGTAAAGCTGCTGATGGAAGGCAAGGATCTGCCGGAAAAGCCGCGCACGCCTCCGACGCCTCCACCGCAGGCTGCGACGAGCGCGGATCCGAAAGTGGTGCGGCCGGAATTGCGTCCCGCGCCGGGATTTACGCGCGGAGATTCCCCGGCAAAGGCATAAACAAATCCAATTTCTCAGTAGAGAACGGCACCAACTAAAGCTGGTGCCGTTTTCTTTTGGCGGACAAGTTCGCGGTTAAGATACCTAGCGTTGTTGTTCCTGGGTTACTATTACAAATCATTATCAGCAACAAGGAACAGTCCTCGTGAACACTCCAGGAAGATTAGTTTGCGCGCTCATTTTGATATCGATGGCCGCCGGCGCTTACGGCAAGCAGTCTTCCCCTGCGCAGGAAAAGCAAAATGAGACCAAGCCAGGGGAAGCCAAAAAAGAATCCGGTCATGCTTCGCTCGAACCCTTTGTAATCGAAGAGCTCTCGACGAAATACACTTTTGAAAAGGATGGCAAAGGCTTTCGCGAAACAAATGCGAGAGTGAGCATCAAATCGGAAAGCGCAGTGCGGGAATTTGGGCTGTTGGTGTATCCGTATGCGTCGAGCTTTGAATCGCTCGACATTGTTCATGTGCGAGTGCGCAAACCAGACGGAACCGTGGTTGAGACTCCCGCTTCAGATGTGCAGGATCTGGATTCCGCTGTCAGCCGGGAAGCTCCCATGTATTCGGACGAGCGAGAGAAACACATCGCGGTTAAATCGCTTTCCGTTGGAGACACACTCGAACTGGCGGTTAAGTGGACTGTGCACGACCCATTGGCTCCGGGACATTTCTGGTTCGACCATTCCTACGTCAAATCCGGCAACTGCAACAAAGAGACGTTGGAAGTAAATGTTCCTGCGGACGTAAAGCCGAGCATACGATTTTCAAATCCCCAGCCTGTGATTCGGGAGGAAGGGGGACGAAGAATCTACAAGTTCGAAACCTCCTATCACAAGCCCGACAAGGAGACGAAAATCTCCGATTGGGAGAAGAATTATCACGGCGCGGAACCGCCTGATGTGGAGTTTTCTTTCTTTTCGAGCTGGGGAGAGATTGCCGACTGGGCGGCGGATTTGATGGAGAAAAAGGCGGTAGTTACCCCGGAGATCCAAGCCAAGGCCGACGAGCTGACGAAAGGCAAATCCACGGAGAACGAAAAGGTCCGCGCAATCTACGATTTCGTTTCAACACACTTTCGCTATATTGGAGTTAGCCTAGGAATTGGGCGCTATTCACCGCATGCGGCGGCAGATGTACTCACTAACCGCTACGGAGACTGCAAAGACAAGCACACGTTATTCGCGGCACTGCTGCAAGCATCGGGAATTTCCGCGGCGCCTGTACTGATCAGTTCGAAATACAAGATTGATACACGGGTGCCAACACCAAGCCTCTTCGACCATGTAATAACGGCGATACGACATGGCGATTCGCTTGAATTCGCTGATACAACTCCCGAAGTAGCTCCTTTCGGCGTATTGATGCCAGGCCTGATGGACAGAGATGCGCTTCTGGTTTCAAAAGATGGAAAGCTCATCAAGACTCCACAGAAGCTCCCGATTCCCAACTATGAAATTTTCTCGATTGACGCGTCCATAGACACGAGCGGAACGCTGGATGGAAAAATGAGGATGGAGGAACGCGGAGAGGATGAAGTGATGCTGCGGGCCTCCTATCGGGAGACGCCGCAAAATCGCTGGGAAGAGCTGACGCAGAATCTCGTGGCCCGGCTGGGTTTTGCCGGAAAAGTAAGCGAGGTAACGGTGTCGCAACCGGAGGATACTACAAAGCCCTTCGTAATTACCTGTTCTTATCATCGGCCGGATTATCCAGACTGGAAAACGCGCCGATTGTCGCTGCCGCACCCTCCTCTGTTTATCCGTGAACTGACCGAAGATCAGAAGGCTTCCAAGGAACCGCTTCCCATCGGGATGCCAGCGGAAGTGACCTACATTTCAAAGGTGAAATTACCCGACGGTTTTTCACCAATTGTGCCCGAACTCGTGGAGCGCAAATCGAAATTCATAGAGTTTTCCGCCTCCCATTCCTGGGAAAAGGGCGTTCTTACCTCAATACTAAAAATGAATGTACTCCAAGGCGAAATTCCAGGAGAAGAGCGCGCCAATTTCAGCAGCATGGCCAAATTGATAGGGGACACCGAGAACAAGTTCGTCTTGCTGAAGGGAACGTCCGGGGACGCGTCGCCGCTTGCGTTGATGGGAATGATGGCTCCTGGCGAAGGATCAATGATCGCTTTTTTGGAGAAAGCCCACGAGCGCAATCCTGAAGACGAGCAGATTCTCATGCGGCTGAGCAACGCATATACAAAAGCGGGGCGAGCGAAAGAAGCCGTGGCAATGCTGCAAAAAAGCATGGGCGACCATCCGGATGTTCCCGCACGTTTGCGGCTTGCGCTCGGCCTGGCCCAGTTGCAGGTCCCCGATGCAGAGAAGGCAATGATGGAATTCAAGGCCGCCCTGAACGACGCGGCGGAGCCCGAGGAATTCAACGAGGCCGGTTATGCTTTGGCAGAAGCGAATACGCATTTGACCGAAGCACTCGATTATTCGACCCATGCAGTGAATAAAATCGAATCGAAATCGGATGAGATTGATATTGACGATATCGAGGCGAATGATTTTCAGTTGATGCCTGAGCTTGCTGCCAACTGGGACACACTCGGATGGATAAAATTCAAAATGGGCGAAGATCAGGCTGCCGTGAAGTATTTGCGCGCTGCTTGGGATCTGAACCAGACTTCAGTCATCGGTGAGCATCTGGTCGAAGCGTATGAGAAGCTGGGAGAAAAAGCCAAAGCCGCTGCAATCTGCAACATGGCGAAAACCACTGTACTTCCCGGCGAGGAAACGGGCGCTAAATTGACGCAAGAAATGAACCGGTTGCGGCCTTTCGTCAAACGGACTCCCGGATCGGGAGGAATCTCGGCAGCTCACCCAGTGGACGGAGCGCTGGCCCTGAGCGATTTGCGTCTCATTGAGGTCCCGTTTCACACGAAGCTGCAAGGCAACTCAGCACAAGCGACATTCCTGATATTGCTTGCGAACGGACCGTCGGTAAAAAACGTGCACTTCGTCTTTGGAGCAGCGGAACTTCGCGGAGCGGGACAAGCGCTACGCTTGGTGAAGTATCCACATACTTTTCCAGATGACGCACCAACCCAGATCATGCGCATGGGGACTTTAACCTGCACCATCTATACAAAGACCTGCAATCTGACGTTGATGCCCGTTTCTGAGGCGGCGGCAGGCGCCAGCCGCAATTCCTACGTAGTTCCGCAATAGACAGGCTTTCTGCCGGAGTGCGGACATGAACCTCCTTAAAAAATTTTGAGGGCGATCCTTAGACTAAGGCGAAAGTGCCTGACTTAGGATCTTGGCGTAGAATGAAAGCGAGAGATCACTATGGGACTGAAAGACGGCGAGAATCTGAATGTGACGTGCCCGTGCTGCCAGGCAAAGCTGGTGATTGATCCGATTTTCGGGACGGTGCTTTCGCACACGGCTCACGTGAAGCCGGGGCCGGACGTCGATTTGACGAAGGCTTCCGACATTCTGGAAGAGCAGAAGAAACAGCGCGAAGACAAATTTGCGGATTCCTTTTTTCAGGAAACGCACAAGGAAGACATTCTTGCTAAGAAGTTTGAAGAGGCGATGAAAAAGGCGAAGGATGCTCCTGCCGGCAAGCCGATTCGCGATTTTGATTTGGACTAGTTCCCCTCTCTCGCATTAGGCGTTCGCGATACACTTCTTTTTGCCGATGACCCGCAGAAAAATCTACAAGCTAAAGCTGCGCCGGGGTGAGCTTGTGCTCGGGCGGAAGACGCTCTTGATGGGCGTTTTGAATGTGACGCCGGACAGTTTTTCGGATGGAGGGAAGTTTTTCGATCCGAAGCGCGCAGTGGAACATGCGTTGGCGATGCAAAGGGATGGCGCGGACATTCTTGATATTGGTGCGGAGTCCACGCGGCCGGGCTCGGCGGAGATTTCTGCGGCGGAAGAGCTGGCGAGACTTTTACCGGTGCTGGAAGCGTTGCGCGGGAAGCTGAAGATTCCGATTTCGGTGGATACACAGAAAGCGGCGGTGGCGGAGATTGCGATTGGGGCAGGCGCGGAAATTATCAATGACGTTTCTGGATTGCGGCGCGATCCGCGGTTGGCGGAAGTTGTTGCACAGCATCGGGCGGCGCTGATTTTGATGCACATGCGCGGGGCGCCGGCGACGATGCAGAAAACGCCGTTTGCGAAGGATGTGATGAGAGATGTTGTGAGCGGGCTCAAAAAATCGGTGAGTGTTGCGCGCAAAGCGGGCGTTGCCGGAAACAGGATTGTGGTCGATCCAGGCATTGGATTTGGAAAAAGCTTCGAGCAGAACTACGAATTGCTCGCGAAACTACCGGAACTGGCGAAGCTGGGATATCCATTGCTGGTAGGAATTTCGCGCAAGGGATTTCTGGGGAAGACGCTTAGCCGAGATGGAAAGCCGGTTCCTGCGGAGGAGCGAATTTGGGGAACGGCGGCGACCGTGACGGCGAGCATTCTTGGCGGGGCGCATCTTGCGCGCGTGCATGACGTTGCGGAGATGGCGCAAGTGGCTCGGGTGGCTGACTCCATTCTGAACAATTCTGCCTAGCTCGGAGTGGCCTGTTAGGTGTTTGGGACGTTCATCGAAGCGAAACTCCGGGCAACGAGCGGCAAACGCTATAATTAAAAGGTGAATCAAGAGAACAAAGCGGCGCATGAATCCGCAATGGCGGCCTCGAAAACGATTCTGGCTGTGGACTACGGGCGCGCGCGGATTGGGCTGGCGATTGCAAGCGCGGAAGCGCGATTGGCGCGGCCGTTGGCGACGCTGGAGCGCGTGAATCGCAATGAGGATATGCGGCGCTTGCGCGAATTGGCGCGCGAGCATGAAGTGAAGCAGATTGTGGTCGGGCTGCCGCTGCTGCTGGATGGAACGCGCGGAGAAATGGCGGAAGAAGCGGAGCGGTTCGCGCAGCGTGCGCGAAAGCAGATTGGGCTTCCCGTGGAAATGGTGGATGAGCGGCTGACGAGCTGGGAAGCGGAACGGCTGCTCGAAGAAGAGTTTGGCAAGAAGTATCGCGACGAAACGCAGAAAAAGAAAAAACCAGAAGCGGAGAAGCCGACGGTGGATTCGGTGGCCGCGGCAGTGATTCTGCGCGAATACCTGG
>JAFDVY010000057.1 GCA_018268785.1 Acidobacteriota bacterium | reverse complement strand
ACGCTCATCCGTCCGCGCCTCGCTGGGCCGTGCATGAAGCTGGCACCGCGCGAATGGGTTCTGACCCCAAGAAATCCGTGTTAAACCAATTTCAGCAATCGCACGACATAAAAAATCTCTTCGTCATGGACGCCAGTGGTTTCACCTCGAATCCGTGCCAGAATCCCACCATCACCATCATGGCGCTCTGCGTCCGGTCCTGCGATTTCGTAATGGATTCCCTCAAGAAAAACGAAATCTAGTCGCAAACCGCCTCGGTGGTTCCGCCTCGGGCAACCTGTCATTCCGAGCGAAGCGAGGAATCTGCTTTCTTGTGCGCAGGCAAACAGCTTGAGGGAAGTCAGGGAACTCGAGCCCCAAAACGAAATTGGTTCCGGGACGTGGACTCGAACCACGATACTGAGCTTCAAAGGCTCATGTCCTACCGATTAGACGATCCCGGAACCGCACACAAATTTTAACAGACACACCTCACTCTTCCCAACAGCCTCCATAGACGTTCGTTTCGCCGTTCGCATTTTCTTGAGGCAAGAATACAAACGCCTTACCGTCACCGTGCGCCACGCCTTAGTTTCTGCTAGATTAGTAAGGTTGTTTTTCCATTGGAGAGGTGGCCGAGCGGTTGAAGGCGCACGCTTGGAAAGCGTGTGTAGGTTAACCCCTACCGTGGGTTCGAATCCCACCCTCTCCGCCATCCCTTTGTTTTCTTGCACTTACAATGATTGGTGTCTGTGTGAAGACGAGCAGGGAAATGTCCTACCGTTTTCCCTTCGACTTCTTGCATTGCAAATCATGCACAACCGTCCTGCTAAGATTCCGCCCCCGGCATTGACAGGATAGCCGAAATGCGCGGCCAGCTTTGGGGGCTGCTGGCAAATTCCCGAGGCGTACATGTTGCGTATTTCCTGAAAACCGAGGCGAAATAGGCGGGCGTGCAAAAACCGCAGCGTTCCGAAACTTCCGCAACGTTTAGCCGTGGATCGAGCAGCATTTTCTTAGCAAGTTCGATTCGATGGCGGATCAAATAATTTTCGAGCGTCATCCCTGTCGTGCGGCGAAACACGCGGCTCAAATGGCCTGAAGAAACACGAATGGTATTGGCGATCTCCTGGATGGTGAGGTTTGCTACGCCGCGCTCCACCATTAGTCGTTCGACTGCGTGGACAATTTTTCGTTCACGCTGGCAGAAGGTGGAAGCGACCTCTTGTGTAACGGCTTTCACAAACCGGCGCAGAGACTCACAGGCTGCAAACGCATTAGGAGCATTGAGCACGCCGTTGACTGCTTGTTTTTTCGCGACCGCAAATTTTGCTTGCTCCACCCCTGAACTCGATACTTCCAGTGCTATGTGCTCGATCGCCCAGGTCAACAGGGCGCGAGAGTGCTGTAAACGCGCTGGAGAACGGTCGGACGGGGCGGCATGGGCAAGAAATTCGCTCAAGGCGGAGAACACGCCTTCGCCACGCTGGATGCAGCGCACCAAACCCTCCAACGCTTCCGTAGGGCCGCGATCCAGTGGTTTTGGATCGGTGTAAAACGACACATCACCTTCTCCCGCCTCCAGTGCAAGACAAGCCTCCTGATACGCGTGAGCCAGTTCCGCAGGGTGTGCATGCGACGAGCTGATGCCAATGCGAGCGTCCGCGTCACATTGCGAACGGATCGCTTGCATCAGATTTTTGGCCATCTCTTCAAGGGAGATGCGCTCGTGCGCGACATTACGCGCGTCAAGGCTAGTGAAGATACAAACCTCGCCAGGTCGCACCACGGTGCCTAAGGATGCAGGCCAATTTCGGCAATGATCTTCGACGAAGTGGGATATGCGATTCAGAGTCATGTGTTCGGCCACGTCGGATCTCGAGTCATTGTGTCCACGCACTTGACGGGCAATCTGCACCAACGCCACTCGATCCGGTATGCGGTGCAACCCGGTGCGCGCCGCGAGTGCTTTCAATTCATTGCGGTCACCGATTTCGCCGGAGAGCAGAATCGAGGCCAATTCCTTACGGTCGAGCGCCAATTCCCGCTCCTGCTGCCGCTGATGTTCGCCAACGATGCGTAACCGCTCCCAGGAGTTCGCGATGTAGCGAGCAAACAGCTCCAGTACGCGGACCATGTGCTTTACTTGATCGCCGGTTACGATGGGAACCTGATAATACGCGGCCTCCAAGCTAGCCATATCAATATGCGCGTGGCGTTTGAGCGATTCGCGAACGCGTTCAAAACTCTCGTCCGAGGGCGCCTGCATCAACACTTGGCCCGAAAACAGCGTGCCGAGATACTGGCCGTCACTGATCACAGGCACAGCGATGTCGGTCAAGCCGACGTGGCACGCATACACCTGAGAACACGAAGTTGCGCGACAACGCTGCTGGGCTGGCAGATCCGAATGTGCGCAGGTCTCGTCCTCGTGTGAACCGAAGCCATGGACCAAATCGCAAAATAGCGTGCTCGGAGTGTTGCGATTAGCTACCGGGGAACCCGCCGGCTTCAGCTGCACAAGGGCATCCTCCGTACCGACGCGATTCTTGAATTTCGCCTTCAGGGGGTCGATTTCCTCATTCCAGATGAGTTCAACGTTGCGGATAGGGCCGGAATCGTTGATGAGGAGAAGGAAATGTTTGAAGAGTTCCAGGTCACGTTGGAATTCCCGTTTAAGAGTGCCGGTGAGCGAGACTTGCTCTTTTTTCATGGCTGGTACCCCTGACGAATTCTAGTACTTACCAGGGCAACGGGCAAAGCGAGCTTGGAATGAAGACGCTCAACCGATCGGTGCATGCGCCCGTATGGTAATTCCTCCATCGACTACAACATTCGTACCCGTCATAAATGAGGAGGCATCAGACGCAAGAAAAAAGGCAGCTTCGGCAATATCCGCCGGAACACCGCGACGCCCGAGCGGATGCAATGCCGCGGTTTGCTTTGCGACGGCGGCGGCGTTGGGGACGTAACGCAAAAAGTCTTCCCACAACCGGGTATCGATATACCCCGGGCTGATGGAGTTGACACGAATCAGGCGAGGAGCGAGTTCTAGCGCCAGGTTGCGCGTAAGTGCAACCAGCGCGGCCTTGGAACAGGCGTACGCCGCGGCGTTTGGAAATGCATGGGTCGCGTGGATTGAACTGATGTTCAGGATTACACCGCCTTGGGCGGGGAAGAGCGGGAGCGCAGCTTGAGTCATCAGGAACGCTCCGCGCAGGTTGACGTTCATTATGGATTCCCAATCTGCGAGAGACGTTTGCTCGAATGGCTTGTCGATTTCGATGCCGCCATTGTTCACAAGAATGTGCAGGGCACTGCTGTGCCGGGGAATCACGTTCATGATCTCGAGGATTTCCTGGGGACGGCTAAGGTCAGCGTGCAGGAACGTGACGGGCGGCAGGTGGGCAGCGCGGCCAGTAAGTTCGGCAGCCGTACTTTCACCGGCGGCGAGGTCGCAATCCACGATGAATACGCGGGCACCCTCGCATTGGAATCGCTCCGCGATAGCTCGTCCAATTCCTTGTGCGCCACCGGTAACTACAGCCGTGCGTCCCGCCAAGCGCTTTTCCGGGTTGTTCATTGGCCGGTGGACCCTTCGGTTGGTTTTGACTTGTTGGGCGATTCAGCAAAAAAAATCAGTTCGGAACTGTCTGCTTGTTTGAGCGAAACCGTCAGGCCCGCCTTCATCAATACACTTCCTGTGGCCACGCGGTTTTCTGAACTGTGATCCTGGAATTCGAGAGAATAAGTTCGCGAAGGGTCGAGTCCCTTGAGCCGAAATGTGTGAGAGGATTCCGTCTCAGTCGAACCGCGAAATGCATAAACGGCGCCTCGCCCGGTCGTCGGGTCGTAATATTCCATACCGTCCCAACGAACTCCGTCGGGCCTTTCCGAAATATGGAACAGAGCTGCATCACGGATGAGTGGCCGCAGCTTCGTTTTGTAGATTGCGAATTCCTGCTTTGCCACATCATGTTGTTCGGCGCTCCACGCCGTGGTATCCAGCATGATGGTGAGCCAGCCCATCATTCCGCTACGAAGCATGTAGCGAAAATTCTCAATGGACCGAGCGGGCCATTTTTCGACATAAGTTTCGAGCATGGCCGCAGGAAGAACAAAGCTGGTGTCATAGAAGGCGCGGCGATTCGACAGCGGGTCGTAAGTGTCGGTGATGGAAAAATAGTCGCCATGGGAGGCGCTGCCAAAGTCCACCATACGCCCACCGTCGTTGCAGATTTCAAAGAGCAAGCCGGGCTTGGATTTGCGCAGTCTTGCATAAATGTCGTAGTAAGCCCGCACCGCATGATAGCTGACATCGGTTGAATTTGGCCCGTGCACGAAGTAGGCGCCCGAAGTCCTAACGATGGTAGTTCGAGCCGGATCCGCGGGAGCATGCGGATGGTCGGACCGGTCGCATCCTTGCGCGACAAGATAGCCGTCGTGTTCGATCATGTCCAAATGATAGTCACTGACGATGCGATTGACTTCTTCCTCGGCCCAGTTTTTTGCTGCTGGCAACCCGATATCTATCGTTTGACCTTTAAAAGGTTCGGGCTCCCAATCGGGCGGAACGTCGGCAACCAGCCAGTCACGGACTTTCGGGTCGCGGAGGTTTAGAGAACCTTTCTCGGTATTTAGCCCTGCCTGCGTCCAGTCGACCCACAGACCAAATTTGAGGCCGAGACGGTGCGCATGGTCGGCAATGGCGGCCATACCGTGCGGAAATTTCTCATGATTCGGATACCAATCCCCGACGCCACGGAACCACCCCGCGTCAATATGGAACATTTCAAACTGTAGGTCTGAGGAGTCTTCGATCATGCGGTGAGCGAGGGCCTCGTCGACGGCCATTCCGCTACCCCAGCTGTTGTTAACGAGATATGGGTAGCGAGGGTCGGCCCAGGTCGTGGGATTTGTAAGAACTTGGCGCACCCAGCGGCGGAGAACGTTACTGGCTGCGTCAATTCCACTGTGAAAGCCGCCGAGAAAGACTTGCGGAGTTTCAAAGGATTCGCCGGCAGGGATTTTCGTCCGAAAAGGTCCGGGAGCGGGGTTAAGTCCTGCCGCACCCTTGAGTGAATTCCGCCTTCGATTGAACGCGAGCCGCGTTCTGCCGCTAAATTCAATACCCACGTACCAGCCGTCTTGTGCCGGACTGTTTCGTTGCACCAGAGACCAGGGAATAATTTCGCGCGCCTCGTCTTCGGCCGGATGCGCGTAGGTGCTGGAATAACCTTGCCAGGTGTAGCCTTCGGTCAGCTTAACGTTGTGAGTTCCGATCGGCGAAGGCGTGTCCGCGCCCTTTTCCACGTAGAAGTGGCTGAGTTGCACTCCAGGTTGGACCGAAAAATCAAACTTCCAGCTGTCCTGAAAAGGCAACCAGATGTCACTTTCACCCAGATTTTCAACGCGTATGCGGTGTTCTATCGGGCCGAAGTCAGCTCGAGCCTCCCATTCCCAAATGAGCTTCAGATGCGGAGAAGTGCATTCATACGTATAAGAAACGAGATGGCGGGTGTGTTTTGTGGCGTTTGAAAGGAGTCTCCAGGTGATGGGGGTGACCTGACCATTGATTTCGACGTGATCCGGCAAGGTCTCGGCCGCCCGATTGAACCATGCCGGCTGGCCAGTGGCGCGCAGTTCCTTCAGTCGGGGTGCTGAGGATGCCGCATCGAACGTCAACGCCACATCCTCAGTTTGGAGTTGCATTGTGCTCTGCGCTTGCGCGCAAGGCACAATGAACAAGATCGAGAGAAACAGAAACCGCACAATTGCACGCATTAGAGTCTCCACGACGCAGCAGGCACGATGGCTTTGGCCAATCGTTGTTTAGAAGAAGATGCGGAGACCTAATTGCATGGTTCGACTACCCGCCTTGCCGTTGATGCCTCCGAATGTAGGCGAATCCGGATTATTGTCGATAAATCCATAGTTCGGATGGTTGAAAATGTTCAGCGCTTCGACTCGGAATTCGACCCAGCGCGTTTCGCTTTGTGAGAAGTAGAACTTCTTTAGCATGGTGGCATCCGTCGAGAAATCGCCAGGATTGCGGACGTTGGGAAAGACGAATGCTGCGTTGCTGAGGCTGTAATCCGGAGTGCGCACAAACGCAGCGGAATTGAAGACGCCCAGCGGGTTCGTGTTGGTAAACGAGCCGTTCACTGCAAGCGCGCGGGAATAATCCGTGGAAGCGGTATATTTCGCGCCAGGATCCAGCGACCACCGCAAAGCGGCTCCTGGAGCGGTTGTTCCGCCGCTGACATTGGGCACCAAGACCGGCGTTCCCTTCGGGTGATAGGTGGAAACTCCGGCGAGACCCCAGCCGCCGAGGAATGCATCGGTCAGGCGCTGTGACCAGCCGCTGCCGCCGCTAAGGAACCTGCGGCCGCGTCCAAAGGGCAAATCATAGGAATAGTTGAGCAGGAGTGTCTGGGGTTGTTCGTAAAGAGCGAGCCCGTAACCTTCCATGAGATCGTGTGGATTTTGCAGGATTCCGCGTCCGGCGGGACCGCTGTGTTGAATGTCCTTTCCTCCTGTATTGGTAAGCGTCTTACGAATCGAGTAAGAAGCCAACAACGCCAACCCATGGTAGCGCCGCGTTTGCGCCTGGAAGTTCACAAAGTTCGAAAGTGACTTCCCCCAAGTTGCCTGGCCAGGAGACAGATTAGTGTATTGAGGAGAAAGGCCCAATAGCTGGGAAAGCGGCAAAGTGGGCTGGCTGGAAAAAGTCTGCGACTGTCCATAGAAGGGATTGGGGACCTGATCGTTCAAGTGTTGGCCCAGCTTGTAGTAATCCAAGGGAATGTTGTTGGTGCTCCAGTTCCATACTGGCATGAGCAAATGAATGCCGCGAATGCCGGTGTATTCGACAGTGAAGGTCCAATTTTTGCCCAGTTGACGCTGCAGGCTCGCTGTCCACATGTAGTCTTCTGGACTGTTGAAGTGGCCGATGGTCGTTCCGGCCTGATCGAGGTTTGCGGCAGCGCCAAAGGTTTGGTAGCCGTAGGCAGCATTGGTTGTTACCGGCGGAAAGTAGCCGAGATTGGCTCCGGACGATTGAAGCGGGAAGGTACCTAGTCCGTGATCATTGCCGAATTCACTCACCCACTGTTGGCCGTTCAGCGTGGCGAGTTGGTTGAACGTGATGGAGTTGTAGTAGAAGCTGAACCAATCCGTGGAGAGTCCGTTCAACCCTTGGTAGATGATACCGGCGCCGGCGTGCAAAACGGTGTTGTTGTTGAACGCGTAGGAAATGCCCAAACGCGGCTGGAAATTCAGCCAATCCGTTTTATACAGATTCTTCTGCGGATATTCCGGCGTATCGAGCAGAACCACGCGGCCTGTTGCGCCTTGCGAGAGCCAAGCCGGCTCCGGTAAAGAGGACAGACCTGGCACAGTGGAGGTCACCTGGCTCCAATCCCATCCTGCGTTCGGCGTCAGCACGTTTTTCGCGAACTGGTCGTACATCAAACTGCCCTTCGGATAGCGGGATTGCCGAGCGCCGTCGTGGTCCCAACGCAGGCCGATTTGAACGGTAAGTTTGTTATTGACCTTCCAATCGTCCATCACGTACGCCGCCTGGTTGTAGCCATAGGGCGCGATGTTCCAGTTTCCCCACTGGAAAAAGTTGGACGAGCCCATCATAAGTTCCGCCAGCGGGCTACCAGTCAAACCGTCGTTGTTATTCCAAAATTCGTTTGAACCGCCACCAGCATTGACCCAAGCTACGCCGGTATGGTCGCCGCCGTTCTCATCGAAACGGGCGAAGTACTGTTCATAGCCGAACTTGAGAGTGTGACGGTGCAGAACCTTCGTGAAGGCAACCGTGCCGTTTACAGTTTGATTGATGAACGAGTCAAATTCGGAGCCGCCTATCCCCGTATAACCGGAAATAGAGAGACCGGGCGGAATTTGCGTGGTGGTCTTTTCTGGATTATTGATGATGAGGGGGTCAAACGGCCATTGAGAGGTGTCGATGTTGGGGTCGGCCTGCGCTCCCCATCCCGAGACGCCGGTGCTGACGAGTTTCGCTACGCCAAAACCGAGATGAACGTCGAGGATCGAAGTCGGGGATAAGACCCAAGTATAGTTAACGGCGCTGCTCCAATCGTGGTCCGTTGTGACCGAGGCAGCCGCGTGAAAGAACGGGGCTCCAATCAAATTCGTCAGGCTGGAGCGGCTGAAGCTGAAGTTCAGCCGATGGTTGTTCGAGAAGTTGTGGTCGATACGAAAGAAATATCGGTCGGACGGTCGCTGGAACGAGATCGCTGAATAGTAGTTATTGGTGTGATCGGTATTTGCGGCAGGTGCGTGATTTGGCTCGGGCCACAAAGGTAGATACTTGAGGAAAAGCTGGCTTTGTTGCGAAAAGGTAGTGGTCTGGCCTGGTACCGTGACGGCCGTGGTTGGAATCGTATCGTTTGGAAATTCCGGACGCACCCAATTGCCGCTGCCGTCCATGTATCCGTTAAAGGGATCGTAGATTTTCGCGTAAACGGGATTGCCATTTTGATAGTTGATGATCGTA
The DNA here is from genome assembly GCA_018268785.1 of Acidobacteriota bacterium. Lineage (GTDB taxonomy): Bacteria > Acidobacteriota > Terriglobia > Acidiferrales > UBA7541 > Acidiferrum. The sequence continues at coordinate 11,719 of JAFDVY010000057.1, read as the reverse complement.
GAGCCGAAATACCCGTTGCGCTCATCAAGCGATGGAACGGAACTTTGTACGTTTTGCTTCTTTGAGAACCGCTCTCCTTCCCAGCCAAAAAAGAAAAATGTTCTATTTTTGCCGCTGTAGAGCTTGGGTATGTAAACGGGACCGCCCAATGATGCTCCGTAGTTGTTTTGATGGAAAGGCTGCTTTTCTACTCCGAGCGCATTGGACATCCATTCATTGCTATTCAGTGCTTGATTGCGGAAATATTCAAACAGGCGTCCGTGAAAGAGATTTGTGCCGCTTTGTGTGTTGATGGATATGATCCCGCCCGAATAACGGCCGTGCTCGGCGGTAAGGACCCCGCTTTCCACGCGAAATTCCCCGATGGTATCAGGCGTAGGAATTGACCGATTGACGGCATTGAACTCTGCGTCTTGCAGTTGATTGCCATCGACGCTGATACTCGTGCCGTTGACTTGGCCCCCCGAAACTGCGTAGGAGTTTCCATTATTCGCGATCAGATAGCTGGCATTGCCCAGGCTCTCAATATTGTTGCTGAGCGGACCTTTGCCTTGGATGGCTGGCGTAACCGCGGCCAAATCGAGCGTGTTGCGATTCAGCTGAGGCAGTTCAGTGATCATCTTGTTGTCCAGCACGTGAGAGCTGCTGGCCTGATCCATGGAAATGATTGGCACGGATTCGCCGGTGACGGTGACTGCCTCCTGGAGGGTTCCTGGCTTCAAAGTGAAATTGAGAGTCACATGGTCGCCGGTACGAAGTACAACGCGTGGCTGAGTGACGGTGCCGAAACCCTGCTTGCTGACAATGATTTGATACGGCCCGGGCACTAGTTCTGGCTCGACATAAAGGCCGGCCTCATTGGTTGTGCTTGTGTAAACAACCCCGGTATTGAGATTAGTGGCGGAAACGAGCGCTTCTACGATTGCGCCACCGCTGGAGTCAGCCACCACTCCAGTGATCTGAGCGTTAGTGGATTGTGCACTCGTTGGAACAACGCCGGCAAATACCGCAAGCAGCGCGCATGCAGACAACAAGGCGAGTGCGCATCGAAGCACCACAGAACTAAACACTTGGAATTTTTGCATTTCCGCCTCCGGTTTCTCCCGAACACCCATTTCGCAGGAACTTACGCGAGATTTTGACGGTAACGTTACAGAGGTGGGCAAGATGGGGAAAGCAGATTGAGGTTAATTCTTACGTTTAAATGACATCGTGGGGCGAGCCGAGTGTCAGTTTATTGCTTCCCGTTTTCTATCGTTCAACTGTTTGGCTCAGCGATCTTCAGGCGCTGATTCGCCCCTATATTTTCTATTTTCTGCGTGATACCGGACGGCCAGTCGATTTCCAGGAATGCTTTCGCGGATTCGCCGAGTCCAAAATGCAAACAAAGATCACTCGACGACGCATAACCTACACTGTTGGCGATAAAACGAACCTGTGTTCGCTCCGCAGTTCGGCAAGTAACTCGTGCGCCCAAAGCGGAGCGGTTGCTTTTCGTGCCGGTCAGCTTCAATTGCAGCCATGACTGCAAGGGAGTAATGTTTTTCCAAAGTTCGATGGAAGAGTTGATCGCGGTAACGGCGACCTCAATTCGGCCATCGTGATCGAAATCAGCGAACGCTACTCCGCGATGGAGAGCCGAAGTTTGAAAGTCCCGGCCCGCCAATTCTGAAACATCAGAAAACTTGCCGCCGGTATTTCGAAAAACGCGGTTGGGTTGCGGTTCGTTGGTTTCTAGTCCGCCGTTGGCCACAAAAAGGTCGAGCCAACCATCATTGTCTAAATCCGCGAAACCGCAGCCCCACCCACTCCAGGCCCTGCTGAGCTGCAGGAGTCCGCTCGATGCGCTGGCGTCTTCGAAAGTTCCGTCGCCCCGATTGCGAAACAACTCGAACGTTTCCCGGCGAAGACCGGTCATCACGATGTCTGGTCGCCCGTCACCATCGAAATCTCCGAAGTCAGCTCCCATTCCGGAGATTTGCCGGCCGTCGCCATTGAAAGCCACGCCAGCTTCGATGCCGATCTCTTCGAATTTTTTGCCCGTACCGTGGAGAAGAATATTTTGCGCGTTGTCATTGGCGATGAAGACGTCGGGATGACGGTCGCCGTCGTAGTCGGCCACGGCGATACCCATTCCTTTTCCAAGAACCGATTGAAGTCCGATCTGGCGCGTAACGTCGCTAAATGTCCCGTCTCCGTTGTTGTGATAGATGAGCAGGGGCTCGGCGCGGTACATATCGGGATGACAATAGGCGCGAGTGTTTTCACTTATGCCGCCGCAGACCGGGTCCTTGCCTGGGCTCCAATCGCAATAGTTGGAGACGATCAGATCGAGGAGCCCGTCATTGTCATAATCCACCCAGGCTGCAGCCACCGACCAGAGCTTATTGCCGCGCGAATCGGTCCCTCCCACGCCGGCCTTTTCTGTCACATCGGTGAATGTTCCGTCGCCGTTATTTCGATAGAGAGTGTTGCCGTGAACGCCTACGACGTACAGATCTTCGAAGCCATCATTCTGATAATCGCCTACCGCGACGCCCATGGAGTAGCCTCGTCCTTGAACCCCGGCTCGCTCGGTAACATCCGAGAAGGTGCCGTCGCGATTGTTTTTGTACAGCCGGTTGTAAAACTTTTTGTCGTTCTTTTCGAGGGAAGGAAGTGCGGCGCCATTGGTGCAGTAGAGATCCGCCCATCCGTCGGCATCGAAGTCGATGACGCCAAGGCCGCCGAGCACGGTTTCGACTTGGTATTTCCGTCCTGCGGCGTCATTGCGAAGCACGAAATCAAGTCCGCTGCGGCCTGCGATGTTCTCGAATTGGATCGGTCCGCGGGGACCAGCACCGACGAGAGACCGTCGGCCCATACTGCCAAATAAGAAAACGCTGCCTCCGAGTAATCGAATGAGTTGTCGGCGCGAATGTAATTGATTAGGGACGGGCACTCTGGTCCTCGCGACCCGACTGTTCAAAGTGTTGAGAAAGCTCTCGCGCTCGGCGAAAAGCGCGTTGCGCGTCGTCACTTTTGCCAAGTTTCACCAGAATCGTTCCAAGAAGGTAATGCAGACTGCCCTTTTCGTCGGGGTAGCCGGCCGATAGCGCTGGCGCGAGGTTGCGAAAAGCTTCGTCGGCTTGGCCAATCTGGGAGCAGGCATTGGCTAGCTCAACTTGCGCGCTCATATCTTGGCGATCAAATTGCGTTACTTGGCGGAGCAACTCCACGGCTCGTGGGTAGTCGCGATCATCCATTGCGAGTCTCGCCAGCGTACGCTTTGCCGAAAGGCGATTGGGGTCAATCTTGAGCGCGGCTTCGGCGCTAAGTTTCGCAGCCTCGGTATCGCCGGCTTCGAGCTGTGCGGCAGCAAGCCGTTCGGAAGTGGCAGGGTTGCTAGCGTCCATGGCTCGAGCGGCCTGGTATTCCAGGATGGCGTTTTTTGGGTCGCTACGAAGCCGCAACCACACATCTCCGCGCACAAGGTGTAGAGCCGCGGATTGCTGCCCGCCAATTTTCTCCAATTGATCGGCGACGGCCCCGGCTTCCGCGGCATAGCAAATGGACAGAAAAAATTGATCCTGCGGCGACGGCAGTCTGGAGTGAGCAAGGGCGCGTTCGAGGTCTGGGATGGCCTTAAAACATTCACCGATCTTGCTGAAAGCGAGTCCGCGAAATGACCAATCTTGGGCGTTCGGATTCGCAGGAAGCGGACGCGACGCGAGTGCTTCCCATCGCTGCTGTTTGAAGAGGCTACTGCGCGACAAGCCAGCAGTATTTTCTGCCCGCGGCAGATCATTGCTCAAAGAGTGCGAAGAACAAACCTCTTTGCCGTTCCTGACACACGAAACAAAAAGTCTCGGCCGAATTTGCGCGATGTCGGCTTCCGTTCCGCTCGGCGCCAGCAACTCCTCTGGCCAGTCTCTCCGAGCCGTAGCCAAACTCGCTTTCGAACGCGCGCCGATCTTGTCGAGAAGGACAAATGCGAGTTTCCAATCGCCGCCATGCGCTGCAAGCATGGCCTGTGCAAGCAAGGCACGTAGATCATCCGGATCGGCCTTTAGCGCCGAGTCTAGAGTCTTCGCAGCATTGCCAAAATCTCCAGCGGAGAACTCCGCGATAGCCAACTCGCTTTTAATTCCGGGAGAGTCTGGAGAAATAGCTACCGCACGCCGAAGCAGTTCCGCCTTGGATGCCGCTGAGACGCTGCTTAGAGCTTGTAGGCAATAGGAATAGGCGAGGCCCCTTTCGGTGCGTCGGAGGTCGCCGGCGAGTTCGGCAAAACGTGTCAGATGAAATCCGACTTCGGCGATGGCGGACTCGGCAGAATCGGGTGCCGCTTTCGCGGCATTGCGATAGGCGGCGAACGCTTCTGCAAAATCCCTGTTGCCGGCAAATGCTTCGCCTAAGTATTCGAACGGGAATTCCTCCGAAGGTTTGAGTCTTGCTGCTTCCTGCAAGAATGGAATTGCCTCGCTGCGTTGGCCCGTTCGAAGCAAGTCGATCCCAATCAGCAGGTTGGCGAAGTAATTGCGCCGGTCTTGCTCGTACAGTCTGCGCAGCAGTGGCAGCGCCTCCGAGTATCGACCCGCTTGATGCAGGCTGAAGGCCTGTCGCAGAAGATCTCGCGGCTGATCCGCGACGCTGGAGCTGTCCTGAGGCATGGAGGGAAGAGAAGAGCCCGTACATGCAGCTATCACAAAGATGAGCGCCGCAATTCGGCACCAACGCGCATCAAGAATAGAGGCGGACATGTGAATAGGATACGTCTGAAAGCTTGTCTTGCGAACTTAGCTTGGAATTTGTATCAAAAAAACGAATAACCGACGGTTTTTGGAATGTCGCGGATTTATCGTGTACTAGGATCTGACTTACCGCTAGCCTCAGACGATAATTTATGATTCCACTCATCTTCGCAGCTCTGCCTCTTTTGCAACAGGAAGTAGCCCGCCCTCTTCCTGTTCTCACGAACGGAATGGTAGTTTCGGGTCCGGGTGTTTTTCGTCAAGATGGTCCCCTTCGGATCGAGGGCGACGTTCGGCTCGAAAATATGACGCTCATGATCAGCGGCCCGATCACGGTTGTCAAAGGCGCTCGGCTGGAGCTGAAACTGGTTCATCTTCTGGTGTCTGATCCACCCAATAGCGCCAACGGCTCCAGCAATTTGCATTGCGAGGGAGCGGCCGACATTGTCATCACAGACTCCACCATGGAGCCTAAGGGCGGCGCTCATCCGATCTGGGTTTTGGAGGGACGGTTGAAGGTCGTCAACTTTCAAACCGAAAACTCCGAATTTCATTTGGAGCGCACGGAAGGCGACATCACGAACTTCAAAATCTTCGAGTTGGAAATTTCCAGGTCCAGCCGCGTAAGAGCCAAACATTTGCGACTCGTGTTTCTTTCCACCCATAGCGGAGACCACGAAAAACTGCAATTTGACCGGATCCCCGTGGATAGGCCTTTCGCACAGACACTCAACATGGGTTCGGGTGCGCAGGCGGATTTGGAAGACGTGCAGATCCAGTTTTTCTTGCTGTATTTACACGGGGAGTCTGAAGCCGCACTTCGGCATATCGGAAGGGCGCAACTTGCTTTTTTTCCTGACTGTCAAGGCAGATTCACGCTGTCGAGAGGCGTCTTGGGATCGCGCGAGCCGGCGGTCATCCCTGAAGCCGGCGCGTCGAATTGCCGTTTTAAATTTACTCTCGAAGACGTCAACGTCGACACGTGGGATGTCTATGCGCGTGGAAAAAGTGACCTAACATTCGAGGGGAGCTATATCGACGAGTTGACTGCGAATGGCGATGCGAAGTTGTCGGTAAGGAATTCCACGGTCTATGCGGATTGGATGGCCGTCGCGGACAACGCTCAAGTTGCCGTGGACGGAGGAACGGTCGGCGCGCTCAGCGTGGCTAAAGAGCGCCCTGATTTGGCGACAAGCCAGATCCGCCTTTCCGGGTCCAGCCATGCGGCCTTTTCAGGCGTAAAGTTCGATTGCGGTATCGTGGTGACGGATCGCGCCACGGTTCAAGTTGACCACCCGGTGGTTGCACCGCAATATATCCATCGTTTCGACAAATCGAAGATCATGAATTGACACACTGAATTTTGTTACCGCAGCAAAAGGTGCGCTCGATGCTTCGTGCGAATAAAGATTGGAAATATTGCGGCTTGCAAGTCGTCTTGCTTGAAAATCGTTACTTGCGAGTGGCGATTCTGCCCGAAGTCGGGGGCAAAATCTGGCAAATCACGTACAAACCTGCAGATGCCGATTTGCTGTGGAATAACCCCCGCATTCCTCCCGCAAAGCAGCTTATCAACGCGCGCTATGACGATGTTTGGAGCGGCGGCTGGGACGAGCTATTCCCAAACGACGAAGTGTCGCAAATCGTTGGCGATAGCTATCCCGATCACGGCGAATTTTGGACGGGAGCCTGGCGTGCCGCGACGTTCGAAGAAAAAGATGCTGTTGGCGTGACGTTAAGCTATTCGACTCCGATCAGCGCGGTGCGAGCGACAAAAACGATCACCTTGCGCCGCGACGAGCGCCGGCTGCGATTTTCTCATTCGTTTACAAACCTTGGCGCATCCGACTTTCCTTTTTTGTGGAAGCTGCACCCTGCTTTCGCTGTGACGCCACAACATCGGATTGATTTTCCGCCCATGCGGGTCTTGCTGGAGCCTGCCTTCCGCGGCACCCTGGAAGGCGCAGAGCCGGAATTTGCATGGCCCTATGCACGCATCGGCAAACAAAAAGTGGATCTGCGCTGCATTCCTCCGGCAAGCGCACAACAACTCTATTTTTTCTATGGAACTGGGCTGACGCGAGGCTGGTGCGCGTTGACCGACACGAACGCCCGCCTGGCTTCCGTGGTCACCTTCGATCCACGACTTCTTTCCTCTTGCTGGCTCTTCGCCAGTTATGGCGGCTGGCGCAATTACAATGTCGCCGTTCTCGAACCATGCACGGGTTACCCTTTGAGTTTCGCAAAGATGATGGAGGCGGGCAGGCACAGAACGCTGCGAGCCGGAGAAACTCTCGAAACAGAAACGGCCTTCAGCGTGAAAGAAGGACTGCGTTCCGTGGGCGGAATAGGTCCTGACGGAGAACCATTCGAAGCCGAAAACTAGCAACAGTCCCTACGGTACGTGCATCTCCGTGGCCGGTTTCGGCTCCATCGACAAGAGAATCGCCGCGAGAATAGCTAGAACGACGCCGAAAGTCTGCGTCAACGTCAATCGTTCCTGCAAGACGATCACCGCAAAAGCAACGGTTACCAGAGGAAACAAGGAGATCAGGGAAATCACGACGGAGGCTTTTCCGCCTGACTCGAGCGCGACGAAGCTAGTCAATGCTCCCAAACCGTTAAGCGTACCTCCTGCCGCCGCAATCAGGAACGTCATCGGTTTGGTCTGCCAGTGAATGGAAACGGTAAGAGCCAGCACGATAGATATCGCCACCATGGCGTAGGCGAACCACAGAAACGAAAGCGCGCTGGAAATTCGATTGGTTGACAGCTTTTGCGTCACCCCAGTAACGCCCCAGAAAACCAGGGCAATCACGGTGAAGATAAGCCATGCTGGAATCGGGTGGGGTATTGTTTCCATTAAGCGCTCAGGAGGTAGATGGCTGCTAACGCCAATACCACCCCCACCTTCTGTAAATTTCCCAGTCGTTCGTGCAGGAAAACGGCCGCAAGTAACACCGTCACTAGAGGGAAAAGTCCAGTCGCGGGAATCACGATTGCGGCTTTGCCTCCAATCACCAGGGATTGAAAGAACGCCAGGTTTCCGGTGCCGCCTAAAATACCGGTCAGAAACGCCCAGCCGATGCCCGCGCGGCGGTTTTGCCCAGCTCGTAACGTCTTGGATTTCAGCAGTACTGCAACAATTAAGGGCAACAGTCCGACCGTAAAGAAGATTTGGTTTGTGTTTGTATCTACGTTTGCGGAGGCGACCTTCGACAGCGCGCCCCAGGCTCCCCATACCAAAATTGTAAGAAGCGAATAGGCGAGCCATGCCGGAAGCCCTGCCAGACGTTTTGCGGACGGCTGTTCTTGTTCGATGGGCATAGTTTCAGAATCGTCGGAGCATAACCGCCCCGACCGGCAAACACAACCGCCTGATCGAGGCAAAATTGTCGATTAGCTGATTGTTTCTATGCTTTAGCCGCATTTCTGGGATTTTGTTGCCGCTGGTTGGCACGAGTCTCTTATGATCTGAGACTTTGGAGAGCCCCAAATGAAAATTACCAACGTGGAAGCAATCCATATGCGCGTCGAGGATCCCAATATTTCCATTTTCGACGGCTCGTATGACAACTGCGTTATCGTTGTACACACCGACGAAGGTCTTACTGGACTGGGGGAAACCGAGTCCATGGCTCCGGCGATTCAGGCCATCGTCAATGGGCCGTCCGCGCATAGCCATGCACGTGCTCTGAAGGAAGTATTGATCGGACGCGACCCCAGCGATCCTAAAGGTCTCTGGCAGTTGATGTACGAATCCACAGACTACGTCGGCCGGCGTGGGTTGGTCATGCACGCGATTGGCGGCGTAGACCTGGCGTTATGGGATCTATGCGGGAAGATCAAACAACAACCGGTGCATGCGTTGATTGGCGGAGCCAAGCGCGACCGTGTACCGGCATACGGCACCATCTACCCGATCGAGCGCACGCCGGAAGGGGTGCGGCGACAAGTCGAATCTGGAAAAAAACTCAACCTGAAGAATTTCAAGCTCTGCGCCGACCCCTGGTGGATGGACGACTTGGTTTTGACGCGCCGCCTCTTGCTGGCCGCACGAGTAGCAGCCGGAGACGCTGCGCGCTTAATTGTGGATGCAGCGCTCTCTTATCGCACCGCCGAAGAAGGGCTCAGACTGATTCCAGCGCTGCTCGACGCCAATGTGTGGTTTCTGGAGGCTCCGCTCCTGTTGGACGACGTGGAGGGCCATGCAAGAATGGCTGGCCATGGACTGCCGCTTGGCGTCGGCGATCTCGGGTTAACCCACGTCCGCGAGTTCATCGAAATGATGGACCATGGTGGCGCTGATATTTGCCAACCGGACATCTCCGAAGTTGGAGGATTCACCGGCATTTTACAAATTGCTGCTGCCGCGCGCGAACGGCGGAAACGCGTGATCACTCACGGCTATAAAACCAACATCGAAATCGCCGCCAACCTGCATTTCCTCGCTGCGCAGGAACAAGGCGAGATTTTGGAGTATTCGCTTAGTCATTCTCCGCTGCGATGGGAAACCACCAGGGAAGCTTTTCCTGTGGAAGCGGATGGCTGTGTGCGAGTGCCGGCGGCGCCCGGACTCGGCGTGACATTAAATCCGGAAGCGCTGGCAAAATACCGCTGGCCGCGTTAGAGCGACTTTCTTACTGACAGCAACATTTTCAGCGTGGCACCAGGCGCGCGGGTCATCTTTTCAAACGCTTGCTGCCCATTTTCGAGCGGAACCATCTCTGTCCAATCGTCCAATTCAATTTCACCGCCGATCAACAGATCCAGGGCACGTCGGAAATCGATCGGGGTATACGCGAACGACATCACGACGCGGTGTTCTTTGCGAATGCTGGTAACGAAATCAATTTCGCTTCGTTGTTGGGCCATTCCCAACAACGCGACCTGTCCGCCCGGGCGGCAAATGTCAAATGCTGTTTGTCGCGCTTCCGTGCTGCCGCTTGCGTCAATCACCAGATCGAACTCGGCGTCGGTTGGTGGCGAAGTAACTCCCGTCGGGGCTTTGGCCCCGACCTGCAGTGTCTCGGATGCCCCCATCTGCTTCATCGCCGCCAGGCGCTGGCCGTTCACATCGACGCACAAGATATCGCGGGCGCCCAGCCGCTTTCCCGCTTGCAGTGCGAGCGCTCCCATCGTGCCGGCCCCAACGATCGCAAGGCGGAAAAAGGCTGGAGGCGCAGCGATGCGATAGAGGTGAACGATATTTGCCAGCGGCTCCGCCAGCACCGCGCGGCGCGACGAGAGAGTTGTGGGTATTTCGAAAATCTGCTCGGACGGCAACGTCACAAATTCGGCGAAGGAACCCTCCGTCCGGTCGAGCCCCAGTAATCGCCACGCCGCACACAAATTCTGCGCACCGGCCAAACATCTCGAACACCGCCCGCAACTCACCAGGGGATTTGCGACCGCGCGTTTGCCATTGGAGAGCCAGCCGGTAAGTTCGTGGCCCAGTATCAGTGGCGGCTTCCGTCGCGGGCTATGTCCGAGGAAACCGGACATGTCCGAGCCGCAAATGCCGCTAAGCTCGACGGTAAGCTCTTGTTCGCCTGTTCGAGCCGCCGGCCGAGCTCGCTCCTGCAGCTGGACTTCTTCCTTCGCCGTATACACGAGCGCTCTCATCATCGTTCACCATACCTTGGTCCACCGGAGCGGACTATAGGATAAAGAACTTTTCTAACGCCGTCCAAAGTGGCCGGCCCAGGTAGTGGTGCAGTCCGAGTATTGAAGGGGATCAGCTCGTCCGGTCTACCCGAGATCTGGAAAATACTTCAAAACAGGTTCTGGAATCGCTATTCTAAAGAAGAGAGTTTTAATTTCCGTACCCGGAGGGCGCAGGGGATCCCACCCTTTCCGCCACTCTCTAACGCGAATATTCATGTCCACTACCGTCGGCGCAGCGGATGATCCCATCGGAAACACAGCGCTCCCTGTCGCCTCCAAAAACGAACTAAACTCGCTCGCGCGCTTCGCCTGGTTCGTCCTCCTTTACAACATTGCCGTAATTCTTTGGGGAGCCTACGTTCGCGCCACTGGCTCCGGCGCGGGCTGCGGCAGTCATTGGCCCCTCTGTAACGGCCAAATCATTCCCACATCGGCCCAAACGCAAACGCTCATCGAGTTCACCCACCGCATAACCAGCGGGCTCTCGCTCGTACTTGCCGCCGTTCTCCTCATTTGGTGCTGGCGCCGCACTGCGAAGGGCGATTGGCCGCGTTACTCCGCCATCGCCGCTGCCGCCCTCTTATTCAACGAAGCCCTCTTGGGCGCGGGTCTCGTTCTTTTTGAATATGTCGGCATGGACCGTTCCGCAAGTCGCGCCATCTTTCTCTGCTTGCACTTCGGCAATACACTGCTTCTCGTCGCTGCGCTCACTCTCACCGCTGCCTGGCTTTCCGGCGGCGCTCGCCGTCTCGCTGTACCCGCGCCGCGCTACGAGCGAATCGTCATTGTCCTCGGACTTCTCGCCGTAGCACTAACAGGCATGACCGGTACCCTGGCCGCCCTCGGCGACACCATCTTTCCGGCAGCTTCGCTAAAAACTTCCATCGCGCAGGACTTTTCCGCAGGCAGCCATCTTCTCTTGCGTCTGCGCCTCCTTCACCCCGTCCTCGCCGCCATTGCATTCCTCTACATCCTGTGGATGGTGTACAAGCTCTCAAAGAGCCGCGAAGTCTCTTCCCGCACGCTTCCATATCTCACCACAATTCTCCTCATCCAAATCGCTCTCGGCGTGCTCAACGTCCTCCTGCTCGCCCCTATCTGGCTCCAAATCACCCATCTCTTCATCGCTGAAATCTTCTGGATTTTCCTAATACTGGCTACCTCCGACGTATTGTTCCGCTCACCCGGACCTGTAGCCAATCAGTAGTCCAAACAGTCCTCAAGCCCGCGTCGTATTTTATTTCCAGCATCATCTCAAAATGCCAAGACTGAAGACTGAAGACTGAAGACTGAAGACTGAAGACTGAAGACTGAAGACT
>JAFDVY010000056.1 GCA_018268785.1 Acidobacteriota bacterium | reverse complement strand
TAGCGCTAATCACATATACCGATGTCTATCGCGGAAAGGGCGGAGTGTACTTAATTGATGGAGCCGCAGTGAATCCGAACTCTGCCCCTGATTTTTCGACCGGCAGCGCCCCCGCGCATCACACCTTCATGACTTCTCTTACTCCCAACCAAGTGACTGTGGGCGCCCCAGATGTGGCCGTGACGATAAAGGGAACGAACTTCACTTCCAGCAGCAGTGCCTGTTGGAACTGCAATTTTCTACAGTTTCAATTCCTTCCCACATTCTATGTAAGCCCTCAGCAACTCAATGTCACCGTCCCAGCCAATCTAATGGCCAATTCTGGACAATTGCCAATCAGTGTCTTCGACGGGAATTCGAATCTATTTTCGAACAATTCCCTGAGTCTGGTCGTTACTCCAGTTTCTGCTCCCGGAAGCAGTACCAAGGTCAATGTTGTCAATCTGGCTGGGTTAGCCATGGCATGGGATCCGGTTAGTAGCCTGCTGTACGTTGGAACTGCGGAGTACGACGCAGCCCAACCGAACTCGATTGTGGCTATCGATGGAAACACCGGATCCATTGTGAAATCACTGGAAGTCGGCTCCAATCCGGATTTGGTGGAAGTTAGCGCCGGTGGCCAGTATGTCTATACTGCATACGCCGGAGCGACCAGCATGACACAAGTGCCCTTGCCGGGCTTGAATGCACCACTAACGTGGACTCTAACCAATTCGTTGAATTCGAATGTCTACTGGGCCGGGGACTTGAAAACGGCCCCGCAAAGCGCGCACACAACGGCTCTAACGCTTCTCGATCTTGAAAGCGAGCCTGACGAAATTGGCGGAGTGGTAGTCTACGACGACAATGTGGAAAGGCAGAACCACGTGCCGGGATTCGGCCCCGGTGGATCTTTAAACATCTACGACATTGTTGCCTGGGCCTCGACGGACCAAATTCTCACGGCTTCATGCTTCTCTGGTTGCCTCTCAAACACTCCGTTGGGCTTGTTGTACGAGATTCAGGTGAACAACTCAGGAGCGGCGCTCATTGCAACAGGGACTGCGCCATTCAACCAAGGCGAAATTCACTCGGACTTTGGAACGGGTTTCATTTACAGTGATGACGGCAAAGTGGCCGATCCTAAAACGCAAGCGATTGTTGGGAGCTACAATGCTTCGGGCCTCGTTGTGCCGGATTCGTCGTTGAATAAGGTATTCATCCTAGGACAAACATCTGCACAGGCTAACACCAATAATTTCACCATTGCTTCGTTTGACGAAAAGGCATTTACCTTTATTTCTTCCATTGAGGTGCAAAACATAATTGGTGATCCAACTGAGCTGGTACGCTATGGAGACACAGGTCTTGCCTTTTTGACAAGCAATGGAGGTTCTGGATCACCGGGCTTGTTGTACCTAATTCAGGACGCAACGTTTGTCGCCAAGAGTCAGGCAATGGCCGTTCCTGCGTTGCGCGTGGCTACCTCAGAAAAAATAGTTGATTTCAGATGGAAGCGTCACAGCAAAGTGGACTTTATTCGTAAGTTGGCAGAGCGAACACGAGCCCAATCAACTTCAAGTCAGTGACACTTCTGTTGTTCCTCACTAATCCAACCTTGGACTTGCGCTAACGGCGTGCCGCCTTTTATCCTTTCGGCTCATGCTTTTACAAAACAAAGTTGCCTTGATTACCGGATCGGGCCGCGGCATCGGCCGGGCGATTGCGAAGCTATTTGCCGCGGAAGGCGCTGCGGTTTTTCTGACTGCACGCACCGAGACTGAACTTTCGGCAACAGCCAATGAGATTACAGCCGGCGGCGGACGCACAATGTTTCAGGTTGCGGATCTTTCGCTGGCCAAAGACTGCCGCACCATCGCGAAATCCGCAGAAGAAAAATTCGGGCGCGTGGACATTCTGGTGAACAACGCCGGGCATTATGGGCCGGTGTTGCCGGTGGAAGAATACCCACTCGAAGAATTTGAAAAAGTGCTTGCGGTGCATCTGCGCGCGGCATTTTTGCTGAGCCAGCTTGTCTTGCCTGGAATGTACGCACGAAACAGCGGAGTGATCTTGAATGTCTCGAGCATTTCTGCAAAAGCGGCGTTTGGATGGGGCTCTGCTTACGCCGCTGCAAAAGCGGGAATGATCGGATTGACGCGAGTGAATGCAGCGGAGGCGGCGCGAAAAGGCGTTCGTGTAAATGCAATTTGCCCCGGGCCGGTGACGGAGACCATCATGTCCAGGGAGCTTGGCGCGGAGCTGGCAAAGAAATTGAACGTCAGCAAAGAGGATCAGCTCGCCGGATTCCTGGAAACCATTCTGCAAGGCCGCGGGCAATCCGCCGACGAAATCGCCAGCGCCGCGCTGTTCTTGTGCTCTGATCACGCCAGCGCGATCACCGGCCAAGCCATCAACGTAGACGGCGGGGCGGTCTACTTCTAGTTCAAGGGCTTCCAGCCCGCACACAATTCTCCCCTTTGCGCTTGGGCGGTTGTGTTTATATAATTTCGGCGTTCCACAGCCTCTTCGCACGAACTGTGCCCGGAACGAGTACGGGCGAGCCGCGTTGCTTTTGCGGAAGATCACACGCGCCGTTCTGCTCGTGAGCCCCAACCCGTAGAGGCGGAGCGGAAACTTGAGCCAAGCTTTTTTTGGGACGCCTGCGCGCACCTATAGCGGTATTGAACTGCGCCGCAGCACGCGCATCGAGCGAACGGTTCCTCTTTTTATTTCCGGCCGCGACACAGCAGGCCAGGATTTTCTTGAACGCACTTCGGCGGTCAGCGTCAACCTCCACGGCTGCCGGTACCCATCGCGGCACGATTTGCGCGTCGGAACCTGGATTACCCTGCAGCTTGGCGATGCGCCGAACAGCGAGATTACCACCAGCGTTCGTGCGCAAGTGAAATCCGTCCACCTTCCCCAAAGCCCGCGCGAGATGCACCACATTGGAGTGGAACTAGAAACGCCTGGGAATATTTGGAGCGTTCCTTCGCCGCCGACAGACTGGCTGGACCCGCTTGAACGCGGATTCCGCGGCAATGGAGAGACGGCATCCGCGACCGGCCCGGCACGCTCTTCCGTGCTGGTGGAAATGCCAAAGCCCCACCGCAGCGAAGCTCCCGAGCCGGTAATATCCGCACAGAACGTTGCAGAAGAAGCGGAAGAAAGAGTGGCTTCGCCTGCTCCTGCGCCGCAGGTTGTTTCATCGCAGCCAAAGCCCGGACGCCTGATTTTGACGCAAGACCAGCTCGTTAGCGTAATGCGCGGCAAACTGCAGCAAGCCGCGGAAAACGCCGTGCGCGAAGCGATGGAGCGGCAATTCAATCCGGCGATGCGGCTCGCCATCGCCGCCATCGAAGAAACGCGCGCGGGCAGCATCATTCAGGTGGAAGAGGCTTCTACGCAGCAACGTAACACTTTGCTGCATGCCACGCGCAGCGAGTTGCTCGAACGTCTGGAAGAACGAGTCGAGGATGTGCGTGTGCGCTGGGATGCCGAGCTCGACGGCTACCGCATGCGCGCGGAAGAAATCCTGAACCGTGTGGAAAAACACACTACAACCGCGCGGCGCGACCTCGACGAAGCGAAAGCCGTAACCGAGCGCGCCGTGAAAAATCTTGAGCCCCTGCTTTCCTCGCACATGGAGCGAACGCGCCAAATGGCCGCGGAAGAGTTTCATCTGGGAGCGGCGCAAGCGGCGGACCGGCATCTTGTGCGCCTGCTGGAAGAATCGCAAAACATTGTGCGCGAGACCACCGCCCGGCTGGAAGCCAAAGCTGCGGAAGCGCTGGCAGCTATCGAAAGCACGGCTCGACAATCGATGGATGAGTTCCGCCGGCAAAGCGACACGCACGCAGCACTCTCCGTCGCCGAAACGACCCAACGGATGTCTTCTTCCATGGCCGCGCTTGATGCGCAGAATCAGGCAGCTTGCGAAGCGCGCCGGCAAAACCTGGAAGCGGAAGTTTCCCGCGTCGGAGAAAAAATCACGGAAGAGTTTCGCCAAAGTTTCCGTGCGTTCTTTTATTCCTGCCTGGTAGCTGCGGTCGGCGCCGTGGAACAGCACTCAAAGACCACGCGCGAAGGCATGACGCCGGACCCGGACAAATTCCTGCCGCCGCAGTTTTAACTTCTTTCTTGAAAAGCGGCTTTAGCGCAGGTCGTTCTTGTAAACGACTCCCGCTTTCATTACAAATTTCACGCGCTGCAATTCGGTGATGTCCTTTAGTGGATCGCCTGACACGGCGACCAGGTCAGCCCACTTCCCTGCTTCGACAGTGCCCAATTTATCCGGCCATCCCAGAAGTTCCGCAGCGACGCTGGTTCCCGTCCGAATCGCTTGTGCAGGCGACATTCCATATTCGGCGTAATACTGGAACTCCCGCGCTTGGTTGATCTCTTTCCAGTCAAATCCGCCGGCGTCCGTGCCCATCGCGATTTTCACGCCCTTCTTGAGCGCTTTCTGAAACGCCGCCTTCTCGAGATCCACCATCTTCGGCCAGTTTCCACCGCGTCCGGGAGCCACGTAGGCGCCGACAATAATTGTTGGCACCCAATAGATTCCGCGCCGCGCCATTTCATCCATTTGCGCCTCGGTCAGTCCGTCACCGTGCTCAATCGTATCCACGCCAGCGCGAAGTGCGGCGGAAATGCCGTCGCTCCCGATGGCATGAGCGGCAACTTTTTTGCCAAGGCGATGCGCCTCGTCGACAATGGCCCTGGCCTCCTCATCCGTGAAATTGACCATGCTGTGCAGCACGCCGTCCGCCTCGAAATGGTACTGGCGGTCTGAGTAATATTTGATCCAGTCCGCGCCGTACATCGCTTGCTCGCGAACCGCTTTGCGCGCGCCGTCGACTCCATCCACGTACTGAACACCAGTTGGAACTCTCAATTCCCAGGAGTATCCAAGCAGCGGGTACATTCCCGTGGGCGTCATGGCGCGCGTCGCGACCTGCATGCGAGGCCCGGGAACCTCGCCTCTGGCCACAGCATTTTTCACATCCACATCGGCGTACATCGCGCCTTCGGTTTCCAGATCGCGAATCGCGGTGAATCCGTTTTCGAGAGCGATGCGAGCATTGCGTGCGCCGAGAATGGCACGGTACGGAATGGATTCTTTGAGAAGTTGCTTGTCGTAATCTTCGGCAGTGATATCGCCATTCAGGAGGACATGGGTGTGGGTATCGATTAGGCCCGGTAAAACGGTTGTCTTGGACAGGTCGATGACTTCGGCCCCTGGCGGCGGTGCGCCGCCGGGAATCACGGAAACAATCGTGTCGCCCTTGATGACGATGACGACGTTATCGAGCAATTTGTCGCTCTTGCCATCAAACAGATGGCCCGCACGAATGGCGATAGTCTTTTCCATTGGCGCCGGCTTTTGCTGGGCGTTTGCACAAAAAACGGAAGTCAAAGTGACCGAAAGCAAGGCGATGCATCTGACTGGCAGCGACATGAGCATCCTCCGCATGCGGAGAGCGTAACAGCATTGCGGGTGCAAGCGCGAGTACCTCCGCCTGTGGAAAAACGCTGGAAACCGGCGGCTGTGCTGCGCCGGTTCGCCGGTAAATCGACGCGATTGGCCGATTTTTGCCGCCAAATGTAGATATAGATTGTTAGAAATTGAGCTGATTTCGCGTATAGTATGAGGGACTGGAAGTGTCGACGGGCCCCTACCGCACCCCCGTTTGCAGTAAGCCGACCCCGTCTCGGTCCCAAATTAAACTCTGAGGAGTACCACGCCAGGCATGCCGGCCGCAGACTTGTCCTCTCTGAAAATTCATGATTCCGCACGCAGTAAGGGTTCGGCGGGTAAATTCCTGAGCATCTTCGCCGCAGTGGTTGGCGCAATTGTCCTGCTGGGCGGCGCATTCGTCGCGCTGCGCAGCCGCAAGCCGGTAGTGGAAGTGACGGCGGCTCGGGCGGCTGGCGGCACGGATGAAGTCACGGCGCTGAACGCCAGTGGCTATATTACGCCGCGTCGCCGAGCCACCGTTGCCGCGAAAATCACAGGCCGTGTAACCGGCGTCTTCTTCGACGAAGGCAACAACGTTAAGGAAGGCCAGTTGCTTGCCACGCTGGACGATTCCGACGCCCAGAAGTCTCTGGCGGCCGCGAAGGCGGACGAGGGATCGGCGGCGGCCGCAATTCCCGATCTGCAAGTACAACTAAGGCTCGCGGAGATTCAGTTGAAGCGCACGCAGGGCTTGGTAGACGCGAAAGTACAGACTCAGGAAGCCCTGGATAGCGCGAGAGCATCCGTGGACAGCTTGAAGGCCAAGATCGCGCTGGCGAAACAGCAGGTAGAGGCGGCACAAGCGCGCATCGCCGAAGCGCAGCAAGCCGTGGACAACTGCACAATCAGAGCGCCATTCGCGGGGCGAATCGTTTCCAAGGACGCTCAGGTGGGCGAAATGGTCTCCCCCGTTTCCGCGGGCGGCGGTTTTACGCGCACGGGCATCGCCACCATTGTGGACATGAAGTCCAACGAGATTGAAGTGGACGTGAATGAAGCCTACATCGCGAAAGTGAAAGACAACCAGCGCGTGGAGGCTCGGCTCGACGCCTATCCGGACGACAAGGACAAATACGCGGCGCACGTGCGCACGATCATTCCCAGCGCGGACCGCCAGAAAGCCACCGTGAAAGTGCGCATTTCGATCGACAAGCTGGATAGCAAAGTTTTGCCGGACATGGGCGTGAAAGTGGCGTTTTTGGAAGATGAGCCGCCGAAGAAAAAGGATCCGAACGCAGTGGTGGCGAAGGCTGTGATTCCACAAAGCGCAGTTCGGAAAGACGGCGGCAGCACTTATGTGCTGCTCGTAAAAAATGGCGCGCTGGAGCGGCGCGGCGTAACACTGGGCGCGCAACGCGGCTCGGACGTGGACATACTTGCCGGCGTGAACGCAGGCGACACGCTCGTCGTGAAGGGCCCCGAAGATTTGAAAGACGGTCAGGCAGTCGAAATTAAGCAGTAGAAACGAGGGGAAAATGGTTCGAGTCGATGGAAAAGGATCTGGCGCGTTGATTCAAGTGCGCGGTCTGAACAAAACGTACAAGCGCGGCGGCGAATCGATCCAGGTGCTGCAGGGCTTGAATCTGGACGTGGACAAAGGCGACTTTGTCGCGTTCATGGGGCCCAGCGGATCGGGAAAAACAACGCTTCTGAATTTAATGGGCGGGTTGGACGTGCCGACGTCCGGCACAATCTCCGTCGACGGAGACGAGATCACCCACATGTCCGCCAGCAAGCTGACGCAATGGCGCGCGCGCCACGTTGGCTTCATCTTTCAGATGTACAACCTGATTCCCGTTCTCACCGCATTTCAGAACGTCGAACTGCCTCTCCTGCTGACGAAGCTCTCGGCAAGTGACCGCAAGAAACACGTCGAAACCGCGCTTTCCGTCGTTGGCCTTTCCGACCGCATGCACCACTATCCCCGCCAGCTTTCCGGCGGCCAGGAACAGCGCGTAACGATTGCCCGCGCCATCGTTTCCGACCCAACCTTCCTTCTCTGCGACGAGCCGACCGGCGACCTCGACCGCAAGTCCGCAACGGAAATCATGGAGTTGATTGAAGCCCTGGTGGCCAAACACGGCAAAACGGTCCTGATGGTGACGCACGATCCGGTCGTTGCCGCCCGCGCCCATACCACGCTACATCTTGAAAAGGGCGAACTCGTCGAGGGTTCAGCGGAACGTCTGGCCGCGATGGCAGGAGGTCACGTATGAAATTCACTCGATTGATTTGGGCCAACCTTACCCGCAAGAAAATTCGCTTGATCCTTACGCTCGGATCCTTCGCCGTAGCGTTGTTTCTCTTTGCTTTCCTCGCCGTCGTGAAAGACGCTTTCGGACGCGGCGCCGACGTCGCCGGAGCGGACCGGCTGGTCGTCATCAACCGCACTTCCATCATTAATCCCATTCCGCTCTCCTATCGCGACAAGATCTTGCGCATCCCCGGCGTGAAAGTCGTGACCCACAACAATTGGTTCGGCGGAATCTACCAGGACGAAAAAAACTTCTTCCCGCAATTTGTCATTGACCCGGAAAACCAGCGCCAGGTTTTCCCTGAGTTGATCGTCCCCGACGACCAGTGGGCGAATTTCCTGAAGGACCGCCAGGGCGCAATCGTCGGGGAGAAAACCGCCGAGCGTTTTCACTGGAAAATCGGCGACCGCATTCCCATCAAAAGCACCATCTACGGCAACGCCGCATGGGAATTCAATATCGACGGCATCTACCACGGCAAGCGGCCGCAAGACGACGAAACGCAATTCTGGTTTCAGTGGGACTATTTTGAAGAACGAGTGCCCGAGCGGGCCAAGGGCAACATCGGCTGGTACGTGCTTCGCTTGAATTCGCCAGACGATGCGGTTCGCGTCGCAAAGGCAATTGACGACCAGTTTGCCAATTCCCCCTACGAAACGAAAACTCAGACGGAATCGGCCTTTGCTGCGGGCTGGGTGAAGCAATTCGGCAACATCGAATTTCTCATCCTGAGCATCGGCGCGGTCGTCTTTTTCACGCTGCTCCTTGTCACTGGAAATACGATGGCGATCTCGGTGCGAGAACGTACAGGGGAATTGGCCGTGCTCAAGGCAATCGGCTTCGGCGACCAGATGGTTCTGTTCTTCGTCCTGGCGGAAGCCATCGCTATTTCGCTCTTCGGCGGATTGCTGGGTCTCGGTCTGGCGATGATGGCCGTGCCCGGCCTCGCCAGGGCTTTGAACGGGCTGCTGCCTGCGCTCGTTCTGTCGAAAGCCACGCTGGCCTTGGGCTTGGGCGTCGCTCTGCTCGTTGGCCTGATCAGCGGATTATTGCCGGGAATCATGGCAATGCGCATGCGCGTCATCAATGCGCTGCGGAGGGTCTGACAATGGCTATTCCTCTGATCTATAACGTTCGCAGCGTCAAAGCCCGCTGGACCTCCACCATCGTTGCCGTTCTCGGAATCGCCGGCACGGTTGGCGTCTTCGTTGCCATGCTTTCCCTCGCACGCGGATTCAAAGCTACACTCGTTGCGTCTGGCTCCCCAGGCAATGTACTTGCCCTCCGGGCGGGCTCGCCCTCCGAAATGATGGGCGGCATCACCCTGGACTCCGTGAAACTCCTTCAGGATAAACCGGGCGTTGCCCATGACAAGAATGGTGCGCCGCTCATTACCCAGGAAGTGGTAGGCGTAGTTCCTTTTCCGCTCATCAGCACGGGGACCGACGCCAATGTCCAGGTTCGTGGCGTATCCCCCAATGTTCTGGAAATTCGCGACTTTGTGAGAATCGTTCAGGGCCGCATGTTCCAGCCAGGCCTTTCTGAACTTGTCGTCGGAAAAAACGCCTCCAAAACTTACGCCGGATTGAAGCTGGGCGATACCGTGAGCATGGGCGGCGGCAATTGGAAAGTCGTGGGTATCTTTGATGCTCGCGGATCCGCCTTCGATTCGGAAGTCTGGTGCGACTCCAAAATCCTGAACGATGTCCTCAAGCGGCCGGACAACGTCTTTCAATCCGCGACAATTCATCTGACATCCCCCGCGGCTTTCGACGAATTCCGTGATGCGGTCACAAAGGATCCTCAGCTCAATCTCGACGTAACGCGCGAAGTGGACTACTACGCGAAGCAATCCACCACAATGACCACTTTGATCAAGGTCCTCGGCGGCCTCGTGGCCTTTATTATGGCTATTGGCGCCGTGTTTGGCGCTTTGAACACCATGTATTCCGCGGTTGCCGAACGTGGCCGCGAAATCGCCACCATGCGTGCTGTCGGATTCGGAGGCGGCTCGGTGGTTTTTTCCTTTCTCGTCGAAGCCCTGCTGATTTCCTTCATCGGCGGCGTACTGGGCTGTCTTGCCGTCCTGCCACTGAACGGATTGACCACACAGACGCTCAACTTTCAGACTTTTTCCAGCCTCGCCTTTGCGTTCAAGATCACGCTGGACCTGCTCCTTGCCGGCGTCATCTTCGCGCTGGTGATGGGAGTCCTCGGCGGTTTGCCCCCCGCCATTCGCGCCGCCAGCCGGCCCGTCGCTGCCACACTTCGCGCCCTATAGAGGTTCGGTGGCGCAGCCATTCCAGGTTGCGCCGCGTTCGACGGGGCCTGGGCCAAAAAGAAAAAGGCCAACCGCTCTCTCAGGACGGTTGGCCTTTTTCTTTTGCTTCTCAGGTCCCGCGTTCTTTCCTGAAGGAGGCAGGAAGAACCAGTTCCCATTTGTGCTCCGGCCATTGGCCAGAAACTTGTTATGCCGCCTTGCTCAGCGGATCGTTCGAAGCAGGCCGGTGCAACGGACGGCGAGCCAGCTCGCCTGCCGCGTTCACGCTGCGCCGTGCCAGTACTTCCACTGAGTTCACGCTGCGGCGCGCGATATGCACTGCCGGATGATTGCTCGCTGCAACCCGGGCCACCGTCAGTTCCCAGCCCTTTTGCGCCACGTAAAGTCCAACTACCACCGTTGCGATTGCCGCAAATACCACTGCGAACAGGGCGAAAGCCGCGATTACTTCCCATGCGAAGTAGGTCTGGAGCAAAGCCAGCGCTCCCAGAAACCCCCACATCCACTTACGCCCCTTGTCTGTCGTCTTCATTCTGTCCTCATTCCCCCCGGCCAACTTCCAAACCCTCTTGGGTAGTGACCTCCTACCCTCTACCGTTTCTCTACGGCTCTTCCTACCTGATTAGATGCGTCAGACTGTACTTAGTTCCAGTCGTCTTACCTGTCCTATTAGACAGGATACCCGGCCGGAACGCGATGGTACAGGAGTCACATTTTAGGCTCCAAACGTCTCTCCTAGTACCTACTCGTCAACTCGCAATTTTCATTTATCTCATTTAAAATGAGTATCTTATGCAGTTTGAACCCTGTCTCATTTTGATTCGCAAATCCTTTGCTGTATACCCTGTGGAAAACCTGTACTGAAGTACAGGTTTCTGACACTTTCTGTCTCTCCTCAATTCACGAGTCTTGCCGCCCTTTTGGCTCAGTACAGGCTGTTGTTTCGCGCAAGTGTCTATGGTTTAATCCCCTTCCAACCCATCGATGGAAGCCCCTCTCATCCTGCTATTCGTCCTTCTCGGCGTTTTGTTGATCGTCGGGCCAATTCTTGGGATTCTCGCCTATCTCGGTGTAAGGCGCTTGGAATCCCTCAGACAACCTGTTGGCGTGCAAGACCTGACCGCCCGAATCTATGCACTGGAGCAGCGACTGGCTCGCTTGGAAAAGGAGCCTGCGCCAGTCGCTCCACGCGAGCCCGCTTCAACACTTTCACCTGGATCTAATGCTGACCCGAAACCCGCCCCACCTCCGGTCACAGTTCCGCAAGCGCCCGCTCCTCCCAAGCTTCACGAAGTTCCTCCGCCCCCTTCGCTCGCCAGCTTCGCCCCGCCTCCGTTGCATGCATCCCTCGGCAAAGACTCCGACTCGGGCGACCTCGAAACCGTCATCGCCGGTCGCTGGTTCATGCGAATCGGCATGGTCGCTTTGCTCTTCGCGATTTCGTATTTCCTGAAACTCGCCTTTGACAACAATTGGATCGGCCCCTCCGGCCGTGTCGCCATTGGAATCCTGCTTGGCTCTGCAATGATGCCGTGGAGCAGTTGGCTGCTCGGCCGCGGCTATTCCTATTTTTCGGAGGGCATCGTAGCGCTCGGCGAAGCCACTCTATTTCTTTCTGTCTGGGCGGGCTGCCAGTATTACCACCTCTATTCGCAGGACGTCGGCTTCATCGGGATGATTGTCATCACAGCCGCGATGGCCGCGATCTCTCTTGGCCGCGATTCCCAGCGCATCGCCGTCCTCTGTCTTCTCGGTGGTTACGCAACGCCAATGCTCGTCAGCACTGGCCAGGATCATCAGGTCGTTCTCTTCACTTACTTGCTGATTCTCGGCGCGGGCATGCTCGTCATGGGCGAGCGCAAAGACTGGCCTTCGCTTCAGCCAATCGCTTACATCGGCACGCAAATCTATTTCTGGGGCTGGTACGACGAGTTTTATAACCGCACCGGCAATCCGCCTCTCGAGCGCACCGTCATCTTCGCCACTCTTTTCTTTTTGCTCTTCGCCGCACTGCCGGTTTTGCGCGCCATTAAAGAAGGCGTCCTCAAAGAACTGGATATCCTCGTCACCACCATCAACTCCTTCGTCTACGTCGGCACGCTTTTCGTTTTGTTTTGGCCCAAGGACCGCTGGCCATTCACGCTGCTTGTTCTCGCACTCGCCGCCGCCCACATTGGAGTGGCCCGCGCAATTCCAGACCGCGAAAAAGAGAAAACCCCGCTGGCACGCTACATTTTTGCCGGTCTCGGCCTGACGTTCGCCACCATGGCCATTCCCATTCGCCTCGAAGGTAAATGGATCACGTTCTGCTTCGCCGTCGAAGGAGCGGTTTTGATCTGGTCCGGATTCAAGGCGGCGAGCGGCTTCTTGCGCCAGTTCGGCTACCTCCTTCTTGCCATCGCCGCTGTACGCGTCCTGATCCTCCCGCCGCCGGGCGGAACGTTCCTCCTCAACCAAAGATTCGCTGCCTACCTGTTGGTCATCGCCTGCTTTGGCGTGGCGCTCTGGTCCGCGCGCGAACACCTCGACGAAACTGGCGATCAGGAGAAAACCGAGCTCGGTATTTACTCCGTCCTCATCAATGTGTTCGCGCTCATCGCCCTCTCGCTCGAATTCTGGGACTACTTCGGCACCACGACCATCGGCATGGACATTGACCACGCCCGTCATCTTTCTCTCTCTGTCCTGTGGACGGTCTACGCCAGTGCGCTCATCTTCCTCGGTTGGCGGCAAAAATCCGCGCCGCTTCGCTGGCAGGCACTAACCCTCTTCGGCCTCGTCGTCGTAAAGGTCTTTCTCTTCGACCTGGCCTCGCTCGACCGCGCCTACCGTATCCTCTCGTTCCTCGTCCTCGGCTCGGTCCTCATGGCCGTCTCCTTCCTCTATTCAAAACGCGCCGCAAAGGGGCGCACCTCTTGAACATTGCTGCCAAAACTTACTTCTCTGTCCTCGTTGGTCTGCTCTTCCTCGCATGCGTGTGCGCAGCCACATCGCTCCCCGAACAATGGCACGCATGGAAATACACGCGTGACATCTCTACGGCAAATCCAGGGGCCCTAAGCTATTTCGCAGCCGGACCAGAAGTCCTCTCTCATTCCGCCGGGAACTTATCCGATTTGCGCATCTTGGACGAGACGGGCTCAGAAACACCGTATGTGATTCGGAACTCAATCGGTGTCGCAAAAACCACAAGCTGGCCCGCAACCATTCGCGAAAACAGTTTCGTGCCCGGCAAATACACGCAACTCGTGCTCGACCTTGGCGCCTACCCGCGCTTTCACAATGCCGTCCAGCTGCAAACCCCGGAATCCGACTTCATCTTGTGGGTGAAAGTGGACGCGAGCGACGATGCCCGCACCTGGCGCATCGTCAAGGAACGCGCTCCCATCTCGCGTTTCCGCAAGGAAGGCCTGGACGGCAATCAAACTGTCCATTATTCGGAAAACAATGCCCGGTACTTGCGAGTGCAAATCCGCGAAGGAGACAAGCAGTTTCCCGTTGCCAGCGCATCCGTTTTTCCTTCTTCTCAATCGCAAAAGGACGTAATTCCAGAGCAATGGATCGCCTTGCAGGATGCGCGCGGTCCCGATGCAAGCACGCCAACTGACACAACCGAGTGGACGCTCGATCTCGGCAGCACGCATGTTCCAATCAGTTCGATCGATTTCACAACGGATCAAAAGGAGTTCTTCCGTGGCGTGCGTCTTTCCGTGAGCAATGACGGCAAAGAATGGCTTCCC
This sequence comes from Acidobacteriota bacterium, assembly GCA_018268785.1. Lineage (GTDB taxonomy): Bacteria > Acidobacteriota > Terriglobia > Acidiferrales > UBA7541 > Acidiferrum. Next base: position 6,708 of record JAFDVY010000056.1, on the reverse strand, counting down.
GGAGGCGGCGGGGAAATTTACCGTTACCAGGGAGATTCAAAGCTGGAAGAATCCTTGCGCGTTCCGGCTTATAGCTATTCCGGTTCGCGCTTCTGGCGCGTCGAAATCCTGAATGGAAACGACGCACCGCTTTCGAATGCAAAACTTTCCGCGTCAATGATTCCGCGTTTGATTTTGTTCCGCCCGTCGCCAGGACGCTCTTACCGTTTGGCCTATGGTAACGACAAGGCGCAACCACCTCAGTACGATCTCGAGCGCACGCTTCATATCACCGCAACGGAGGCTGCGTTCGTGGATCAACTTGGTCCGGAACAGGTAAACTCCGGCTACCAGGACCCGCGCCCCTTCTCCGAACGCCATCCAGAAGTGCTATGGGGCGCCCTCGCTCTTGCCGTCGTCGCACTAGGCTACACTGCACTCCGCACCATGCGCACACCACCAACTCAGCAGTCCTCGTAAACGTGTCATTCCGAGCCTGCGCAAGCGGGCGAGGAATCCGCTTTTTCTTTCCTGAGGAAATAACGCGTCAGTTGCCCTTTAGCGCATACCCAACGTCAAACGGCAACTTCCCATCAATGCGGAGCACTTTCACCGAACTCGTAATCGAATAAACGTCCACAATTCCAATCGCACCCGGCGTCGCTTCCACCGTCTTCAGCAACTCTTCGTCGCTCTCCACGACCTTCACCGTCGGCCGCGATTCATTCAGTTTCGCAATCGCCGCGCGAGCCTCCGCCGGCGATGCGCCAAACAATTTCTGCAGAACCCCGTGCATCTCCGGAGCATCCGGATTCTTCATCACAATCGTAAAGTTCTTCCCGTCCGGCCAAGCCTTGGTCGTGCCTTTGCAATATTTCACAAGGTCGGCCATCGGCACGTCGCTCAGCTTGCTTTCCGCGGAGGTGATGACAGCCATGTTTTTCGCGACTGCGGCTGCCACAACGGCAAAAAGCGCCGCGCAGCAAACAATCGCAAAGCCTCGCAATAGCCTTCCGGACAATCGGGCCTGCATGATCGTTGGAACCATTCTTCAATACTGTCAAAAGTATTGCCCCGCTTCACCGCCTCCACAAGTAACCCTTTCGCACTCCTCGCCTGTGTATCGAATCCGCCACTCCGTGTAAGAAAGGCGCACACCTGTACTTCGGGCCAGTTTTTGCCGAACGCTTCCCCGCGCTAACGTGAGCCATCACGTTTCCCGTTTTCGAGGTTCGCATGAGCCGGTTTTTCACAAAATTCTGTCTACTGGTTTTCCTCGCCGCATTTGCCGTCGGGTCCTGGGCCCAGGCTCCATCTCATGCGACGGATGCTTCCAGCCGCTCAGCCGCGAAATCAGCCCGTGTCTCTCCGATTCGCCAACAGCTCTTTGGAACAATCCCGCTCTCCACAAAGTCCGAAGGCGCGCGCAAATCTCTGGAAGAGGCCTGGAACAAATACGAGAATGCCTCGTATGACGCGTCCGCGGACAATGCTCGCGCTGCAACGCAAAAAGATCCTAACTCCGCTCTCGCCTTTGCCATGATTTCCTTTGCTGCGCGGCGAACTACTCCGGACCTGGCCGCCCTCGCCAAAGCCAAATCCCTTCTTTCGCGCAGCGGCTCCGAGGAACAACTTCTGGTCCGCTGGATGACTGCTGTTCAAGAGCGCGACCTGCTCTCTGCAATCTCCAGCATGAACGACCTCTTGAAGCAACACCCCCGGGACAAGCACATTCTTTATGTCACTGGCGAATGGCTCTTCATTCAACAGGACGATGATCGTGCGCAGGCTCTCCTGGAATCAGCGTTGAAAATCGATCCGGACTTTCCAGCGGCGTTAAATCGCCTGGGGTACCTTTACATTCGCTCCGCGAATCCCAATCCACAGAAAGCGCTCGCCTCGCTCAATCGCTATGCCCAAGTGGAAACAACCTCCTCCAATCCGCAGGATTCACTCGGGGAAGTCTCTCGAATTGCGGGAGATGACGCAGCTTCCTTGAAGCACTTCTCTGCTTCGCTACGCATCGATCCTGCGTTCCTCGCCTCGCAAGAAGGCCTCGGCGATACGCGTACGCTCATGGGAGATTTTGATGGCGCGCGCCGGGAATACGATCGCGCCTTGCAAATGGCCAAGAGTCCCGTGGATCAGCTGTACATCAAGCAACAGCGTGCCCTGGTTTCTTTCTGGGAAGGAAAACCGGAACAGGGCCACGAGGAACTCGCTGCATTCGCGGAAGAAGCCGCGCAAAAGAAAGAACCGAACGGCCAGTACAACATCGCGTTTGCACGCGCAATGCTCGCTGCTGATTGGCAATCCGAATTGAATCAGTTAAAGGAATTGTCCGCGTTCCTGGAGCAATCGCACCCGGGCATGCTCGAGTCCGATCGCAACGTCGCACTTGCCACGGTCTCGCGCGAGCTCGTTCGCATCGCTGCTCTGAATGGCCAAGCCGACGAAGCGACGCGGTACACCTCCAAGTTGGAGGCGCTAGCCACTTCTACCGGCGACCTTTTCGTACAAACCTGTTTCGAAACCGCACGTGGATATGTTGCGGTCGCTCAAAATGATTTTCAGAATGCGGCAGAGAGTTTGTCCGCGGATCCGCATTCTCCGCTGGCCTTGCAGCAGTTGGCCGTCGCACAACACAAGCTGGGCAATTTGGAAGCCATGGAGGCAACACTCACGCGTTTGAAGTACCAGCGCGGCCCGACCGTCGAATGGTTTTTGGTGCGCCACCCTAGCTCAAATCAAGGAGTGGTTGCACCGAACTGAGCTCACCCCCCAACACAAACGGGGCCGGCTATCCTTCCCCCGGATAGCTGGCCCCGTTTGCCCCTTTTAGAGACGTTTTTTACGCCTTCTTTTTAACGAGCCTCGTAATCCAGACAAGGATCACCGCGCCTACAAACGCCGTGATGATTCCCCCAATCATTCCCCCGCCCATCGAAATTCCCAGTTTGCCGAAAATCCAGCCTCCCAAAATTCCGCCGAGAATCCCAAGAACGATGTCCACGATGATCCCGTACCCGCCCCCTTTCATCACCATTCCGGCGAGCCATCCCCCAATCAACCCCACTACTATCCAATAAATCATTTCGCTCTCCTTATCGCGTCTCCGAAGCCTTGTTTCCTGCCTGCCCTGTTTACCTGCTCCTCCGCGGCTCCCTTTTAGAACACGCCCTTGCCAAACGTCAATCTCAATCCTGTCGCGAACAGCAAGTCATTGCCCTTCAACCCCGTCGGCGGATTGCTGATGTAGTTGTCGTTGAACGTCACCTGCCACCCGAGCCAGTTCTTCAGTTTGGTCGTGATGTTCGAATTGAATGCATAGCGATAATTGCCCGTGTTGCTCAAATCCGGAAAAAACGTAAAGTTCTCGCTCACCGTCGTCCGGCTCGTAATCTTAGAATCGAGCGATTCGCCGATCACGATTTCGCCGTTCTTCGTCGTCATCGACGGAAAGCTCGTCGGAGGCACTGTCGGCAGCGTGTATGCCGAAAAATATTCCTGGTTGTAGCTGCCGCCGCCAAAAACATCGAACGTAGTCCGCGCCGTCTTGATCGCGTGATACCCCATGCCGCCGCCCAGCACATTCTGCAAATCCAGGTGCTGCAGCGCGTTGTATCCAAAGTCTGTAAACCCGAACACAAAGACTTTGTCAGAAACATTCAAATCGCCGCGCACGCCACCGCGAATTTCGTGCGCAATCGTCTGGCTTGGATCCGTCGCGTTGTTCTTCCCGTACACTGCCGTCGTATAAACGGAAATCTTGTCCCGTGAAGTCACTCGCGCCGCCTTCGCCGCCAGCGTAAAATTCATCGTCGAAGAGTTCCCGCTCGTCACGCTCAATCCCGTATCCAGCAACCCGCTCCAGAAATCCGTCAGTCGCGGATGCTGCAATCGGTAAATCTCCGCATCGTGCGCCGCTTGCTCCGCATCGTTGCGCACATGCGTCACATTTTCTTTCGCCGCTTTCACTTCGCCCGTTGTTTTCGTCGTTACCTCAAACGTTCCGGCCTCCGTCGTCACCGTCCCCACAATCGTCTGCCCGTCCTTCAGCGCCAGGTGCAGCGGCTGCGACGACACGATCGACGTAATCGCCTCCCACTTCACGCTCACATCTCCCGCCAGTTCCGTCTTGATCAGCAGTGTCTCTTCCTTGTCATCCGTCTTGACGATCGTTCCCGTCAAACGATCCCCGTTTTTCAGCGTCACCTGATCCGCCATTGCACTCATCCCGCAAACGCACAACACCATTGCCGCAATTCCCAAACGTTTCATATTCTTTCTCCTTGCAATTGTTCGGCTGGGTGACTCCGGTGCGGAGTCCGGTGAAACGAAACTTGGCCCTTCAAAACCGGGTGGTGGGTCGGTTTGAACTTTTGCTCTCTCCGAGCGCTCTTTTGCGAGGAGAATTCCTTGTTCGTGACGCAATAAGTCAAAAATTCAGACTGACCCGCTGCCAAAAACCCCAATGAGTTTACTTGATGGCGATTCCGCCCGTATACTTTTTCTGTTCAGCGGAACGTTTCAATTCAGCCAGGGGGAAATCTCCAGCTATGCAGCGCCGCCTCTCTGTCTTTGCACTCGCCGCTTTTTCCTTGCTCGCCGCTTCTTGCGGAAAAATTCGCGGCCAGCGCGACGACTCCTCCTCTTCTCATCCCACCATCGTCTTTATGACCGATTTCGGCACAGCCAACGACGCCGTCGCTCTCTGCAAAGCCGTCATGCTCCAGATCCTTCCCGACGCTCGCATCATGGACATCACCCATCAAGTGACTCCCTTCAGCATCGAAGAAGGCGCGCGCTTCCTCTCCGCCGTCTCTCCTTACTATCCCGCAGGCACCGTATTCGCCGTCGTCGTCGATCCCGGCGTTGGCACTTCCCGCAAAGCCGTCATCGTCAAAACGAAAAAAGGCCAATACTTCGTTCTCCCCGACAACGGTCTCATCACTCCCGTCATCGATCGCGACGGCCTCGAAGCCGCTCATGAAATCACCAATCAGAGTTGGATGCTCTCCCCCGCTGTCTCTTCCACGTTTCATGGCCGCGACATTTTTTCTCCCGCCGCCGCCCACATCGCCGCCGGCTGGGACTACACCATCGCCGGCCCCGTCGTCCCCGAGCTCGTTCGGCTCACCGTCAAGAAACCCTCCGTCGAAGAAAAAGGAATCACCGGAGACATCATCGCCCTCGACGATCCCTTCGGCTCGCTCATCTCCAATATTCCCGGCGACGATTTCCGCGCGCTCGGCTATCAGGTCGGCGACAAAGTCAGCTTCCAGCTCAATGGAAAAACCATCATTCTCCCCTTCGGCAAAACCTTCATGGACGTTCCCGTCGGCGATCCGCTCCTCTATCAGGACTCCCGCGGCCGCATCGCTATCGCCGTCAACCAGGGCAATTACTCCAAAAAATTCAACATCGAGCCGCCTGCCACGATCTTCTTTCCACGCAAAGGCGCCGCCCTAAAACACTAGCAATCCCCAACCAGTTCGCCGTTTCCAAAACCGTTGCCGATCCCAAAACGGTTGCCGTTTCCGAAATGGTTGCCGTTTCCGAAATGGTTGCCGTTTCCGAAATGGTTGCCGTTTCCGAAAACGTAGCGCCGCGGCTTTAGCCCGGCATCTTTCTTTTTCCGAGCCAACCCCCTCATTCCAAACGCTTTACCATTAATTACTTGACAATCTATATAGATTTGTTATACTAAGGATTGCATGCTGGGCTGCTGCTTTGTCTCTCACCCGGCCGCGAATTTCCCTCCTCGTCGGCTCTCCCCCAAATTTCCAGCCCGAATTTTTTCCTCCGCTAACCCCTGCACAATCAACACATACAGATTTGATAGAAAACAAAGGACTTTAACTACCTTTAGAATCAACACATACACGAAACCCGGGGTAGGGTACGCCTTGTCCGCTGGTTCCCACACCTGCTCCTTACTTCCTTACCTCATTACTTCCCGCCTGCTAAACTACCGTCGAACCCACAAGGAGCTGTCCCATGTCTGAAGCCACGCAGCCCGCGCATCTACCTGAAAACGTCGGCCCGACCCGCACCGAAACCGACTCGATGGGCCCGATCGAAGTCCCCACCGACCGCTACTACGGCGCGCAAACCGCCCGCTCGCTCATCCATTTCGCCATCGGCAAAGACACCATGCCGCCCGAGCTGATTCGCTCCTTCGGCATCCTCAAAAAAGCCGCCGCGCTCGTAAATCAGGATTTGGGCAAGCTTCCCGCCGAGAAGGCCAAGCTCATCACGGAAGCAGCCGACGAAGTCATCAGTGGAAAGCTCAACGACCACTTCCCTCTGCGCATCTGGCAAACCGGCAGCGGCACGCAGACCAACATGAACGTCAACGAAGTCATCTCCAATCGCGCCATTGAAATTTCCGGCGGCGTAATGGGCAGCAAAAAGCCCATCCATCCCAACGACGACGTAAACATGTCGCAGTCCTCGAACGATACCTTTCCCACCGCGATGCACATCGCCGCAGCGACCGAAACCGCGCGCAAACTTTTGCCCGCGGTAAAAAAACTGCGCGACGCACTCGACGCCAAAGCCAAAGAATTTGCAGGAATCGTAAAAATCGGCCGCACCCATTTGCAGGACGCCACTCCGCTCACCGTGGACCAGGAATTTGGCGGCTGGGTCAATCTACTCGACCGCGATGGCGGCCGCATCGCTGTTGCCCTCGATGGCCTCTACGATTTGGCGATTGGTGGAACA
>JAFDVY010000055.1 GCA_018268785.1 Acidobacteriota bacterium | reverse complement strand
TGGCGTCTACGGCGATATTGGTTACGCCGCTCGGGTCAACGGTTACCGGGGTGCCGATGGCGGCGGCAATTCCCGTTGAAGAGAAGGAGAAGACGGCTACTTTGCCGGTAGCTTCGTCCGCGACGAAGAGGAAGCGTCCCAGCGGGTCGAAAGTGAGTGCATAAGGGCCATTCAGGCCAGCGCCAACAGCGATGGTGCTGGACGGAACGGGGGTGAGGCAACCGTCCGCGGGCGGCACGGGTGGCGGCCCTGGTAAAGTGGTGCAGGTGCTATTTGTCGTTCCGGCTACGGGCTGAATCGCAAAACTGGAGATTTTTTGAGTGACGGAATCCGCAGCAACCAGGAAGCGGGCGCTTGGATCGATGGCTCCCGCGGTCCAATTGCCAGCCTGGGGGAGTGCCGTGGCAGCCCCGGGGAGAACGGGCGCGCCAGATGTAGTAATGAGCACGGGCTGCAAGACATTTAGGCCGAGCGCGTAAATCAAGACGCCCTGAACGTCGCCGGCAATTGCATTGACGGAGGTGAGGCCAGCGGAGAGGGTGGAATTGCTGGTCAAACCCAAAGTCGGGTCGTTGTTGAACGAGATGATGGAGGCTGGCGTAGTGCCGGCTGCAAAGACGTAATTATCTGCAAGCTCCGCGTAAACGCCGCCTGGAACGTTGGGAGAAAGATTCGCAGCCGTGCCCGGCAGTGCAGTCAGATCTGCGGAAGCATTCAGCGAAAATCCTTGCAACTTTTTGCCGGTACTGGTCGCCGTGTAGAAGAACTTTCCGGAAGCGCTGGCGTAAGCCTGATTGTTGCCGTCGAGCGTAGTTTTCGGAGAAGTGGCAGCGGCGGTCACAGCGCCTGTGCCCGAATTGACTGTGTAGGAGGAAACCGAGCCGGTTCCTACGCCATTTCCAGTATTGGCGGCTTCCACGGCAGCAGGCGCGATGACAGGGGCTGCGATGCCGGAAGCAATGTTCACAAAGAAAGGCACGGCGCGGGTTTGAACGGTCTGTCCTTCGGTCAAAGCTCCAGTGGTTCCGTCGACGCTGTAGTAAGTGAGGGTGTTGTCCGTGCTGTTGGCAACCACGAGGGATGCTCCAGCGGAATCAATCGCGAGGCCTTGCGGGAAGTTCCCGGTCGGAGTGGTGGTCAAGCCGGACAAGGCGCCGCCCGCACCGATAGCAAACTTGATGACCGTATTGTTGGTCTCGTCCGTGACATACAGGAATTTATTCGATGGCGAAACGACCAGCATGAAAGGAGCCGTGCCAGCACCAGTGGAAACGTCTGGGCCAACCTTGGCAATCGCACCCGTAGTGGAGTTGATGGAGAAAACGGAAATCGTTGCGTCATTCGAATTTGGCACGTAAAGGAAAGCGCCGGCCGGATCAATTGCGGGGAAGCCTGGGCCGCTGCCAGCACCGCTGCCGCTGAGGGTGGCTGCGCCGAGAGAGGTCAGAGAACCATCCGCTTTCGTCTTGAATCCACTAATGTCGCCCGACGTGCTGTTCGTCACATATACGAACTTGGCTGCGGGATCTTCGGCAACGCCAACGGGGAACGTACCAACAGGATAGGGAGAGTTGAGTAATGACGACAAGCTTCCATCAAAGTTCTTGGTATCGGTCGCCAAACCGATCAGATTTCCGTTGCTGTCCACGATGTAGAGGAAGCTTCCGGTGGGATCCATGATGCTTTGGAAAGGAGCGATGGAGGCCACCCCAGAATTCTGAGTGGAAGAGAGGGTGAGCGCGCCGGTTTTTGGATCAATCGCATACACGTCAATGGTGCCGATAGAATTCGCGCCCGGTCCATAGGCAAACCTGCCGTTCGGAGAAGGAACAATCTGCGCGGGTTTGGAGGTATTGCGGAGGAGTCCGGAAGGCGTCAGTGTCGCGTTCGCGGAATTAATGACATAGGTCGCCGCCGCAACATCGTTGTTACCAGCGGCAAAGACGAAGCGCGGCACGGCAGCAACGACAGTCAGCGTTGTGTTGTCTGAGGTGAGGCCAGTGCTTGCTGCGGTGATCGAGGAAGTTCCAGAAGCAAGTCCGGAGGCGGCTCCAGTGGTGGCGATGGTCGCCGTGGCGGGAGTGCCGGAAGTCCAGGTGACTGTAGCCGAGGGAGGCTGAAGCGTAGAGTCGCTCATAAGGAACTTTGCGGTGAAGTCTTCGACACCGCCAACGGGAATCGTCGGATTCAACTGCTGAATTTTAACGGCGATGGGAACTGGAGTTCCGCCAGTGCCAACCGTCAGGGTGACGCCAGGCGAAACGACGGTCCCAATTGTTGCGGTAATTTGGGCCGTTCCGTTCGCAACGCCCGTGGCTACACCGGTGGTTGCGACAATGGTTGCCGAAGAAGTTGGTAACGATGCCCACGTTGCTTGAGTCGTGACATTTCCCGTGCTCGCGTCGGTGTAAGTGGCGGTTGCAGTGAACGGGATCGTGCTTCCTACGGCGACGGAAGCGGGGTTCGGCGTGACCGCAATGGATGTGACGGCGATGACGGTAAGCGTCACAGCCGGTGAAGTGACCGTCCCCATTTTCGCGGTGATCGCGGTCGTTCCCGCAGCGACACCGGTGGCGAGGCCTGCAGCAGAAATCGTGGCAGTAGCGGGCGTGCCGGAAGTCCAAGTAACTGTGGAAGTGATATCCGCTGTAGTGCTGTCGCTGAAGGTGCCAGTCGCCGTGAATTGTTGCGTGGCGCCAACCTTCAAATTAGCGGGCGCGGCCGGCGTGACGGCTATCGACGACAGAGTCTTGCCACCACCGCCTGAGTTCACACCACTGCAACCGCCTAGAACGCCCAGCGCAAATACGGACAACACGATTGCCGCGAAAAGACGTGGCAGGGACTTCATATCTCCTCCTCGGACGGGACACCCTAAATTTTTGGAGGCACACTGACCTATTGGCTTCGCCGCTGACTGCCGCTGCGGTTCGCGGGCCTGGGCGATCCCTGCGAACTCCGGACCACCGGCCCGGACCCTTGTCTGCCTCTTGCCAATTCAAAATACTCGCACTTGAACGCTTGGGCAACGTATTCCTTTCGGAACGTCATTCCGAACTTATGACCAAGAGATGAGTGCAGTACCCAGCCTAAGTCTAGGAAATGAGGATACTAGGTGGCTAGTTAAAAAAGGTAAATCTGACGACTATGTTGCAGGAAATACAATGGTCAGGCGCCGGAAAGCTTTCCAAATGGGAACAGAGCGCGAGGAGAAGAAAAGCGCACTATGCTCTATAATGAAAGTGCACTTCATGTCGGGGCGTAGCGCAGCCTGGTAGCGCGCCTGCCTTGGGCGCAGGAGGCCCCCGGTTCAAATCCGGGCGCCCCGACCAATCTTTGCTAATGCAAACACAAGCGCGCGAAGTAGTGCCCTTTTGACGATAAATTCGCCCTGCTGCCGATATTGTTTCCTGGCAGTCGCCCTGCTCGGCTTGGCATGCGGTTCTCTGCTTTCCGCTCAGGAACCCAAACCCACATCCGATCAAAAGAGCCAGAGCTCCGGGGGCATGGGGGTCTCCACTGGCGCCGCTCACGCCGCCGTCAAGGACGCGCAGTCCCGCCCCATCACGGCGGGCGGCTTTGTCGAGAAGGGCCCAATCGTTTTTCTAGACATTACGAAACAAGCTGGCCTCGATAAATTCCTGCATCGTTCCGGAACCGCGGAAAAAGAAACTATCCTCGAAACGATGGGCTCCGGGGTTGCACTGCTTGATTTCGACAACGACGGCTGGCTGGACATCTACATTTTGAATGGCTCGACTGTCGATGCGTTGAAAGGCAGGGAGCCGCAGCCCCGCGCGATGCTTTTGCACAACAACCACGATGGAACATTTACTGACGTCACAGACAAAGCTGGCGTCGCAAACGAACGATGGGGATTCGGCGTCGCGGTGGCCGATTTCGACAACGACGGATGGCCGGATATCTACGTGGCGAACTACGGTAAGAACCGGCTCTACCACAACAATCACGACGGAACATTTACGGACATCGCCGAAAAAGCCGGTGTCACGCTTGGAGGATGGTCCGCTTCGCCAACCTGGGGCGACTACGATCATGACGGCTTGCTGGATCTTTTCGTTCCGGGATACGTAAAGTTCGACATCGACAATCCACCCATCAATGGCCATGGAAAAATTGCGCCGAATTTCTGCCAGTTTCGTGGAATCAACGTGATGTGCGGACCGCGTGGGCTTCCCGGCGAACAGAATCATCTTTTCCACAACAATGGGGACGGCACATTTACGGATGTGAGCGTAAAGGCTGGAGTTTCAAACACCGCGAGCTACTATAGCCTCGCGTCAGTTTTCATTGATGTGGACGATGACGGCTGGGTTGATCTCGCCGTCGCAAACGATTCAGTCCCTAACTATCTCTATCGCAACAAACACGATGGAACCTTCGAAGACATCAGCTACGTTTCGGGGTTCGCACTCAGCGAAGACGGCCGCGAGCAAGCTTCCATGGGCATCGCAGCCGGTGATTACAACCGGGACGGCAAAGTCGACCTTTTTACGACGACTTTTTCCGACGACTACAAAACGCTCTACCGCAACGACGGCGGAGGCAGTTTTACGGATATCACGTTTCAGTCCGGTCTTGCCGCACCGACGGTTCCCTTTCTCTCCTGGGCGACGGCTTTTCTCGATTACGACAATGATGGTCTCGTGGATCTGTTTATCGCAAACAGCCACGTCTATCCGGAAGTGGATCAACAAGACTGGGGCACGACGTTCGCCGAGCGTCCGCAACTCTTCCGCAATCTCGACGGCAAGAGGTTCGAAGAGGTTCCCCCGGTCATCGGCACCGGCCTTGCGGATGTCATCACCGCGCGGGGAGCCGCGTTCGGCGACCTTTTTAACGACGGCCATATCGATGTCGTGATCAATAATCTCGATGGCGCGCCCACGTTGCTGCGCAATGTCTTCAAAAGCGACAATCACTGGCTCACGCTAAAGCTTAGCGGCGGCCCAAAGAGTCCGCGCGATGCTATCGGCGCCAAAGTTTTCCTCGCCGCAGGAGGCGTTCGCCAGCGCATGGACGTCTTCAGCGGCGGCACATATCAATCCAGCTCCGACCCGCGTGTTCATTTTGGTTTGGGCAAGGCAACAAGAATTGATTCGATCGAAATTCACTGGCCCAGTGGACTGAAACAGAGAGTCAGCGTGGCCGCCCTCAACCAGACATCGCTCGATTGCATCGCTACAATCACCGAAGGCCAGAATCTCGTTCTCCCGCCTGATGCGAAAAAATCTCCCGGCAAAAAGCCATAGTTCCGGATGGCAGAGTTCTGAAATGAAAACTCGTACTTGACATCGGGACGGGTGCGCCGAATATAGTTCGCACTCGAATTTGTTTGCCGGAGGCTGCTATCGCGTTTTTTCTCGGAATCGACGTTGGAACCAGTGGCACACGCGCACTTTTGATCAATGAAAGTGGCCGCGTCGCCGCGAGGGGCACTCACGAACACGCAGCATTTGCCTCGCCGCGGGACGGCTGGGCAGAGCAGGATCCGCTCGATTGGTGGCGGGCTTGTGGCGCAGCGGTAAAAAAGGCGCTTCAACAAGCAGGCGCAAAAGCCGATGACGTCGCCTGCGTGGGATTCTCCGGCCAAATGCACGGGGCAGTGATGCTCGACGAGTCGGGTAACGTCATACGTCCCGCGATCATCTGGTGCGACCAACGCACGGAAAAACAATCGAAAGAACTTGAACAAAAATTCGGGCTATCGCGCATTATCCAACTTACCTGCAATCCGCCCCTTACCAATTTCACGCTTACCAAACTTCTCTGGGTCCGCGAAAACGAACCGCAGAATTTTGCACGCATCCACTATGTGATGCTGCCGAAGGACTACATTCGCTATCGCCTTACCGGAGACCGTGCGATTGATATGGCCGACGCCTCCGGCACGCTAATGCTGGATGTGACGAATCGCCGTTGGTCCTCTGAAGTCTTGAGCGGCACAAAAATTCCGCAAGAGTGGTTGCCCGCGCTCTACGAATCGCCTGACGTTTGCGGAAAATTGTCCAAAGAAGGAGCCGAAGCGACCGGCCTGAACGTTGGTACGCCGGTCGTCGCCGGAGCGGGCGATCAGGCCGCTGGCGCGGTCGGCATGGGTATTGTTCGCGCGGGAGTCGTCAGCGCAACGATCGGAACGTCAGGTGTAGTATTCGCCGCGACGGATCGCCCCGCCCTCGATCCGCAAGGGCGCATTCACACGTTCTGCCATGCTATTCCCGGCCGCTGGCATGTCATGGGCGTCACGCAAGCCGCGGGACTTTCTCTGCGCTGGTTTCGCGATCAATTCGGCGCGGGCAAGGATGACGGCCGAGATCCTTACGAGCGTCTCTCCGACGAATCCGCAGGCGTTCCTGCGGGAGCAGAAAATCTTTTTTGGGCGCCTTATCTGATGGGCGAACGCACGCCGCATCTCGATCCCAACGTTCGCGGCGCGCTGGTCGGCCTCTCTCCTTCTCACACGCGGGCGCACATCATCCGCGCCATTCAGGAAGGTGTCGCTTACAGCCTGAAAGACACTTTTTCAATTTTTGAAGAAATGAAAGTTCCCGTTACAAAAATACGGCTCGGCGGCGGAGGTGCGCGCTCGAATGTCTGGCGACAAATTCAGGCCGATGTCTACGCGCACGAAGTGGAATTGGTGGAAGCGGAAGAGGGCGCGGCTTACGGAGCGGCCGTTCTTGCGGGAGTCGGCGCTCGCCACTGGAACTCTGTCGATGAAGCCTGCGATGCAATCGTGCGAGTTGCCGCGAGAGTCGCGCCGCACGCGGAATCATCTAAATTGATGCAGAAAAACTATGCGGCCTATCGCCGGATCTATCCGGCATTGCGATCCATCAACACCAACAACGCATCGTAGGGGTTGCGCTAGTGCGCGCTCTTTTTCCCCGGCCGGTACACGACACAATAGATCAATCCAACCAAGGAGAGGATTGCGCCCCACCAGGTGGAGGCGTGCAGCGAGAACAAAACGACAGGGTGCGCCGGCGGGTGGCTCTGTTCGTAGAGGCCCGCGCCAAGAATCAAAAGGCCGTTCACCAGCAGCGAAACGCCGATAAAAAACCAGATCGAAATCATGTTCGTCAGCCTCCGCTTACCAGAAATAAAAATTCAGCCCGAAGAAAACCAAGGTGACCACACCGGCCCAGAAAAGCGGTTTCTCATAGAATGCCACTTCTCCAACGGACGGTACTTTCGTGAGACCGTAAACCAAGCCATTCAATTCGGCGTCGGATTTCGGTTTTGTCGCCATACTAACGACGACGGTCACGATCACGCAAATGAGGAACGACCAGAGCGCCTGGAACATATCCTGCGCGAGGGCTTTCGCGTGCGAAGACATGGCAACGTAACGCAACGCGCTTGGATCCACCTTCACCCAAGCCCACATGCCAATCGAAGAGACCGTTCCGCACAGCAGCCCCAGGAATCCGCCGAGTCCTGTCGCGCGTTTCCACAACATGCCGAGGACAACCGTTCCGAAAAGCGGAGCGATGAAGAAGCTGAAGAGCGCCTGTACGTAGTCCATGATGCTCGCAAATTGCATCACAAGGTACGCCGTGCCCACGCTGATCAAAACTCCGATCACCGTCGTCCAGCGGCCCATGTTCACGTAGTGATGATCCGCGCCTTTGCTGTTGATGAGCGGCCGGTAGATGTCATAGGTCCACACAGTCGTAAACGCGGTCACGTTGCCCGCCATGCCGGACATGAATCCCGCGATCAATGCGGTGATACCGAGTCCCAGCAAACCGGGCCCGCAATAGCGAGCGAGCATGAGCGGCAACACGTCGTTGTAGCTGTGCGCCCCTGTCGCAGCCGCCATGGATTCTGGCACCAGTTTTTCCGGCAACAATCCCAAACCGAGAAGTCCCGGCAGAATCACGATCAGCGGAACAAACATTTTGAATCCGGCTCCGATAATCGGCGCCATCTCCGCGCTGCGAAGGTCTTTTGCGGACAAAATGCGCTGCACCACCAGAAAGTCCGTGGTCCAGTAACCCATGGAAATTACGGCGCCCAGTCCGAAAATGATTCCGAACCAGTTGATGCCCATCGGATTGTCTGAAAAAGATCCCAGGCTGGCCCAGAGGTGTACGTATTGATCAGAAGCTCTCTGCGCAATCAGGATTTTCAGGTTGTGCCAGCCACCCGCTTCGTAGAGACCGAGAATCGGAATGAGCAGCGCGCCCGCCCAAATCAAGAAGAATTGCAGCACTTCATTAAAAATAGCCGAACGCAATCCGCCCAAAGCAACATAGATGGCGACAGTTCCGGCGGAAAGCCAGATGCTGACGTTGATGTCCCACCCGAGCACAAGCTGCATGACTTTCGCCATCGCGAACATGTTCACGCCGCTCATCAGCACGGTCATCAATCCAAACGAAACGGCAGACACGGCTCGCGCCGGTTCTCCGAATCGCAATTTCAAATATCCCGGCACCGAGTGCGTCTTCGAAATGTAGTAGAACGGCATCATCACCAGCGCGAGGAACAGCATCGCGGGAATTGCGCCGATCCAATACCAGTGCGTCGCCAGAATTCCATACTGATAGGCGGAGCCCGCCCAGCCCATCAATTCCAGAGCGCCCAGGTTGGCCGAAAGAAAACTCAATCCCGCGACCCATGCGGTCATATCGCGCCCCGCCATGAAAAAATCCTCGGCGGTATTCGCGCGATTCTTCAGATAGAAACCGATCGCTAGAACGAGTGCAAAATAAAAGATGACGATGAGCAAATCGACTTTTGACAGCGTCACCAGGTGTTGCGCTTCAAATGCCGCAAGAAGTGTCATCGCGTTTGATCACCTCGCTCCGTTGGTACTGTTTCTCGCGTAGAGAACAACTGAAACTAGTTCCGGATACGACACAACTTCTTCATTGAATGCCGCATAGTATCCAGACGTTCGCACCAAATGTCTAGCGATTCACGACGTTTTATCTGAATCAAGGAGGGGCAATGTACCACAAGGCAGGCCTAGCAATAAAAACCAGTCATTCCGAGGGCGGTTCTTGCCCGAGGAATCCGCTTTTCTCTTCAACGTGCAAGCGCGCTAAGACCTAGTGGAGCTTCACGTACTCAAAATCCGTTGTCTGCGTGTTAATTCCCCGCTCCGGAGGCGCAATCCAACCGGCCATCTTTCCGCGCTCGAATACGCCCTTCATCAAGCTATGCACGTACGCGCGATCGCCTTCGGTCGGCAGCCACTCCGTCTCATGCGCGGCAAACTCCTCCGCGCTGATCGGCTTCCCGTTCAAATCCGTGGGAATACCCGCCCAACTTCCCACCGTTCGCCGGAATCGCACGCTCGGCAAAAACATCCGGTGCGGATAGCCCGCATCCTCCAGCAATTTATTCCAGCGTGCCAACCCTTTTTCGCAATCGCGCACGTACGATTCGCGCACCACTTCATTCATCGCATTTCGCATCGGAATCTGCTCTTGCCGCACGCCGCCTTTCCCATCCGGCAATTCCAGCGTATAGCTCTGCCCCACAGCCAAATGATCTTCGTACTTTTCTTCGTCCGGCCGGCCCTTCAGCCCATTCGCGAAATAAGAAGCCGCATTCGAGGAAGAATCCCCGCCAAACAAATCCAGCGACGAACTGAACCAGAAATTCAGATATTTCTGCACCGTGGGCAGATCAATCGCGCCAGCTTTCCTCACTGACACGGGATCATCCGTCCCCAATTCCTTCATCACTTCAATGGTCCGCTTGATCACGCGCCCGATTCCCGTATCGCCGACAAACATATGGTGCGCTTCTTCGGTCAGCATAAAGCGGCAAGTTCGCGAAAGCGGATCGAAACTCGACTCCGCCAGGGACTTCAATTGGAACTTCCCGTCGCGGTCCGTGAAATACGTGAACATGTAAAAACTCAGCCAGTCGCTGATCGGCTCATTGAACGTGCTCAAAATCCGCGGCTTGTCTGCATCGCCGGAATGACGCTCCAGCAGCTCTTCCGCTTCCTCGCGCCCATCGCGCCCAAAATACGCATGCAACAAATACACCATTGCCCACAAATGCCGGCCTTCTTCCACATTCACCTGAAACAAATTCCTCATGTCGTAAAGCGACGGCGCCGTGTGTCCCAGCAATCGCTGCTGTTCCACTGACGCGGGCTCTGTATCGCCCTGCGTCACAATTAATCGCCGCAGCGTCGAGCGATGCTCGCCAGGTATCTGTTGCCACGCAGGCTGACCATAATGATCTCCAAATCCAATTCTCCTGTCCGCTTCCGGCTGCGCCAGAAAAATTCCCCACCGGTACTCCGGCATCTTCACGTAACCGAACGTCGCCCAGCCTTTTGTATCCACGGAAATCGCCGTGCGCAGA
This sequence comes from Acidobacteriota bacterium, assembly GCA_018268785.1. Classification (GTDB taxonomy): domain Bacteria; phylum Acidobacteriota; class Terriglobia; order Acidiferrales; family UBA7541; genus Acidiferrum. The sequence continues at coordinate 10,196 of JAFDVY010000055.1, read as the reverse complement.
TAAATGTCGTTCGCATTGAAGTCGCTCGGCCCCAGCCCATGCCACCAGTTCAGAAACTCCGGCTGCCAATGTTCCAGGGCGCGCTGCAGCGTGCGATTCGATCCAAGGTCCACGTTGTTGGGAATCCGGTCCTGATAATTCGAATCCATCACACACGCTCCCAATCAAACTTCGCTTTCGACCCTTTTCCAAAAACCTTTAACGCGCCTTGTTCGCCGGTCGCATTCGGACGAATGAACACCCAGTTCTGCCAGGCCGAAAGCCGCCCAAAAATTTTCGTCAACAAATTCTCCGCGCCGCCAAATCGCAAGCTCGCTTCCATTCCCGTCAACGCATCAGGCGAAAGACTCACGCGCTCCTCAATCGCAATCCGGATCTCGTCTTCCCAATCCAAATCGTCTGGAGCCACAGTCACGAGCCCCGTTTCTATCGCCGCTTCCGCATCCAGCTTCTGTCCGCTCAATTTCCTCAACTCTTCCAGTTTGGGCGCCTGACCGTGAAAACGCGCCGCCAGCCGCCCAGACCCATTCACCATCGGCAGCAGCCCAAAATTCATTTCGCTCAAGGCAATCTTCGGCAGCGTCGCCTCATCTTCCGCGGCCGCCAGCATGTAACTCCGATCCGCCGCCAAGGCCAACTCGAACAAAGTCCCCGCAAAGCAAGACCCCGGCTCGATCAAGGCGAATAGGCTTCGCGAGCTGACATCCAGCCGGCCAAATGTCCGGCGCAACATACCGATCGTTTCCCGCACCAGCCAGTCCTCACCATTGGCCACCATCAACGCATCGTTGGTCAGCACAGCCGTCGCGTCACCCTCCGTCTTCAACAAAAGCAGTCCAAGCTCCGGCTCATTCGTCCGCAACATTAATATGGCGTCATCCAACTCCCGTGCCATTGCCAGCGGCCACCAGGAATCGCCTGCCGCATGAATCTCATTCCCATTTCTTGGTTGAGTTCCGCGCGGCCCGCTCACGTTCAGCGTCGCTGCCCGCGCCCCGCGATCAAATCCCACATTCACATGCTCGTAGCGGTATCCCGAGTCATCAATGTTCCGCTTCAACGGATTCAGTTTGATTCCCTTCGCACCCGCGCTTCGCGTTGATCCCGCAGCCAACGCTTGTGCACGCTCGGCAACGAGCGCTCCAAACCTTGCTGGTGCGGCAATCTCGTCTACCAGCCCCCACTGCTTCGCCCGTTCTCCTTTCACTCCATCCGCATTCGTGCAAAACAGATCCGCCAAATCTCGCCTTACTTTTCTCTTATCGACAACCCGCGTCAGCCCGCCCGTTCCCGGCAACACGCCCAGCAACGGCGTCTCCGGCAAACTCACCGCGCTCGACCGGTCGTCCACCAGCAAAATCTCGTCGCAAGCCAGCGCCAGCTCATACCCTCCGCCTGCAGTTGTCCCATTCAATGCCGCCAAAGACTTCAACCCGTCATTGCGACTTGAATCTTCCATCCCATTCCGCGTCTCGTTCGTAAACTTGCAAAAATTCACTTTCCATCCGTGCGACGAAAGTCCCAGCATATAAATGTTCGCGCCCGCGCAAAACATTCGCTCTTTCGCGCTGGAAATCACCACGCAAGCGGCTTCCGGATGCTCAAACCGGATTCGCTGCAACGCATCCTGCAGCTCAATATCCACGCCCAGGTCATACGAATTCAGTTTCAGCTTGTAGCCCGGCCGCAACCCCGCATCCTCATTTACGTCCATCAACAGCGTCGCCACGCGGCCATCCACCTTCAATTTCCAGTGCCGGTAGCTCTCCGGCGCCGCGTCAAACAAAACCATCTGCTTTTCCATCACATCCGGCATGAACGTCCCACCTCAATCCCTAAGTGTACTATACAGCCTATCCTTAAACTCAATAAGCACTATATTGCATGTCCCCAAAAGCCTTTGTCCCTCCGCAAAAATCGGGTTGCCTTCCTGAGCGAAGCGCCGGACTCCACGGTTAGGGCATCCTCACCCTTTCACTACTGCCGCCAGTTCCACCGCCGCTTGCTTCACCGTCTTACCGCTCGTATTCACGCTCGCGTCCGCCTTTTCATAGAGCGGCTCACGCCCCGCAAGAATCTTCCGTAAATCCGCCATCGCCCACTGACTCCCCGCCATTGGCCGCTTATCCCCCTGAGCAATGACTCGCTGCATGTGATCTTCCGGCTTGGCCTTCAACCACACGGTGAAACAAGCGCCCTTCAACCGCGCAAACGTCTCCGGCTCATTCACAATGCTTCCGCCCGTCGCAAGCACAAACCGTTCATTCGCTTCCAACACGCGTTCCAACGCCTCGCGCTCCAGCCGATGAAACCCCGCGGGCCCATATAAATCGAACACCACGCTCAATCGCGCTCCGCTCTCCTGCTCGATGCGCCGGTCCAATTCGATAAATGGCGATCCCATTCGCTCCGCCAGCAGCGCGCCCAATGTCGACTTCCCCGCTCCGCGCATTCCCACCAGCGCAATCCGCCCGCGCCGCTCCTCTTCACTCCGCGTTCCAAATTTTTCCCGCAATATCGCATGCGCGCGCCGCCGTTCTTCCGGCTTCAACTTTTCCAGCAGCGCAATCGCCCCTGCCATCTCTGGCATATCCCCGTTCTTCTCCTGCGCCAATCGTTCCACGCCCAGCCCAAGCGCATGGGCTATCCGCCGCAATCGAATAATCGAAATGTTTCCGTGCCCAGTCTCCAGTTGTGCCAGAAATCGTTCCGAGACACAGGCAGCCTTGGCCAACTCCTTCCGTGTAATCTCCCGCCGCGAACGCTCTTGCCGAACGCGCTCTCCCAGCATCTTGAGAAATTCCATCTCCGGTCGCGGCCCGCTCTGCGTTTTGCCCTTCATCGCCTCTCCCAGCCGGCAGTATAGTACATCTCCCCTTTCGCGCCGGTGGTCGCGGCCAAAAAGAAAAAGGGCCGGCGCGAACTGCGCCGGCCCTTTTTCTTTTCGCTGAATTGTGTTTTGGTTTAGAACGTAAACCGCGCTCCGAATTCGCCCACAAAGGCACGGGGCGTAAACGAGCTGCTTGGGTTGATGAACCCTTCCGGCGTCAGGAAACTTCCCGCCGTGTTCGTATTGTGGAAGTTGCTTCCATAGTTGGTCTTGTTGGTAATGTCGAACCCTTGGAAGATAAGCTGGAGATTCCAACCTTCGCGTAAGCGAATATTCTTCGCCACTCGCAGATCCATATTGAAGTAATAGTTGCCCCGAAGGCTGTCGTACCCGACTTGACGGCATTGAGACGCTGCCACACAAGCCAACGCAGCCGCCGAGTCCTTGCCTGGTCCTGAATTGTCGAAGGCTAGGTAATCCGTGGGATCGCTATTAGGAACAATCACTGGCCGCGAATAACCGCTTCCGCGCGACAACACGTCGAAACCTGACCTCAGGTCAAATGGTCGCGCTGAACCATACGAAAGAATTGGCGCCACTTGGAACCCCAACGGCAGCTGAACTATACCGCTCAGTGAGATGTGGTGCCGTTCGTCGTTGTCCGTTGGTCCGAAGTCACGCGGATCCCAAATATTCAGCGGGTCATGCGGGTAGTTCCGGAAGCCCGAAGACGCGTCCGATCCTCCCGACTCGATACCCCACCCCATTGCACGCGAAAGTGTGTAATTGGCATTTAGGCTAAAGTGCTTCGTCATTCGTTGCCGGTAGCTGAGGTTCAATCCGTCGTATCGCGAACGATTCACGGACTGCTCATCCATGACGCGGCCTAGCACAGGGACTCCGGCAGCCGCAAACGCAGCCGACAAAGGCCGGGGCTTGCTGGTGATAATAGGATTGCCACTGGCATCAGTTCCTAACTGGGCGATCGTCGGATTGATGTTCACCGTTTTGTTTTCATGCAAACCGAGCGTGTGAACGTACTCGACCTCAACCACGGAGTTCTTTGTCGCGGCCCACTGATATCCGAAGTTAAATTGCTGCGAGACTGGATTGCGGTAGTTCGGATCCATCAGGCGCCCCGTTGCGCCGTCGACAAGGCTCGTCAATGGCGGTGGAATCGTCGGGTTAGGGTCCACACCATAGCGCCAATTGCCAAGAGCGATTCCCGTCCCGGGAACTTCATCGGTAGGCGTAGTTATAGAGAACAAGCCCTGATAGATGGTTGGTCTCGCTTGCTGAATCATAAATAGTGGTATGTTTTGGAAAATATTGCCGTAGTACAAGCCATAACCGCCTCGCAAAACGTGCTTACCCTGGCCTGTGAGATCGTATGCGAAGCCGACCCGGGGACTGAAGTCCTTGTTATCGTCGTGTGACAACTTCGCATAAGGGCTACCGATGGCTAGTAATTCAAGGTAGGTCCTGCTCTTCGCAATTGCGCTCGCGCCGACTAGATTGAAGTCCTTGTCCCACCGTAAACCCAGGTTCAAGGTTAGCTTCTTAGTCATTCGCCAGTCGTCTTGGAAGTAGAGGCCCAATTGCTTCGTACCTCCAGGCATATCGAAGTAAGGATCTCCTGCGCTGGCCGACATTCCAATCACTGCCCCCGGAGTTGCGAAGCCTTGTGGATAGGTTGCTGTGTCCGTCGTAATTACACTCGGATCAGCCCCAAAATCCACTTCTAGCGTTGAGTTGGATTCGAAAAACCCGCCCAGCTTTGGGTTATAGATGAAGTCCACGCCCATACCAAACGTGTGCCGTCCAAGGGTCTTTGTCAGGTCGTCCCGGAACTGCCACTTGCGCTGATACGATTGTTGGGGGACGTTTCCGTTGGTTCCGAAGGAAGACCCTCCGATAAAAGTCACTAGAGGCACTTTGAGGCTGCTGTCGATGATGTTGTTCCAGTATTGGTACCCAACCAAAAAGCTGTTTACCGTGTTGTTGGTGAGCACAGAGTTCAAGGTGAGATTGGCGGCTTGCAAATGATTCCTAGTGAAATTGCCTTCCGTCAAATCGCCCGTCTGGCTCGATTGATCGTTTAGGCTGTCATTGGCCTGTGAGGTGTAGCTGAGGTACGCAGTTTCGCGGTCGTTGAATTTGTAGTCCAAGCGGCCATTGTAACGCGTCTCATAAAACGGCCTGGGGATGATGGCTGACGGCTCTGCAGCCAAGCCTGAGGCCTTCGCAATCTGCAATTCCGCGAGGGCCGTGGGATCCTCCGTAATGCTGGTGCTCTCCCTCTGCCGTTCGATAGCGAAAAATCCGAAAAACTTATCTTTGACAATCGGCGCCCCGATAGACCCGCCAAAGAACTGGCGGCTGTAGGGGCCCTTCTGCCCGGCCTGCTGCTCAAATACGTTCTCCGCGTTAAATTGCTGCTCGCGAAAGAAACCAAACACCGAGCCGTGATAGTTGTTGCTGCCTGCCTTGGTGATCATGTTGATGGCCGCGCCTTCGGAGCGCCCATTCGCAGCCGAAAAACGCTGCGTGCTGATTTGGAATTCCTGCACCGCTTCCAAGGGAAGCTGCATAACCGGACCGCCGACAGTGTTGTCTTTGTTGTCCACGCCATTGATCGTCACGTTCACGTTGCGTCCGCTCTGCCCATTTACGGAAAGAATCGCATAGCGATTCTTCGTTGGATCATAAGAGTCCGTCGCTTTGACTCCCGGCGCCAGATACGCAAGGTTGGCCACATCGCGCCCAAGCAATGGCAGCTCCTCCACTTCGCTCGGAGTAATCTGTTGACTCACGCTCGTCTTTGTAAGGTCAACAAGCGGCGCTTCGCTCGTCACTTCGATCGTCTCCGTTACCGCTCCAGGGTTCAGCGTTACGTTTGCAGTTGTCGTCTGACCCACCAATAGCTCTACTGTCTGCACCACCGTAGCGAATCCCGCCTTTGAAATCTTCACCGTGTATGTCCCGGCCGACAACAGATCGAACCGGTAGTACCCCGTGTCGCTCGACGTCGTCGATCGGCTGGCTCCGGTCGCCTTATTAGTGACCGTAACCTCTGCCCCTGCTACCGCCGCCAAGGACTTGTCGATTACCGTGCCTTGAATCGTCGCGCTTGCCGTAGCTTGCGCCCCGGCGCGCACTGCCCCGAGTGCAAATACCAGCACCGCTAGGATCCCCAAACCTAAAATGCGCTTGCTCATAAATCTCCCCTCCCCTGAAACACCCGAATTTGGCTTACCTCGCCTCCCACGGACACACCCCAGCGCAAAATCCCGTTCGGGAACTTCGCCGAGAACGGCTCGTTCCATGCACGGAAAAGCGCGTTTTCCGCAGAATCAGCAAGTTTTTCGTAAAGTGAGACCCACCGTAATTCATGCACTCGTCCGCATTTTCACGGGCGAGCCCATCCTGGATGCGCAGAATTTACCAAGATTTTACCCGAAAGCAATAAGTATTTTATGTATTCGCAGTATCCGGCTTTGTCGCGCGAAACCAGCGGCCACTCCCGGCCTCGTGAGCGTGGGTCCACTACCCTCTAACGCACTGCATCCCCTCCGGTTATGTCGTAGTTGTCTACTTGAGAGATGCACTGATGCGCTGGCCAACCGCTCACGTCTGGGGCGGCTCCTCGTAAGCTCGCTTCTACCTTTTTCCTTCTCCTCTTTCGCTGCTAAAATCTCCCCCGGAGACTCCTCTCGTGCCCAAGTCAAAAGCAAGCTCTCGCCCCCCAAAATCCAAACCGGCCAACGGTAAACTCACCGAAGCCCAAATCGCCGTCCACTGGAAAGAAGAGCAATACTTCTATCCAACCAAGGAGTTCAAGGCCCAGGCCAATCTGGTCGATCCTGCTTTCGTCAAAAAATTTTCGGAAAAGAACTTCCCAAAATGCTTCAACGTCTACGCCAACCTGCTCAGCTGGGACAAAAAGTGGAAGAAGACCCTCGACACCTCCAAGCCTCCCTTCTGGAAATGGTTCGTCGGCGGCAAACTCAATGCCTCCTATAACTGCGTGGACCGCCACCTCGCTGAACACAAAAATAAAGCTGCATTTATCTTTGTCCCCGAACCTGAAAATGAACCCGCGCAAGTCCTCACCTATCGCGAACTCTACATCCGCGTCAACGAAACCGCCGCCATGCTGCGCGATTTCTGCGGCCTCAAAGCAGGCGACCGCGTCACCATCCACATGCCGATGATTCCCGAACTTCCCATCACTATGCTCGCGTGCGCGCGACTCGGCGTTGTTCACTCCGTCGTCTTCGGGGGGTTCAGCGGCGAAGCGTGCGGCCTCCGCGCAGCCGATTCCGGCAGCCGCATTCTCATCTACGCAGACGGCTACTACCGCAACGGAAAATGGATCGACCACAAAGGCAACGCGGACGTCGCCATCGAAACCGCAAAAAAGGAAGGCCAGCGCATCGATAAAGTCCTCGTCTGGCGCCGCTATCCGGGCCACACGCGCACGGAATCCCCGATGGTCACGGGCCGTGACTACATCGTCGAAGAAGTCCTGCGAGATTACCGCGGCAAAATCGTCGAACCTGTTTCGCTCGACGCGGAAGCCCCGCTCTTCCTCATGTACACCAGCGGCACCACCGGCAAACCAAAAGGCTGCCAGCATCGCACCGGCGGCTATCTCGCCTACGCTGCGGGCACTTCAAAGTTCTATCAGGACCTTCATCCGTCCGATGTCTATTGGTGCATGGCCGACATCGGCTGGATCACCGGCCACTCATACATCGTTTATGGCCCACTCGCTCTCGCCGCAACCAGTGTTCTCTACGAGGGCGTCCCGCAATTCCCCGATGCTGCGCGTCCCTGGCGCATCGCCGAGCGTCTCGGCGTCAACATCTTCCACACTTCTCCCACCGCCATTCGCATGCTCCGCAAGGCTGGCGCCGACGAACCGAAAAAATACAACTATTCCTTCAAGCACATGACCACCGTTGGCGAACCTATCGAGCCCGAAGTCTGGCGCTGGTATTACGAAGTAGTCGGCAAAAATAAAGCGGCCATTGTGGATACCTGGTGGCAAACTGAAACTGGCGGCTTTCTCATCACCACAAAGCCTGCGCTTGACCGTATGAAGCCCGGCAGCGCCGGCCCCGCCGCTCTCGGAATTTTTCCTGTCATCTGGGACGAAAATAACAAAGAAGTGAAAGCAGGCCAGCACGCTGCAGGTAACATCTGCATCCGCAACCCCTGGCCCGGCATCATGCAGACCATCTGGGGCAATCCGGATCGCTTCGTGCAACAGTATTACGCAAAATATTGCAAAAACCCCAAGAGCAAAAAATGGCAGGACTGGCCCTACTTCGCCGGTGACGGCGCCATGCTCTCCGCCGACGGCTACTACCGCATCCTTGGCCGTGTGGACGACGTCATTAACGTCGCCGGCCACCGCCTCGGCACAAAAGAAATCGAATCCGCTTGCCTCAGCGTTCCGGAAATCGCCGAAGCCGCCGTCGTCCCCGTGGTGGACGAAATCAAGGGCCGCGTCCCCGAAGTCTACATCTCCATCAAGCCCGGCATGACGCCAAACAAACAGGTCATCGACAAAGTTATTTCAACCATCGAAACCATGATCGGCAAAATTGCGCGTCCGAAGAAAATCCATGTCGTGCCCGACATGCCAAAAACGCGCTCTGGCAAAATCATGCGCCGCGTCCTCGCCGCCATCTCCAATCGCATGCACACCGGAGACATCACCACGCTCGCCAATCCCGATATCGTCGAGCAAATCCGCGAACTCGTCCAAGGACGCGACGCCACTCCCCTCGCCGACGGCCCCGAAGACATTCGCCTCTTCGGCGAACAAGGCTGAGTCTCATTCATGCAAGCCGGCAGCTTGTTACGTTGAGGTGGAACATCGATTCATTGGTCGTCTCGGATGACCATAGTGTTCAGCGTCAAAACCGCTTTCCGAAGCTCTTCTGCCGACGTCGCGTATATTTCTATCGTCAACAGATAGTCTCCAGCCAGAGTCTGCACGTAGGACTGATAAACGTGCATTCCCCCAGCCATCCTGTCCAAATCAGCCCGGACAAATGGATGGTCCTTGACGACAAACTCGCTCGCCGGCTGCATCAGTTTTCCACTCGATGCCGCCGCCATGGCTTCAGCCATTTTTTGAAATCGATCCAGGGCAATGGAATCCAGCCGCGTCGGTAAGGCGCTGATCCGCATGCATGGAAGTGACAGCCGTATCGCGTCGCCATCTCCCTTCTTAGACGCATAGAAAATGTGCTTCGTAATTAGCAGCGTCATATTCGCGACGTCTGGACGCTGTTGCGCGAGCGAAGCCTTTGCCGAGTCCTCCGCTTGCTGATTCAACTTGTGCAATTTTTCGCTGCTGGCCGCGATCCAGCCATTGGGAAACTCATAAGTCATTTCAAGAGCTGCATTCTGATAAGTGCCACCGGAAACTTTCCCTGCCTCAATTCCGAATGGCCGGTCTTCCGGCTTATCTTCTGATTCCTTTTCATCGGCATCTTTGCGAGTCTCGGAATTTTTCGCTGCTTCGGCCTTTTCGGGTACCCCCGCCAAAACCGGGCGGGAAGCTTCTCTCGGCGTCGCAACCTCAACCGTCGCCGCCTTGGCCAACTCTGGATTAGACTCCCTTTTAAGTGCTTTGCCGATTGCTTCATCCAATTCTTGCTCAGTCTGGTTCCCGTATCCCGATTGCCGGTATCGAATCACCCCATCTTTGTCTATGACGATATACGTTGGAATCGAATCAATTTGGAATGTGGCATTCACTTCGTCCGACGAATCTATGTACTCCTGCCAGTCCATCTTTTCGGAAGAAATAAACGTCCGCCAGACTTCCTCGTCATCGTCCGAACTGATTCCCACCAAAACTAGCCCTTTGGCAGAATATTTCTTGTTCAAACTCTTGATCGTTGGCACAGATTCCCTGCACGGTGGGCACCACGTCGCCCAAAAATCCAGCAACACAACCTTGCCGCGCAGCGACGTATTGTTGTACGTCTGATTTTCTTTTGTCACGAAATGGAAATCCGGAGCGAAGGGTTCGCGCGCACGGACGGGGCTCGCTATGAATCGCTTCGCTTCAGTCGCCAACGCTCCTTGCAATCCCGGCAGACCCAAAGCTCGGTTTAGCTCCGCTAGTCCGTCAGCGTCCCGCTCCTGCTTGAGCAGAATCGTTCCCAAATTGAAATGTGCCAGCGCCAAATCGGGCTCGAGCGCGATCGCTTCCCTCGTGTCCGCTTCCGCTTCTTTCAGTTTCTTGTCAGTCGGCTTGTTGGACATTCCAACTAGCAGTGTCGCTCGAACCATATGCGCTTCGATCGCTGTGGTCTTGTCGTTCCCCGCCGCCTTGATTGCT
>JAFDVY010000054.1 GCA_018268785.1 Acidobacteriota bacterium | reverse complement strand
CAGGAAGACCGGCCGGTTTGACGCTGACGAGTTTACCGCCGGCAAATTCGATGCGAGTGCCTTCGGCTTCCGCGGCGTCGCGCGTTTCAAGAAGGAGACGCGAAACTGCGGCGATAGTGGGAAGCGCTTCTCCGCGAAAGCCGAGCGTGGAAATGGAAAGAAGATCGTCGGCAGTGCGGAGTTTGCTGGTGGCGTGGCGCTCGAAAGCGAGCAGCGCGTCGTCGTGCGTCATGCCGTGGCCGTCGTCGATGACGCGGATCATGCGGCGGCCGCCTGATTCGGTTTCGATGCGGATGGTTTTTGCGCCGGCATCTAGCGCGTTTTCGAGCAGTTCTTTGACGACGGAAGCGGGGCGCTCGACGACTTCGCCAGCGGCGATTTTGTTGGCGACAGCTTCCGGAAGTATGCGAATGCGGCTCATGCGAGAGCGGCTTTCGACAGGGTTTTGGGGGTCGGAGCTTTAGCTCCGACATTTGGCGGCACCGCTACATGGGGCTTTAGCCCCTGAGGAATTGGGTCTAAGACGAATAACTCGTTGGCCGAACTATAAGGCCAGTCTTCCGGCTTTTCGACCAGCTTCGCTGTAATTGGATTGAATCGAATGTAGTCAGCTTTAACTTTGTATTCAGCAGAGTCTCTCACCCGAGATTCATGAAAACCAGATTGCCAGATTTCATTTTTGGTGCATCGCGCTTTGTGGATTGCGTAGGAGCTTCCGCCCTTCATGAATTGCATTGCTCTTTCAAGGCTAGTCGACTCTAGAGGAGTGATGAGTAGATGCAGGTGATTTGGCATCACAACAAAACCGTGGAGGAGATAGTGGCCCTTGTCACGATACTCGAAGAGCTTTGCGATCAGAATCTCCGCATTTTCCCTGACCTGAAAGACAGAGACATTCTGGGCGCACTTTGTCGTGACAAAGTAAGTCCAGCCTGGTGAGGTTCGATGTGTGAGCCGACCCATAAAGCAATTCCTCAGGGGCTAAAGCCCCATTTTATGCCAAGCACTAATGTCGGACCTAAAGGTCCGACCCCAACCTCATCAACTCAGTGAAGACGTGTCCAATCACTTGGATTCTTCCGGCTTGATGGCGATGCCGAGCTGGTCGAGTTGGACGGTGTCGACTTCGCTGGGGGATTCTGCCATTAAATCCTGGGCTTTGGTGGTTTTGGCGAAGGCGATGACTTCGCGTATGGACGTTTCGCCGGCGAGCAGCATAACGACGCGGTCGATGCCGAGCGCGATTCCGCCGTGCGGAGGAGTGCCGTAGGTGAGCGCGTCGAGGAAAAAGCCGAAGCGGCGGCGCAGTTGTTCTTCCGAAAGGCCGAGCGCTTTGAAGAGACGCTCCTGAACGTCCTGGCGATGAATTCGGATACTGCCGGAGCCGAGCTCGTAGCCGTTGAGGACGAGGTCGTAGCCCTTGGAGCGAACTTCCCACGGCGCGGTTTCGAGTTTTTCGAGGTCTTCGTCGACGATTCCTGTGAAAGGATGCTGCGCGCTGACCCAGGTTTTGTCGGCTTCGCTCCATTCAAAAAGCGGGAAGCCGGTGAGCCAGAGGAATTTCCATTGCGTCTTATCAATGACGCCGAGCGCTTCGCCGAGTTGCAGACGGAGTTGTCCGGCGATGAGCGCGGCCGCTTCGGTGCCTTTGATTTGTTCTTTGGCGGAAACGGCGACGACGAGGTCGCCGGGTTTTGCGCCGCAGGCCTCGGCAAGTTTTTTTACATTTTCGGCGCCGATGAGTTTTTCGACAGTGGTAGTTGTGCCTTCGGGCGCGAGTTTTACGAAATAGGCTCCGCGCGCGCCAAGCGATTTTGCTTTTTCCGTGAGTTCGTCGAGCTGCTTGCGTGAATAGCTTGCTCCGCCGGGTGCGGCGAGCGCGAAGACGTTGCCTTCAATTTGCAATTTGGTTTTGGCTTCTTCGGGGAAGCAATCGGTGACTTCGTGAAGCTCCATACCGAAACGCATGTCGGGCTTGTCGCTGCCGTATTTGCGGATGCAATCTTTGTAAAGCATGTGCGGGAACGGCGCGGTGGCTTTGATCCCGGCGACGCCGCAGGCGTTCACCATGACTTTTTCAATGACGCCGAAAATATCTTCCTGACGCGGAAACGACATTTCGAGATCGAGCTGCGTAAATTCCGGCTGGCGGTCGGCGCGCAGATCCTCGTCGCGGAAACATTTGACGATCTGGAAGTAGCGGTCGAGGCCGCCTATCATCAGGATTTGTTTGAAGATTTGCGGCGATTGCGGCAGCGCGTAAAACTGGCCGTGATGCACGCGGCTGGGCACGAGATAGTCGCGCGCGCCTTCCGGCGTGGAGCGCGTGAGCATGGGCGTTTCGACTTCGATGAAACCCATTTCGTCCATGGTGCGGCGGATTTCGATGATGATTTTGTGGCGCAGCGCGAGATTTGCGTGCGGCTTGGGGCGGCGCAGATCGAGGTAGCGATAGCGCAAGCGCGTTTCTTCGGCTGCGTTGGTATCTTGCTCGATTTGGAACGGCGGCGTTTTTGCGTTGTTGAGAATGTGGAGTTTTGCAGCGATGAGTTCGACCTCACCGGTGGCGATTTCCGGATTTGCCTTCCCGCGTTTAACAACTTTGCCTTCGATGGCGACGACGTATTCGCTGCGCACGTGTTCGGCTTTGCCGTGCGCTTCGGGCTGTGTTTCCTTGTTGAAGACAACCTGAACGATGCCGGTGCGGTCGCGCACGTCGAGGAAAAGCAGATTGCCGAGGTCACGCCGACGGTGGACCCAGCCCATGACGACGGCGTCGCGGTCGGCGTCGGTGGCGCGCAAGGCTCCACAATAGTGTGTGCGTTTCAGGTTGCCGAGAAAATCGAGCACGGTACAGTTCCCTTTCGTGGGTAACGGTTAGTTTGCGCGTTCCGCTTACATCGAAGATGCCGCCCTAAAGGGGCGGCGCTACACAAGCGAAATTCAAAAGCGCGGGTCTGAAGACCCGCCACTACAACTTCTTTAGAAAGTCGAGCAGTTGCGGCTCGGTCAGTTTTTGCTGCGTGCCGTCGGCTAGCGTTTTCAGTGTCCAGGCGCCCTCGGCTACTTCATTATCTCCGAGAATGAGGGCGAATTGCGCGCCGAGCTTGGTGGCGCGCTCGAGGGCTTTGCCGAATTTTTGTTCGACCGGCGGGAGTTCGATGCGGATGCCGGCGGCGCGGAGGTCTTTTGCGGCTCGGACGGCGGTGGCGTATGCGTTCGCGCCCATCCAGGCGATGTAAACCAGTGGCGAGTGGCGAGTGGCGAGTGGCGAGACACCTGCTTCTTGCAGCGAAAGTATCAAACGGTCTTCTCCGATGGCGAAGCCAATTCCCTTTGTTGGCGGGCCGCCGAGGAGTTCGACGAGGCCGTCGTAACGGCCGCCTCCGCAGACGGCGTTTTGCGAGCCGAGACCCTGCGCGGTGATTTCAAACGTGGTGCGCATGTAATAGTCGAGGCCGCGAACTAGGCGCCAGTTTTCCTTGTAGAGCACGCCGCGGAGTTCGAGTTCGCGTTTTACGGCGGCGTATTGCGCTTTGCAGTCGTCGCAGAGGTGATCGGCGATTTTAGGCAGCGTGGCGATGATGGGTTGTTCGTGTTCGAGTTTGGAATCGAGCACGCGGAGCGGATTTGTTTCGATGCGGCGTTGGGAGTCGGCGCCGAGCTTGTCTTTTACTTTTTCGAGTTCGGATTTGAGTTTGGCGACGTAGCCGCGGCGGCAATTGTCGGCAGCATGGCCGATGGAATTGATTTCGAGCTGGACGCCGGGAAGTTTTAATTTGTCGAAGAACGTCATCAGCATCTGGATGAGTTCGGCGTCGGTGATGGCGTCTTTGGCGAGTTCTTTTGCGGCGTCGCGCGTCGGATCGGGTTTTACGTTTTCCAGGACTTCCGCGCCGATTTGGTAGAACTGGCGGTAGCGGCCTTTTTGCGGGCGTTCGCGGCGGAACATCGGGCCGATGTAGTAGAGCTTCACCGGCTGGGGGAGCTGCTGCATGTTGTGTTCGATGTAGGCGCGGCAGACGGAGGCCGTGGCTTCGGGGCGGAGCGAGACAGTGGCGAGTGGCGAGTGGCGAGTGGCGAGCGCAGAAAGTGAGCCGAAAGCTTTCTCGAAATCATCGAGTTCGACTCCGAGTCCGGCGCTCAGTGCTTTTGTCACAAAAGCTGCCTTCGGATCGTCCGGCTCGGGAGATTCCGCGAAAGTGTACATTTCCTTGGAGACGATGTCGGTTTCGCCGCCGACGGCGCGGGCGAAGAGATCGGTTGACTCGAAGATGGGCGGGCGGATTTCGCCAAAGCCGAAGGTGGCGAAGACGGAGCGGGCAGTTTGTTCGACGTGATTCCAGAGTTCGGTGTCCGGCGGGAGAAGGTCGCGTGTGCCGCGGATGGCTTGGAATTTTGCCTTTGAAGTCATCGTCAGTGGGCTCTCGAAGAAAGTGGCGAGTGGCGAGTGGCGGGTGGCGAGTAAGAAGAAAGCTTTCGTTTTAGTGCACCAATCATTTTTTGAAGTTCGTCGATTTCATTCAATGCGGCCTCAACCTGGTCTTTCCGGCAAAAAGCCAGCTCAACCGATAGAAGCAACTGAGTTTCCAGTTCAGCCAAGGAACCTTCTGCGATAGAGAGAAACTGTTGAAACTCCTTTGTGCTTTGCCTTGCTTGACCCTCCGCAATGTTAGAGGGAACGGAAACAACCGCGCGGCGCAATTGCGAGGTGATCCCAAAACGCTCATCCACCGGAAAACTGGCAGTCAATTTGTAAACGAGTTTGGCCAAATTCATGCCCTTCTGCCAGACAAACAGCTCCTTGTAATGTTTCGGCTTGGCACTCTCGTTCATTGGTTTTCGCTCGCCACTCGCCACTCGCCACTCGCCACTTCTTGCTGATAGATATTTTTGTACTCGACGTAGCGGCGGGCATAACGGTCGATGGAGGCGTCGTCGGCTTCGGTCAAGGCGCGTTTTACTTTTCCGGGCGAGCCCATGACCAAGCTACCTGGCGGAACGACCATGCGCTCGGGGATTAAAGTTCCTGCGGCGATGATGCTGCCTGTGCCGATGACGGCGCCGTTCAGGATTGTGGCTCGCATGCCGATGAGGCAGCGCGACTCGATGGTGCAGCCGTGAAGCACGACGGCGTGGCCGACGGTGATGTCGTCGCCCAAGATTAGCGGCCATTCATCTTTCATAACGTGGAGCACGGAGCCGTCCTGTACGTTAGTGCGCGCGCCGATGCGGATGTAGTTTACGTCGCCACGCGCGACGACGAGAGGCCAGATGCTGGAATCTTCGCCGATGACGATGTCGCCGACGAGCACGGACGACGCGTCAATATACGCCGAAGCGGCGATCTGCGGCCACTTCCCTTTGTAGGGGCGAATGTCGGGTTGGCGAGCCAAGGCGACCGATCCTCACAGGCACAGGGAGCGAAATGGGTTGGTTAACCATAATCACCCCCATCCCCCTGTTTTGTGTAAGTGTTGATTCTAAAGGAGTTCATCTTCTTTAGAATCAACAGATACAGATGTGTTGATTCTAAAGGGGCTTAGAGCGTTCCAAAATGGGAATGAATGAAGCCCCCCACAAACAAAAAATGCGGCAACGAGGTTGCCGCAGCATGATGCTTGCGTAGATGTACCCGAGGCGAAGTATAGCGAACTGTTGGCAGTGATTCAAGGAAAAAGGGCGGCCGCAGCTGAGCGTGCTTACAAGAGGCTGAGCTGCGCGTCCGAGGAATTATGAAAACGACGCCAAGTTTGATTGCCCTTTGTGTGTTTGCGCTGATGCCGGTTTCCACGGAGAAGATAACGGTGCAGGACGCCGTTCGCGTGCGGGAATTTTACCGGCTGGCGGACCGGATTCAGGATCAGATTTGGCATGACTGGAGCAAGATTCCCGCGCCGCTGCTGCTAGTGACACCGCAAGCTGAGTATCTGACGCATCTGGAGAAGATGCCGGAGGGATTTGCGGATGCAGGCGACGGATTTTTTGTGCGGCCGAGACAGTTTTCAACAAACTTCGAAGCGACTTTTCCGGCATTCGGGCCTCCGGACGTGATTGTGGCGGGCGAACCGCAAAATACAGCGAGCAAGACGAGCGTTCCATGGCTGATGGTGCTGATGCACGAGCACTTCCATCAATTGCAGGGCGCGCAGCCGGACTTGTACAAGAAAATCGAAGAATTGGGCCTGAGCCACGGCGACGAAACCGGAATGTGGATGCTTACTTTTCCTTTTCCTTACGAGAAGCCGGAAGTGACCGCGAGTTTCGCGGCGATGCGAGACTCGTTGCTGGCCGCTCTGGCTGAATCTGATGACAAGAAATTCAAATTGCTTGCGGCGGAATATTCGAAAAAGCGAAAGAGTTTTTTTATGTTGCTTGCTCCCGAAGACCGGAAATACTTCAACTTCCAATTGTGGAAGGAAGGGATTGCGCGATACACGCAGATAAAATCGGCGGAGGCGGCGGCTAACTATGAGCCGTCGGCGGAATTTGCGGGGCTGGCGGATTATGAATCATTCGCTTCGGTGGGAGAAAAAGCGCGAGCCGCGACTTTGTCTGAATTGAAACAGATCAAATTGGCGGAGGCAAAGCGAACTGCCGTTTATTCGTTTGGCGCAGCGGAAGGACTCTTGTTGGACCGGTTGCGACCCGATTGGAAAAAACAATACTTCGAGCGCCCGCTTACACTCGAGGGATTCTTTGAAAACTAAATTTCGCTAATCAATCTGAAATGTGGGAGAACTGCCGGCGGCTTTTAGTTCTTCGACGCGGGCCGTGACGGCGCGGGCTACTTTGTAGAGGCTTTGCGCGGCGGGGCCGGCTTCGCCTGCGGCTGCGACGGGCTTGCCGGAATCGCCGCCGATGCGGATGCGCGGGTCAATTTCAATTTCACCGAGAACGGGCACGCCGTACGCGATGGCGGTTTTTGTTCCTTCGCCGTGGCCAAAAATGTCGACGGGCTTGCCGCAGTGCGGACAGGCGAATGTGCTCATATTTTCGACGACGCCGAGCACGTCCACGTGGACCTGACGAAACATTTCGATGGCTTTGCGAACGTCGGCAAGCGCAACGGTGGAAGGCGTGGTGACGACGACAGCGCCGGTCACGGCGACCGTTTGAATTAAAGTGAGCTGGACATCGCCGGTGCCGGGCGGAAGATCGATGACGAGATAATCGAGTTCACCCCACTCCACGCTGCGGAGAAATTGCGTGATGATGCTGTGGAGCATTGGGCCGCGCCAGATGACGGGTTTGTCGCCGGGATTGAGCAAGCCCATCGAAATCATTTTGACGCCCTGCGCCTGGACGGGAATGATGTGCTGATCGGCTGTGGCGACGGGCTCCTGCGTGGAGCCGAGCATGATGGGCACGTTGGGGCCGTAGACGTCGGCGTCGAGGAGGCCCACTTTGTGGCCGAGCTTGGCGAGCGCGAGCGAAAGATTTACGGCGACGGTTGTTTTGCCGACGCCGCCTTTGCCGCTGGCGACGGCGATGAGATTTTTTACGCCGGGGATCGGATGGCGCTGCGGCATTTGTTGGGGTGCTGGGCCTGGTGGCATGAGTTCAACGCTCTTTCTTTGTGCTGGCGAAAAACGGATTCCTCTTTGCGTAACACAAGATGCCGGGCTAAAGCCCGGCGCTACGTTAAAACCAAGAAGGGCTGGCGCGATGGATTGTGCCAAGCACGGGCACGATATATCGTGCCCCTACTGCAAAAAACCGAACCTACTTCAAAGCCCGGCGTAACACAAGATGCCGGGCTAAAACCGCGACGCTACATTAAGACCAAAACCTTAAAGGCAGATTCCTCGCTTCGCTCGGAATGACGATCCTCAAACACCATGTTATGCGTCGACGCCGTGGCATTTCTTGAATTTTTTGCCGGAGCCGCAGGGGCACGGATCGTTGCGGCCGACTTTTGCGCCGGCGCGAACGGGCTTTGGCGCTTCGGCTTGCGCGGGGCCGGCCTGATATTGCATTTCTTTTTCCTGGCGCTGCTGCTTGCGTTCCATTTCTTTGGCGAACGCGGGAAGCTGAGCGGGCGTTTCGCTGACGCGGGCAGCGGCGCTGGCAGCGGCAGCCAGCGGACGTGAAGCGGCAGGCGGAGACGTTTGCGGCTGGCCACCCGCTGGTTGCCCTTCCACTTGTACCTGCACATGGAAGAGATAGCGCACGGTTTCGTTGTCAATGCGCGCCATCATCTCTTCAAAGAGCACGAACGCTTCTTTCTTGAATTCGACGAGCGGATCTTTTTGCGCGTAGCCGCGGAGCCCGATCGCTTCCTTCAAATGGTCGAGAGAAAGAAGGTGGTCTTTCCACTGCGTGTCCACAACGTCAAGAATGATGCGGCGTTCGAGCCAGCGCACGAGTTCGGGAGAGAGCTGCTTTTCCTTGTCTTCGTACTTTTTCTGGATGGCTTCAACCGTGGCATTGGAAAGCTGGTCGTGATTGAGCGATGCGGGATCGGCTCCGGCGGCTTTCGCGTCGACTCCAAACTGGCTGTTCACTTCGGCGAGGAATTGCGTCGCGTTCCATTCGTCGGGATGAACTTCTTTCGCGCAGTAGGTATCCACAAGTTCGCGAGCCACGTCTTCGGCAATGCCGAGAACGTAGTCGCGCTGGTCTTTTCCTTCGAGCGCAGAGCGACGAATGGCGTAAATCGTTTCGCGCTGCTTGTTCATCACGTCGTCGTATTCGAGCAGGTGTTTGCGCGCATCGAAGTTCTGCGCTTCGACGGATTTCTGTGCTCCTTCGATCTTGCGCGAGATGAGGCCGGACTCAATGGGGACGCCCTCGGTCATGCCGAGGCGGTACATGAGAGCTTTCACCCGTTCGCCGCCAAAGATGCGCATGAGGTCGTCTTCAAGGGAGAGAAAAAAGCGGGAAGAGCCCGGGTCGCCCTGGCGGCCGGCGCGTCCGCGAAGCTGATTGTCGATGCGGCGCGCTTCGTGGCGCTCGGTGCCAAGTATGTGCAGACCGCCGAGAGCGATGACTTCGTCGCGTTCGGCTTTGCACTGCTCGGCAAATTGATCGTAGATGGGTTTCCACTGGTCGGCGGGAACCTGAAAAATTTTGCCTTCGTACTGGAAGAGAACCATGGGTGTGGCGTTTGCGGGTGCTGCGCCGTCAGCCGAATCGGCGCCGATGACCGCAGGCGCCTGCGCGTAGGGAATCGCGAGCTTGTTTTTCAGGAAATGCTCGCGCGTGAGAAATTCCGGATTACCGCCGAGGAGAATGTCCGTACCGCGGCCGGCCATGTTCGTGGCGACGGTGATAGCGCCTTTGCGACCCGCCTGGGAAACGATGCGCGATTCGCGCTCGTGCTGCTTGGCGTTCAACACCTGGTGTGGAATGCCGCCTTTTTTCAGGAGGTCGGCGATGGCTTCCGATTTTTCGATGGAGATTGTGCCGACGAGCACAGGCTGGCCGCGTTCGTGATAGTGGCGGAGCCCATTCGCGAAGGTATTGTCTTCCTGCAAAATTCCGTTCACGACGGCTTCAAATTTTTCTTTTTCGGTGCGGTAGACGACGTCCTGATGTTCTTTGCGGATGAGCGGGCGATTGGTGGGAATCGCGACGACGTCGAGACTGTAGATTTTGCCGAACTCGGCGGCTTCGGTTTCCGCAGTACCGGTCATGCCGGAGAGTTTCTTATACATGCGGAAGTAGTTCTGAAAAGTGATCGTTGCGAAGGTCTGCGTTTCGTTTTCGATCTTGACGCCTTCTTTGGCTTCGACGGCCTGGTGCAGGCCATCGGACCAGCGGCGGCCGGGCATCTGGCGTCCCGTAAATTCATCGACGATGATGATTTCGCCGTCTTTGTTCACATAGTCCACGTCGATCTTGTACAGCGTGTGCGCGCGCAACGCCTGATAGACGTGGTGAATAATTTCCATGTGGCCCGGGTCGTAAAGATTGCCGAGGCCAAGCAGACGCTCGCACTTGCTGACGCCTTCTTCGGTGAGCGTCGCGGTGCGATGCTTTTCGTCAATCGTGTAATCGATGTCCTGAATCAATTTCGGGATGATTTTGTCGATCTTGTAGTACTTGTCGGTGGACTGCTCGGCGGGGCCGGAGATGATGAGCGGGGTGCGCGCTTCGTCGATGAGGATGGAGTCGACTTCGTCCACGATGGCGAACTGGTGGCTGCGCTGGACACAATGGGTGATGTCGTACTTCATGTTGTCGCGCAGGTAGTCGAAGCCGAATTCGTTGTTCGTGCCGTAAGTGATGTCGGCGCCATAAGCGGCGCGGCGCTGCGCGTCGTCGAGGTCGTGGACGATGACGCCGATGGTCATGCCGAGGCCGCGATAGAGCGGGCTCATCCACTCCGCGTCGCGGCGAGCGAGGTAATCGTTCACGGTGACGATATGTACGCCGAGTCCGGCAAGCGAATTCAAAACGGCGGGAAGCGTGGCGACGAGCGTCTTGCCTTCGCCGGTTTTCATTTCGGAAATTTTGCCGTCGTGCAGGACGAGCCCGCCGATGAGCTGGACGTCGAAGTGACGCATGTTGAGGAAGCGGCGGCCGGCTTCGCGGGCGAGGGCGAATGCGGGAACGACGGCTGGCTGGAGCGCAGCCTGCAACAATTCCTTGTAATTGGATTCCGCGGGATCGGCGTCTTTGAGGCGCTCGACAACTTCCACCTTGAGCGCGGCAAAGCGAGTCTTCAGCTCGTCGTCACTGAGCTTCTGGATCTCAGGCTCAAGCGCATTAATTTGCGCCACGGTGGGCTGAAGTTTCTTGATGTCGCGTTCGTGTTTGGTCCCGATGAAGCGGGCCAGAACGTTGTCCACTATTTTTGCTGCATCCATGAACGATTCGCCGTTTCCTGTTATCCGTCTCTAGAGAAGTTAGATGTATGAAAGCCTGCCGCGTCATAGGGCCCAGCGCGGCAAGCGCAATCTATCATTTTAGCGGTTTAGGAGCGGCCGCGCCAACCGCGAATCGGGGCGGAGGGAAGCAGTGGGAAAGGCCTGTGATCTAACGCTTTGCTGCAGGCGCAAGAGGGACGGGGGCTGGCGCAGGTTCAACTGGAGTGGAAGAAAGGTTGTCGGCCAGCAGACGGCGGAACTTTACGCGCTCATCAAGAGGCATGTCCACGAACTCAAAAGCCATGTCCTGGGCGCGATAGTCGCGCAAAAGAGCGGTGGCTTGCATGGTGCGAAGTCCGACCTGGAATCTCAGTTGAACCGGCGTGCCGGGGTGCATGTGGCGGTCAATGGTGGCGATTCCACCGGCGAGGCTGGCGGTTTTGATTTCGAGCCGGCAGTTCTCTTTTAAGTTTGTGCTGACAGCCGTTACAGGCTTACGCAAACGCACGCGGGTATGGCGACGCTGGCGAACAAATTTGCTATTGGCGGGCACATCGAGCGGCGCAAGCGTAAGATCGGAATGGTCGAGGCCGCTGTTTGGGCGAAAATCGGCGGCGAGCTCTGGATTCAGCTTTTCCAACGCTTGCAGAGCAGCGATGCGCAACTCTTGCGGGTGCAGCCAGCCGAACACTTTGCGCGCTTCGAGAATACGCCGCAAGCTGGGCGCGGACTCCGGCGCATGGAGCCTGCCAATCGCTTCCACCGCTTTTACCTGAAGGAATGGGCCGCTTCCCGCAGGCATATCGCCGTCAATGATAGTCAGCAGGCGGCCGATGGCGTCGCGGTCGCCGGTGACTCCGATTTCATCAATTACAAGAGGCATCAGAATCGGGTCAACATGGTCCAGCAATTTGAGCAAGATGGAGCAACGCGTCGGCGCACCGCTTGCGGAAATCTGGCGGATCGTACGATCCTGGGCGGCGCGCGGGAAATTCTTCACGCGGGCGGGAAGAAAAACTTCGACGGCTTGCGGATCGAGACGACAGAGCAGGCCAACCATTTCCACGGATTCCGTGATGGTGCCGCCGCGCACTGCGCTGCGCAGAAACTGAACGACTTCTTCGCCAAGATCATGAGCGAGATTGGCAACGTGTTCCGCTTCCTCACGCAGTTGGCAGCGATTGAAGCGCGAAGCGAGCTGCTCCATCGCAGGCTGCGGAAGCATGCGCAAAACACTGGTCAGACCGGCCGCGAGTTGACGGGCCTTGAGAGCCTCTTCCACAAACTCCGGCACGCGCTGCTCGATTCCCATTTTTGAACGGAGCTCGCGGGCAATCCCCGGGCGTTGCGACTCGACGCCAATCAGAAGGTCAAGAGCCTGCTCCATTGCGGGAAAACAGCGATTGGAGGCCGCCTCCTGGCTGAGGCGAACGAACGCGGCGCTGACGAGGCCTTGCAATTCCGCGTCTTGTTCGACGCTGAGCCGCACACCGAGATGGCGAAGCGCCTGGCTGAGCAGACGCGGATCGGCCTTTGCATAGAGTTCCGCAAGTTCGGAGAGGCCGGCTGCCGTGCGCTTGCGCGCATCGGTTTCTTCGCTGCCGGCGCAGGAAGCGTAGTTCTGCAAAATGCTGATGGCTTCGGCGACCTCGCCGCGTTCGATGAGTTCTGCCACATAGGACTGCACGTTGCGCGGCGGAATGCACCACGCCTCATCGGAAAGAAGAACGGCGCGCTTTCCATTTTCCGGAACGGCGGCCCAGAATTGACGGTCGAGAATCTCCTTGTGCGTCTCCACCATCATTCCGGCGTCCGTCATTTTGTCTTCGTGGGAGCCGAGGATTTTGCGAAGATTTTCGATCTCCTGGTTCATGCGTTCGAGCATTTGCCGAACGGCGTTGACCTTTACTTCACCCTTTTCGTAGCGCTCGAGCGCGAAACGAATCGCGAGATGCTCGGCAAGCTGGACAAGCACGGAGTCGTCTGGCTTTGCATTAGGCGCTTGAGCGGCAATGCTGGCGAGCGCGTTCCGCAGTGTGTCTTGGGCGCGGCCCGGAAGTTCGGCAACTTGCGATTGAAACGCGGCTGCAGCAGCCATTCCACCCTGGCCGCTGCTGACATTTCCGAAACTCGTCAGCGCTCCCAGGATGTGCAGAATCTCTTCTTCGGAAACGTCGCCGGAGCGAAGAGGAGTTCCTTGTCGCGGCGAACCGCCACCCATACCCGGGGCGGAAGCGACGCCGCTTAGAATGGGCGAATTCACCGAGGACGAGGAAGGCCTTGGAGAAGAAACTGCGCCGCCCATTCTCGACCCAGCGGGAATTCCAGAAGGCGCACCCGCGAGGGCTTGTCCTGGCGCGCTGCGGCCGCTGGTAGTTTGATCCATTTCCGATTCTGAGGAAGCGTAATATCCCGAAACCGAGGCAGGAGCGCCTGAGTAGGCGGACTCGCCCGATCCTGTGCCAGTTCCTCTCCCGGCGGCTGCGGAACCAGAGCCCGTGCCTGTCCCCGCACCGCTGCCGGAACCGCCCTTCGTTCCCTCTGCCGCTGCAATCAATTCCAGCAGTTTCTGCGGGTCGTTCAAAAGTTGTTTGAACTGATCTGTGTCATCACCAAAAGAAGCTGCGGCAAGCTGCGCGGCCATGCTGGTCGCGTCCTTGAGGCGCGAATCGGTGGCGACGAAGCAAATCTCATTAGTGCGAATGCCGTGGACGCCTTCCAGCGCTGCCTTGAGCTGCTGCGCCAATTCGGAAGGCTTTGCTTTCCCGGTTGGAAACGCACGCGCGAACTTGACGATTTCGTCCTGCGTGACGTTTGGAAAAAATTGAACGCTGGCCAAACCGGCGGAGGAAAGCAACAGCGCAAATTGCTTTTCGGCGGGGGAACCTTCGAGGGGGACGCCATCGAGCAGCAACTGATTGGCTGTAGCTCCAAGCAAGAGGCTCGTGTCGGAACCTTCCGGAACAGCAGTGCGCAATTCCGACCAGGCGATGCCGAGTTGCTCCATGGTGCGGCTGTGATCGTAACCGTAGAGGCGGGCGAACTTCAGCAAGATGTTGAGGCTTCTGACAAAAGCCCGGCCGGCCGCTTGTTTTGGATCCGGTTTCATCGTTCGCCCAGGAGTCCAAACTAGGACTCCCTGTCTAGTACGCTAGGACTGGCCCTCGTGCGCGGCAATGGTACAGAGGTTCCATAGTTACGCGTGTTTAACAGCCGAAAGAACGGCCGCAAGACCTGAACAAGGGGACAGGCTAGTTATTTTCCAGGACAGGTGGGAGAGGGACGACCTGTTGAAATCCGCTAGTCGCTGAAAAGAGTTTTCAACCTACTTCGACATGGCGATTCTGCCGCGACGCCGCGCGCGATTTCCCGGATTGGAAAGCTGCGGCAGACCGCCAAGCTCGAGAAGAATTCTTCGCAAGCGGCCACGATCTTCCAGATCCATGTCTACAAATTCGAATGCCATAGCCTGTGGACGCGCGCCACGAACGATCGCCTGTGCCTTGATTGTGCGGACCCCCTGCGTCAACTTCAGCGCGAGCAAAGATCCCGGCGCAAGATGGCGTTCGCCGGCACCGATGCCTCCGCCAAGATTGAGCTCAGGAACGACAAGCTTGAAATTCTCGCGCAGATTGGTGGTCACAAAGGTGACACTTCGGGAAAGCTTCAGCCGGGCGTAGCGGCGCTGGCGAATGACAGAAACGTTTTGGTCCGGGTCGGTTGGCTCCAGCAGCAGTTCCTTGCGGTCAATTCCACTTGCCGCCAGTTTTTCCATCGCCACGACCGGGTCGATTCTGGAATACGCCTGCGCCGCGGCAACGCGTAGCTCGCCCGCGTATTGCCAACGCCACACCTGCCGCGCATCGAGAAAATGCTGCAGAAGCGGACTGGCCGCCGCCGCTTTCAGCCTGCCGAGCGCCTCCACGGCTTTCAGCCGGATGTATCCTGAATTCGCCTCGCTTTGTGCGATCTCTATCAGCTTGGCAATAGGTGCATGGCTGCCGCTCATGCCCATTTCATCCATGGCCAGCGGACGAATCAACATGTCGAGCGAATCGTAGAGGGTAACCAGGAGCGCCGCGCGCTGGTCCGATGGCGCTGCGGAAAGCTGCCG
The DNA here is from genome assembly GCA_018268785.1 of Acidobacteriota bacterium. GTDB lineage: Bacteria > Acidobacteriota > Terriglobia > Acidiferrales > UBA7541 > Acidiferrum. Next base: position 6,309 of record JAFDVY010000054.1, on the reverse strand, counting down.
GATAGTACGGTCGTGCGCGGAGCGCGGCCATTGCGAGAGCCGCACGGGAAGCAGGCGCTTTACCTGGTCGGGGGCAATTTGGCTCAGTATGCCGATGGCTTCCGCGGATTCCGTGGCAGGAGCAGATTGCAGCACGTCAATCAACTGATTGACCGCGTCTTCTCCCAGACCCTTTACGATTTCCACGAGCAAATCACAATCTTCGCGGAATCCCGAATGGCCAAAACGATTCATGACGTAATGAATCGTGGCCTTGGGCATCAGCCCAAGAATGTCGAGCAGGCCGTCGGCAATATGACCGGTGCGAATCGTCTCTTCCACAAATTCGGGGATGCGGTCTTCGGCGCCGATCCTCGGACGCAGGCTCTGGGTTGAACCAGGGCGCTGCGCTTCCACGCTGTCTAGGGAAGCCAGCGCCTGCTGCATGGCGGGATAGCAACGCTTGGAAGCAGCTTCCTGGCTCATGCGCACGAACGCGGCGCTGACAAGAGTTTGCAATTCCGGCTCGCGCTCGATGGCAAGCTGATTTCCCACACGGCGAATCGCTTCAATCAAAGCGCTGCCGTCGCCGCTGCCGTAGAGTTCCGCAAGTTCGCCCAGCCCAATGGCCGTTGTACGGCGCGCTTCCGGAGCATCGAGGCCAATACAACTCGCGTACTTCATCAAGATTTCGTTGACTGCCTTCAGCTCGCCGCGGCGCAGCATCTCTTCCAGATAGGCACGCACGTTTCTCGGAGGGACGCACCAGGCTTCATCCGAACACAAAACTTCCTTTTTATTTTCGTCAGGAACCTGCTGCCAGAATTCCTGGTCAAGGAGCTCTGTGTACGACTGCATGGAGATGCCTGCGCTGGCCATCTGTTCCTGCTGCTGGCCCAAAATTTTCCGCAGCGCCTCGATTTCCGTGTTCATGCGGTCGAGCAACTGTTTCACGGCGTTGACGCGCAGTTCGCCGCGTTCGTAACTATCCAGAGCAAAGCGAATCGCCACGTGCTCGGCCAGCTTGAGCAGCATGGGCTTGTCGGGGGCTTCCGTCGGGGCTTGCGCGGCCAATCCAGCTAGTGCCTGCTGCAAGGTAAACTGCGCGCGAACGGGCAGCGCGCTCAAGCGCGACTGGAAGGTCGGCGCGTCCATCTTCGTATCGGGATCTTTTCGCGATTTGCCGAGTTGCGCGAACAGCGTGAGCATCGAGCGGACATCTTCTTCCGCAACCGCATACTGGCTGCCTGTTCCGGGTAACCCGGCTCCTGACATCGTCGCACTGCGAAGCATTGCGGACGCAGAGAGCCACTTTCCAGATACCCCTTCGCCCCCGCCCCCGGGTCCGCCAGAACCTGTTCCTCCAGCCCCACCGCCGCCAGACCCTGAACCTCCACCAAATCCTGTGCCTGGCCCGCCGCCAGACCCTGAACCTCCGCCAAATCCCGTGCCTAAGCCGCCGCCAGGCCCGCTACCGCCTCCCGGTCCTCCACCCGGACCTCCAAGACCAGGACCGCCTCCGCCCGGACCGCTGCCACCGCCGGTTTCCCAAAGGCTGCCACCAGGTCCCGTGCCGGTTACGGAAGTCAGTCCGCTACCACCACCTGGACCGCCGCCCGTCCCCCCCGACCCAGCACCGCCCGGAACACCTCCTCCGCCACCAAAACCGGGACCACCCCCGCCTGGACCGCTTCCACCTCCCCCGCCGCCGCCGCGATTGCTTTCCGCGGCCAGAATCATCTGTAACAATTTGTTGGGGTCTTCCAGGAAATCCTTGAACTTGTCGCCCTGTGCGCCGAGAACCTTTGCGGTGAGTTGCGCGGCGACTTTCACACCTGCGACGGATGAATCTTCGGCCACATAGCGGATTTCGTTAATTTTGATTGCCGTCTCACCCGCGAGGGCGGCCTTCAACTGCTCCGCGAGAGATGTGGGCTTTGCATTCCCGGTGGGAAAGGCGCGCACAAAGCGCGCGAACTGCGGTTGTCCGAGAGTTGCTCCGAAATGGATGCTGGCAATTCCGGATGCGGAGAGTAGTTGCGCAAAGCTGCGTTCCGCAGCGGCTGCGCCGAGGGGAACGCCATCGAGCAATATTTGCTGGCCAGAAGCGCCGAGCAACAATCCGCTATCGCCGCTTTCGTCGAGAGCGGCGCGCAGTTCTTTCCACGTCGTTTCAAATTGCGCAGCGGTTCGCACGTGACCGAATTCGTACAGTCGCGCGAACTTCAGCAAGATGTTGAGGCTGCGGACAAACTGCCGCGCCGCTGCTCTTGTATCGCTCATAAATGTTCGCGAGGAAGTCCCCCGCCTCGCTCTAGTTACTTACTACACTAGAGCCACCCGAGGCGAGAGACAAGGTTCTCGAAGCAGATTGTACTCTTCTCACTAATAGGAATTTGCGGGAAAAGGGCGGGAAACGGCCTTCGAGAATGGATGGTTCTTAGTGAAGAACAGCAACGGGAATCGTTGCTTGACCGGCCCGAGGAACATACAATGAGGAAGATTGGCATGCCTTAACGCAGGGCGGTCCTTCTTTCTTTATTGCCGTTTCTGCAACGGTAAGCCGATTCCGGAGCCCTACGTCATGACGGACCAGCCCCCAGTCCAGGACGAACGATTTAAGGCAGAAATGCCTCAGATTCCCGGCGTTGGTCCAGGAGGCAGGCGGCCAGGCGGAATGGCCGCTCCTCTAAAGATTGTCGGGGGCTTGGCCGCGGTAATCGCGGTGGTGGTACTTGTGGGAAGCTTGGTGAGCCGTTCGAAGCGAAATGCACCGCCTCCAGCCGATCCCCTGCAGCAAGTGGAAGTTCCCGCCCCGGATCTTGGCAATCCTCCTTCTCAGGCCGCGCAGGCGACCAAAGGAATTGCCTCAATAGAGCAGATGTCAAAGCCCTGGGCTTCGACTCAATTTGATTTCAAAGATCCCCTTACTGGCGAACGAATTCCTTCTTTGCTGCTGCGGTTGCCCGCGGGAGCTGCATCGCAGCCGGCGGGCTATTGGGCGCTGAGCCTGAAAGCACCGTATGGAAATTGCCAATTGGAATTGGTGAGCGACCTGGAAAAGCTGAAATCGGATTACGGGTTCCGCGCCGCGCGGCATCCCATGATTGGCAATCCTTGCAGCCGGACCGTTTTCGATCCGGAGAAAATGGCGAACCTTCCCGGAAACGTCTGGGTTCGCGGAGCGATCGTGCAAGGATCGGATTTGCGGCCGCCGTTGGGAATTGAAATCAAGATTGAAGGCAAGGATATTTTTGCGGTGCGAATGGAATTGTAGCGGCGTGTTCCTGGCGCTGTCGGGCTGCTAATTTTCTGGACTGTGCTTTCGGACTTCCGCTCCCATCTTTCCGATCAACATCAGAAAAACCATACGCTGATCCGCCCACCAGGACCAAAGTGGATGGCCGAATGACGCCGGTTTGTTGTGCTCGATGAAGAAATGCGCGAACCAGGCGAGTGCGTAAGGAATTATCAGAGCTAGCGGAATCCACCACCATTTATGAAGCACGAGTACGGCGCCGAGAGTCATCCAGCCAAGTAAAGTTCCCAAGCAATGCAAAATCCGGGTGGAAGGCTTGCTGTGTGCGCGGACATACTCCGGCCAGAAATCATCGAACGTCATGGGCAACCTCTCGCTGGCGCCACTCGCAATTGCGCCGCCAGCCACCACAGTTGGGCGCAAATTATCACAATTTCTTGAAGCGTTGGCCGAAAATGCAAAAGGCGCTTCGGAAAACCGAAGCGCCTTTTGACTACCTGCCCATTGAGGTAGGGCAAGGGCTGAATATTAGAACGAGAACTTCAACGCCAGCTGCAAGTTTCTCGGATTGCTGGAAAACACTGATTGTGGCTTGTTAAAGTCAGCGTTGCCAGTCAGCAACATGTTGCGCTCCACGCCCGTGAAGCCAATCGAGGCCACGTCATTCAGGTAGCCGCCGATGTATTGAGCGTGATTGAACAGGTTGAACGCTTGCACCTGGAATTGAATGCTGTAGCGTTCCGTAATGTTAATACGCTTGGAAGCGGTCATGTCGATGTTGTCGATAGGACGCAACTGAAGGGTGCTGCGGCCAGTGGTGCTGAGGGCTCCCTGTCCTGCGGTGATGTACATAGCGGTCGGATCGTTCGCCAAGTAAGCCACCGTGCCCCCTGCAGTATTCTTCAGAGCGGTCACACCGCTGCTTGTTCCTGGAACACCCTTAGGATTGAAAACCGGGCGGTCACCAGCGCTGTCGCCGTTGAGGTTCGAATCAGTGCCGCTTTGCGCGGTGGCCCACTGTCCAGTCTGATATGTATAAATCGGAGCCACTGTCCAATTGCCGACGATATTCTTGAGCATCCAGTTGCTGTGCTTGAACGCTTGAACGTCGTAGAGCAGGGCGAAGGTCAAACGATTCCGGTGATCCAGGATCGAGTTGGAACGATCATGGGAAAGGTTCAACCAGTCCTGCGCACGGCGAGGAGCAAGCACGGTGCTGAACACGTCCGCGGTCGCGTCGTCAATCGCTTTGCTGAAAGTATACGAACCGATGAACTGCAGACCATGGCTGAACTTCTTGGTTACCTGTGTCGCCAAGCCGTGGTACGTCGAAGACGCCCAAGGCTCGAAGGCTACCAGGTTTGAGCCAGTGAAATTGCCGGCTTCGTACGCGGGTACAAAGCTGTCCCCATTGCCATACGCTCCCGCTCTAATACCGGCAAGTGTATACGGCAGTGCGTCTTTGGCAGCCTGGCCCGGATCCGCCAGATAGGTCGGAAGGAACACAGTGTCCGTTACTCGCGGCGAGCGGTTTATGCGGATTTGCGAAGGCAGGTGAATACCGCGAGTGCCTACGTAGCGAACCTCAACCGTATAGTCGCTTGCGAACTGATGCTGTACGCCCAAAGTCCAATCAATGGATTTCGGAGACTTCTGGTCAACGGGAACGTATGAACCCGTCGCAGCCGCAGCCGATGCCTGGTCCGGGAAGGAGGTGCTCGCCGAGCTGGGAAGTCCGCCGCCCGCCAAGAATCCGTTCATATATTGAGGATTGGTCGTATTGGTCGGGTCGAACGCCGCGCAGTTAAACGTCGCACCACAATCTATCGTCGTTGAGAATTGTGGCGGCGTCGAGAGGATGCCGAGATTGTCGTAAAGGATGTCATAGGCAATTCCGGCGCCTGCGCGGATTGAGGTCCTTCCGTCATGGCCCGGAGTGTATGCGAAACCGACGCGTGGCGCCCAGTTGTTCTTGGCTGCCGTTGGCGACCGGAAATCGATCAAACCGGGGACACTGGCGATCGCGTTCAGCTTCTGCTGCGTTTGCGTGAACGGAATCGTCGTAAATTCGTACCGGAGACCGAGGTTAATGGTAAGGTTGGGGCGAATGCGCCAGTTGTCCTGTGCAAACCAATACCACGCAGTCTGATCGCCGTAGTATTTTGCGTTGCCGGTGGAACGTTCGGCAAAGTTATCAGGGTCGCCATCAGTCAGGTATTGATACAGAGTGTTGTAGTAGTAATCGCCACGCAGACGCTGCGTGAATTGCTGAGGGGAAATGATCTTGCGGGCTTCAAAACCGACCTTCCAGCTATGCTTCCCCTTAATGATGGAAAGCGCTTCAGAAGCCTGGTACGTATTCTGGATGGTTTGCTGGGGAGCGTTGCCATCTGGCCCCACATTCAACTGGTTGAGGTCGAAAAAGGTCAGATTCGGGAAATCAGGAAGCCCAGGAAACTTAAAATCCCCCGCGGGCGTAACGTTAAAGAACCTGTTAAATCCGACACGGATTTCGTTTTGCAGGTTTGCCGAGAACTGGTGGTATTCGTTGATCGCGACAAGGTAGTTCCTGTTGGGGATGTTCTGGAAGAACACCGGCAGCGAAGCCGCTGTATCGATACCCTCAAAGTCGTTCCAGATGTAACGGGCGCGCAGTTGATCCTTGGCCGAGATGTTCCAGTCGCCGCTGGTTACGAGATTTTTCGTGTTTGAGAACGAAGGCAGCGGAAAGGACAAGCCAGCGGTAGTAACAGCCACCGGGTTGGCATTCCCCAAGGTTATGGGAGTGCAACCAAACGCCGGATCAGTAATAACGCCGGTTGGAACGTACTGGAGGAATGTATTGACGTTATTCGCAACAAGGGGACGATCACCACCGCTCGGCGTGTAATTCTTGATCGTCTGAATGCCTGCGGAATCGGGAGCGCAAGCCGCGCCAGAGGTGCCTACCTGACCAATCGGCTGATATTCGTAGTTCACGAAGAAGAACAACTTATTCTTCAGAATAGGTCCGCCAACGTTCCCGCCGAAGCGGTTGTTGTCGTAGCGGGGGACCTGAGTCAAGCTCTGAT
>JAFDVY010000053.1 GCA_018268785.1 Acidobacteriota bacterium | reverse complement strand
CATCGAACGCCAGCGGATCGTCGATCCCCGGCGGCGCCGGACGCGCAGTTTCTTTTTGTTCTTTCACGGTTTCTTCCGTGCCGCTTGAATCTCCGGGGGCGCGCGGTCTTCGGTCGTCGTCGGTCCCGCTCGCCTCATCCTGCGCGGCATCGGAGCGGGGAGCAGCCGCCTCAGCGCATGCTTCACGGCCGATGCAGGCCGCCGAGGAGGGTGGAGCGGCGTCCCCTGCAAAGGTGGTCCCGCTCGCATCGTCAGACGCAGCCAGGCTCCCACCGGGAATTTCCCGGAAGTTCCGTTTGCCGTTCGCTTTCTGCCCGTTTCCGGGCTCGATGAGGGAGGACGATTCGCCGGCTGCGCCGTTTGCAGGCGCCTTCCGCCCGTCCACGGGGCGGATTAGCTCAGCCAGACTGCAACGGCTTTTTGTTTTGCTGCCGGCGTTTCGTTTTCTTCGGGCCGGATCCCGCATTGTTTGGGAGAGACCGCGCGCCTCCGGAGATTTTTCCGCCGTGTTTTTTTTAATTTTTTTTTTATTATTGTGATCTACACGGTGCGAATCTTGCTGATGTTCTTTCATGATTTTTTGGAACGAGAAGCCTTTTGCATGGTGCGTGCTCGTCCGCGCGGGAGACATTCACTCGACGCGAACATTCCGAGCATTAACCCGTCCAGCGCGTCCCCATGCTGCTTGCAAAACTTGCGGTTCCCTTCCGCTTTGCGCGCACAAGGGATCCACATCTCTCCGCGCTTGCGGCAGATCGTCAAGGCCACGCACTTCATCGAATTACTTCGCGGAGAGCACAACCGACCCTGGTGGAAGCACGAGGATCGCCGCAGCGGCCTGGTTCGACGGCACGGATTCAATTCCATTTAGAGCCGCCGTCACGTAGTAGCAATACGCTCCCGGCGCGACGTTAGGATCGGTGAAGGTCAAGGCGGCAATCGGCGCTGCATTGATTTTCGTAAAAGTGACCGAAGCCGAACACGCGCCTGTTACCCGGTACGCGTTGTACGTCACCGCCGGATTTGCCGCCGCGTCGGGGGAAGCGTTCCATGTCAAAACGACGCTGTGGGGTGCACTGGCCGACTGCCCCGCGCTGCTGCTGTTGAGCGAAGCGGTGTCCGGCGCATCGAGGATCGTCGCGCGAACAGTTTTTTGCGCCGCCGGATGATGGAACGCCCCGGCGTAGTTTGCAGAATTGTGCGTGGAAGCGTGCGCACAATACGCAAATAAGGCGCAAAGCGTTGCCGCCAAGAGTCGTTTCATGATTGCTCCTTGAACCGTGCCCGCAAAAAGCGTTGCTTAGACCAAAATCTTCGCCGTCAATCCCGTTCCGCCGGTCGATGAGACAAATCGAATGCGCAGGAATCGCGCCTGGGCATTGGCGACGGTGCGCGCTTCACCGGTCACCGCAGTGGACGCATCCAGTTGCTGATACTCGGCGTCCACATCGTTCATTGCCCCTTGCAGAATGATGTTGACCGCAGTGGGATTCGTGCCGAACACGGTCTGCCAGCGCACGGCGGTGCCGCCATCGGGCAATCCGGTATAGCTGGGCAACGCGAACTGCGACCCGGACGTTGCGGCGCCGGGAAAAGCCTCGTTGTTAAAGCTGAAGCCGATGTCGCCTGAAAAAAGCGAAATGGGCGGAAGGGTATTTTGGTAAGCGGGCATACTCTCTCCTTGTCGCGCGGTGCTTTCTGCGCGCGGTAGTCCTGTTCACCGCGCAAGGCGGCGCAAAGGGTTCAATTCATTCTGGTTAGCGGGAATTCGCGGTTGTAGGAGCCAGCCGGCTCCAAATAAAAACGGCTCCGATTCGCTCGGAGCCGCCAGATACACTTGTCTATGAATGAGAGTATACCAGAAGATAATTTTATGTCAAGGGAAAATCTTCATTCGGCACAAACTATTTTTCCAGTCCGGACAACTCTTTTCTTTTCAACACGGTGCTACACGCGACTTTCTGTTGAGCCCCTTCCGTTTTCCCAGATCGAAAGTTTTTCTTCCATTTCCACCATGTGAAACCGCGCGGAACACAAACGCCAATCCCGGCGCTATCATGATTTCCTCAAGCGAATGTAATCGCCGGAGGAGCCTTATGGAATTCAACGCGCGCCGAAGCTTTCTGGGAAAAATCGCAGCCGCATCGGCGGTGCTGGCCGGATCGCCAAAACTCTTCGCGCAACAGCCCGCTTCGCCGGCTTCTGCCGTTCCGGGAACGGAGTCCCCTTCCCGCACGCGAGCGAGCCACGTCGTGAACGGCGTCTATTATTTTTCCGGTACCGGATCCAACGACGGCTACGGGAAAGAGGATCACGTCCTTGTCACCGATCCATTCGAGAAGCATGTCTCGCGCACCATGGACGCACTAAAGCGCAACGTCGAGCACGCCGGTTCCAACATGGACAGCCTCCTTCATCTCGATGTCTTTATTTGTTTGCCGCATGCCGATGGCGTTCCGATGCCCGCGGGCAAAGCCCGCTTCGACGCGCACAAAGCGCAGTGCGACGCGCTCAACAAGATCTACAGAACGTATTTTGCCGAGGGCAAAGCACCGTCGCGCGCCTGCATGGCCGTCGAATGGATCCCCGGCGACTCACTCATCGAAATCACCGGAACAGCGCTGGTCGTCAATGCGCCTTCTGTTTCTGAAAAATAGCTTCGCGCAATTTCGTTTTCTCTGGGAAAAGGAGACCATTCGTGAATTTCAAATTTGATTGGAGCCGCCGCTCTTTCCTTGCCGCTCTCGGCGCACTCACCGGCGGGATCGTCGCCCCTCCTGAGGCTGGCGCCGCGGGCCTCTTCGACAAAAAACAAAAAGTGCCGCCCTCCGTTGACGGCAATCCCATTGTCCCGATTACCTCCGGCCTCGGCTCGACGGGCGATATCTATGCCGAACTCGGCGTCACGCCACTCGTCAATATCAACGGCACGGTCACCGTGATCGGCGGGTCCGTAATGCGGCCGGAAGTCATGGAGCTGATGCGCCGCGGTAACGAACACTTCGTTTTAATTGATGAACTCGAGGTCGCCGCCGGAAAATTTATCGCGAAGCTCTGCAAATCCCCCGCCGGCTACACCGGCCTGGTCACTGGCGGCGCTGCAGCCGCCATGGTCGTCAGTTACGCCGGGATGATGACGGAAGACCTCGAGCCGCGCATTCGCCAGGTTCCCGATGTGACTGGTATTCCGCGCACGGAAGTCATCATTCAGAAAAGCCATCGCTATCCCTTCGATCACCAGATTCGCCAAACCGGCGCGAAGCTCGTCGAAGTCGAGACGCGCGAAGAGATGATCGCGGCCATCAATCCAAGAACTCTCGCAATTCACTTTACGAATATTTTGTCCGATCAGGGCAAAGTCAGCGGCGCGGAAACCATCGAAATCGCCAGGGCGCACAATCTCTACACCTTCAACGACGCTGCAGCCGACGTTCCGCCCAAGGAACGCCTCTGGGAATATCCCGCGCAGGGTTGGGACATGGTCACGTTCAGCGGCGGAAAAGATATCCGCGGTCCGCAGGCTTCCGGCCTTCTGATTGGCAAGGAAGAACTGATTCGCTACGCGCTGCTCAACATGAGCCCGCAGGAAGACCGCATTGGGCGGTGCTGCAAAATCGGAAAGGAAACCATTTTCGGTTTTCTGAAAGCGCTTGAACTCTTTGTCCATGAGGACTGGGATGCGTCGCTGAAGGCCTACGACGCCAAAGCGCAAGTCATTACCGACGCTGTCAAGAAGTTTGGCGTCATCGCGCTGCCGCGCAAGTTCGATCCGCAAGCGCTTGGCAACGTCACGCCGGGCTACAGTTGGCAGATCGATCCCGCAAAACTGAAACTCACCGGCCACGAGGTGATGCAGCAGCTCGCGGATACGCGTCCGCTCGGCATCGGCAGCATGGGCGCGGGAGCCAGCGGCATGCGCGGGCGCGACCCGGAAGGAAAGCTCAACGAAGGGGACCATGAGGGCCACTGGTCCAAGCGCGATCCGAATACATTCGGTTTCGCCGTCTGGCAACTCAAAGACGGTGAAGAAAAACTCATCGCTGCGCGCCTTATTGAAATTTTCGGCTCTGCCCCGAAGGCGTAGGTCCACACGAAAGTCCACGCTAAATCAGTTTATGAATTGAGTTCTCTTGACTCCGCATTTCCCGAGGTACATAGTTCTGGCTCCCCAGGAATGTCCCTCCAAGGAGTCCTTTATGCCGTTTTTCCTTCACCAAGTCAGTTACACCCCGGAAGCGCTCGCGCGCCTCATTGCCAATCCGCAGGATCGCTTTGACGCCGTGCGCTCTCCCATCGAAAAACTCGGCGGACGCATCATGAACTCATACTTCGCTTTCGGGGAGTATGATGCCGTGCTCATCACGGAAATGCCGGACGCCGTTTCCGCGGCAGCCATTGCGCTGGCTTTTGCAGCCGGCGGCGCGTTGCGGAATTGCCAGACCACGGCGCTCATGTCCAACGCGGAAGGCCTGCAAGCGTTCCGCAAAGCCGCAACCTGCGGCTATAAGCCCGTGCAAGCGGCAGCCAGCGCTGCTGCCGCCACGCCATCATGAGTTGCTTGTAGCAATGCCGCGGATTGGGCCGCGACATTGCTCCGCGGCCCATTTCTGCGTGTACCCGCTCGCCTTGGCCAGACGGCATCTTCGCCTTTCCTCCTGCAGCCAATCCGCCAAACCGTCGCCGAAATCCGGGGTTTTCGCGCGAACTTTGCGCTTGTACATTTTTATACAACTCCTATAACTTGTACATTAACGTACAATAATAAATAGTTGCACATTCCCGTACAACTCTTTATACTGTCCTCCGGGATTCAGCCATGCGCCAAACAACTTGTGCAGTCTTGATCGCCGACGTCGTAGGTTCCCGCGTTCGCAAGAACCTTCGTCACTCCCTGGCGCATACCCTCGCACGGGCTTCCCGCAAGCACCTTCAGGAAAAGCTGGTTCTACTCCCCTATGCAGTCACTGCCGGCGATGAATTTCAGACAATCGCGTTCCGCCCCTCGGCTATTCCCCGCATCCTGCTCGACCTTCGCGCGCTGTTTCATCCTCTCTCTCTGCGCGTGGGCATCGGCATCGGCGGCGTCCCGGGAAGCATCCGTCCACCCGTGAACCGCCTTACGGGAGAGGCTTTTCAATCCGCGCGCACCGCGATTGATCGTGTCAAAGGCGGAAATCTCTTCAAGTTCGAGACGCTTACCGCGGTCACGTCTCCCGACCCCGCCTTCGACGAAGCGGTTAATCTTCTCTATGGATTGAATGACACGCTCGTCCGCAAGGTCACACCCAAACAGTGGGAAACCATCCGTGCAATCCTGCAATATCCCGCGCTGGAGCGCTCCGCGCGCCACCTGCGGCTCGACATTTCCACGGTTTCCCGCAATCTAAAACGCGGGTATTATTGGCAGCAGTCCGAAACCGTTAAAGTAGCGGAAAAGTTATTTTCTCGCGCTTTTTGTTGATTGTACGAAATCGTACAATTCGGAGCAGTTGTACAAATCCATGCAAACCTTCATCCGCGCGCTGCTCTCTATCTATCTCGGCCATCTGCTCACGGACTTTGTCTTTCAAACGCCTTCTCTGGTTTCCCTGAAGCGCGACGGCAAGTTTCGCGGCTACTTTATCCACAGCGCGACGCACTTCCTTGCGACGCTCCTGCTCACCGGCTTTTTCGTGCGCGGCTCCGCATTGGAGCTCCGGACTTATTTGATCCTGCTCGCGCTGACTATCGTCCACACGTCGCTCGACCTCGCAAAAATTCAGCTCACCCGTCGCGGCATCGTTCCGGATGGTACCCGCGCTTATCTTGGCGATCAGGCCACGCACGCGTTGACCGTTGTCCTCGCTGCCTGGCTGCTCGTTCCGGGATTCTCCTATCGCGAAGTGGCCGCGCTGGCCGGCGCAAGCCGCAATTTGCCCGCCAAGTTTCTTGCTGTTCCCATCGTCTACATCGGCGTAATTTTTGGCGGCGGCTATCTCATTCGCTATCTGACGCGCACCCTGGCAGAGGGTATCAAGCGAAATGCGGCGGACAAATCCTCGCAGCAATTGCAGAACGCCGGGCTTTATATCGGCTGGCTCGAACGGTTTCTGGTGATCACTTCGCTCATGCTACATTCGCCGGCCACCATCGGCCTGATCCTTACGGCAAAATCCATCGCTCGCTATCCTGAATTCAAATCCGAACATTTTGCCGAATACTTTCTTATTGGCACACTGCTAAGCATTGCGATCGCCATTTTGGGCGGAATGGTTCTTGTCCGTGCGATTTTCGGCGCCATCCGTTTGGCGTAGTCCTCTGCTAATATCTTTCTGTGACCTCTCCGCGCCTTGCAGGCATTCGCTTGCATCCAATCAAGTCGCTCGATCCGGTCAGTGTACCCGAAGCGCGCATCGGCCCCAATGGCGGCCTCGAATTGGATCGCGCCTGGGCGCTCTATTCGGTTGATGGAAAATGGATCAACGGCAAGCGCGCCGCTGCAATCCATTTGATTCGCGCCAAATACAAACACGATCTTTCGAGTGTCGGCCTCTCCGCTCCCGACGATCACCGCAACCTTGCGCCTTTACGCGTCAAATTTCCGGAAGAAACGGATCGCGCGGCAAAATGGTTCAGCGACTATTTTGAGCAGCAAGTGATTGTGCGCTATGCCCGTGAAGGATTTCCGGACGATGGCCTTGCTTCCGGCCCGACGATTCTTTCCACCGCTTCCCTGCAGGCCGTCTGCGACTGGTTTCCGGGCATCACGCTCGAAGAAGCGCGCGAGCGTTTCCGCGCCACACTGGAAGTCGACGGGGTGCCCGCGTTTTGGGAAGACCAACTTTTTGGTCCAAATGAAAACTACGTCGTGCGTTTCAAAATCGGTGAGGTGGCGTTTGAAGGCAGCAATCCCTGCGCACGCTGCCCCGTTCCCCCGCGCAATCCGCGCACCGGCGAAGACTGGCTCGGCTTTTCAAAAATATTCACAGAGAAGCGCCGCACCACACTTCCCTCCTGGTCGCCCACGGAACGCTTCGATCATTTTTACCGCCTGTCCACAAATACTCGCGTCCCCAGCACCGAACACGGCAAACTCCTCCGCGTCGGCGACTCAGTGGCCCTATAGAATTTCATCATGACGACTATTTTGGACCTGCGCCAAATTCAACGTGATCTCAGTGAACTAAGAGAACGAAAGGCTCTGGTATTTGGCTCCGAAGGTCATCGTTTCAAACTCAACCCGCCCCTTGATGAAAAAGGAATTCGCGACTTTGAACGCGATCATGGAGTCTCGCTGCCGCAGGACTATAGGTACTTCTTGAGTTCAATCGGAAACGGCGGTGCCGGACCGTTTTATGGCATTTTCTCTTTGGGTAAAATGGACGGACTGGCGGGCAAAACAGTCTCTTGGCGGGAAGGCGATGGCTTAATTGGCTCTCTTCGATCACCGTTTCCATTGCGAGAATCGTGGAATGATCTTACCGAATTGCGAGCTTTGGAAGGGCTTTCAGTTGATTCTACCGAATTTGAAAGAGAGCTCGAAAAATATGAGGCTGCTCACTGGGATTCATCGAGAATGAATGGCGCTCTGCCGATCTCTCACATGGGATGCGCTCTTCGAGTCTGGCTTGTAGTGACTGGTGATGAGGCAGGTTTCCTGTGGCGGGACGGACGTGCCGATGACTCTGGCATCTCCCCCCTGCTCCTTCGCGACGGCTCGAAGGCGCGTTTTGCATCTTGGTACCTTGAATGGCTCAGTGATGCGCTTATAGGCGTGGAAGAGAAGTAGCTCTGACATGGGTCATTCTCCTTATCCAAAATACTTTCTCGGCGGAAACATGCCCCTGCGCAACATTTCCGCGCCACACCGCCGGCGAATTTCTTCGCTCCAGTTCACCCAGTTCATTTCGCTGAGTCCCAAGAAGTGTCGTGCGGTTTCATACGGCGCCATTCCGAGGTAGTACATGCGGAACATCACCATGCGTGATGCGCGATCCGGCTCGTCCAGGGCCGCTTGCCCCGCCAGCGCAAAGTCCGCGACCCATTCGTTCAATCGCGCCTTCACGTCCGGCCGCCACAAAAACTTCCCCGCCTTCTCCGGCTTCAGCGCGGAAATTCCCCGCTTCGACTCCAGCACTTCTCGCGCCCCGCGATAGACTTCCCAGCAGACGTCAAATACAAGTTCCGGCTTAACGGACACTGGCCATCTCCCGCTTTCGCCTTCCGGTTCGCTTCGCCAGGAGCGCCAGCGTCGCTGCGGTCCGCGCCGTCACTCTTCTCCGCCGCACCAGCCGGTACTCCCACACGACTCCGTGCGCGTTACCGGAGTAAATGTCCGCTTTTTCCCTCATCCGCTTTTCGAGCGCAAAATTTCCAAACCGCGGCTTCTTCAAGTGCCGCAACTGCGCCGAAATGCTCGCTGCCGGATACCGCGTTATCGCCGATAGTTCGCTCAGCGTGAGCCACGCGCCGCACTCGTTCGCGCTGAGCATCACGTCGCGCAGCACGTCTCGTTGTGTCCGCACACGTACCCTTGCCGCCTTCCGCTTCCCTTCCTTCCGCATCTCCCCTCCTCAATCCCGCGAACCTTGCTTCGTTCGCAGAAAGCTCCTTGGCGACTCCCCCATTTCAGCGTAGTCCTCGGAGTCGGCGTCGTCCTCGGCTTCCTCTGCCGTTCGCGCGGTGCGGTCTGGATCCTCGTAGTCGCCCGCGCAGTTGCTGCACGCCACCCAGGTGCGGCCTTCGCTGGCCACGAAATCACCCAGGCGTTTTCCACAGATTTCCACAGTCCTTACCCCTGTAGTTAACTCTTGACTAGTATTACTGCGCGTGTACTATTCACGTCCTTACCCGTCACTCAGGAGAAATGACATGCCGAATCGCCACGTCCTTCCCCCGTGGGAATTCTTGCTGTCCGCTTCGCGCAATACCCTGCAGAGCTATGAACTTTCCCGCTTGGCGCATGCCGCCAACCTGAGAAAGGAGGCTGGCCCGATTCTCGATCAGTGGGTCGAGGAACTCGCCTCGGCGATGATGGCGCGCTGGCTCCTGGAGCATCAGGGGCGCGAGATTTTGGCCCCTTCCGCGAGTGGAGAGAGTCCTGAACATTCGGCGGCTGCGTCCGATAATTTCTTCCCGGATTCGCCGCGGCAGCAGAACGGCTCGCGTTCCACGGCGTGAAATTCCGGGCGCGATTGCGCCTTTTCGCGCGCCGTTTGCGGTTTTCGATTCACGAGGACGAACCAGTTCGAGGATGGGCGGTGGTGTGTGCTCTTCGTGAGCAAAATCCGGGCGATTCGCTGTCTCCCCGCATGCGTGCCGGAGACAGGCGAAGGAGTGCGCCTCGCGCCAGCCAACATTCCTGCCCCAAACTATCGCCTTCACATCTGCCTCCCCATAGCCAAGCGCGCCACAACTCCCCGCGCCACCACTTCTGTCTTGCCTACTTTTTATGGCTTATGAGAAGCGAGAAGACACACCACGGCGCCGGAATCGGCGTGAACAAACACACGCAAATCCCGCTCGTCTTTTAGGCGGTTAGGAAATCAATGAGAAGCTGGCTAGTGAGCGGCAGTTTTTTTCGGAAGAATATCTTTTTCGAGCATCTGCTCTTTGCGATAGACCATCGCGTTGATGTCGTATGGCGCAAGCTCAAACCCGTGGCCGTGGGTGATCGCATCAGTCGGGCAAGCCTCCACGCAGTAACCGCAAAAAATGCATCTTGAATAATCAATGTTGTATACGGAAGCGTAGCGTTCACCCGCCGAAATTCGATTCTTGTCCGTATTTTCAGCGGCTTCAATGTAGATGCAATTCGCGGGGCAAGCAGCGGCGCACAGGAAACATCCGACACACTTCTCCAGGCCGTTTTCATCGCGGTGCAGCACGTGAATTCCGCGGTAGCGCGGCTGAAAATGCACGGGCTCGTGCGGATAGTTCTCCGTGACCGTCTTGCGGAACATGTTTTTGAAGGTGACGCTGAATCCCTTCACCATCGTGGTGAACGTCGCGAACACTTCGCCCAGTGGAGATCCCATGCGAGAGAGTTTATCAGACGCCTTTCGGGCGAGCAAATTCTCTCCACGATGTGCTTTTCAAGCTTTAGCCATGCGCTTGCCGGTCAAAGCCGCGATGATTTGCTTGCCGTGAAACCGTCCATTTTCAATGAAAATCTCGCCGGTGTGCTTGCCGCCAATCACGACCCCGGCCAGGTATAGTCCGGGAATATTGCTCTCCAGCGTCTCAGGATTTAACGCCGGTTTTTTCGTCTGTGCGTCCAGCTTCACGCCGAAGCTTTCAATAAATGCAAAATCGGGATGATAGCCTGTCAGTGCAAACACTTGCCGTGCCGGAAGTCGCTTTTCTCCGCCGCCGTTCTGTACGATAACTTCGTCCGCCGTGATCTTCTTCACGTGGGTATTGAACATCGCTGACACCTGACCGGCTTTAATCCGATTCTCAATGTCAGGTCGCACCCAATATTTGATGGTCGAACCAAGCTCTGCGTTTCTGTGAACCAAAGTCACCCGCACACCGTTACGATACAAATCCAGTGCCGCCTCAGCCGCGGAATTTTTCCCGCCGATGACTACGACCTCCTGGCTCCAAAACTCATGTGGCTCCGTGTAGTAATGCGAAACGTGAGGTAACTCTTCGCCGGGCACGCCCATCATATTTGGCAAGTCGTAATAGCCGGTTGCGATCACCACTTTCTTGCCCGTGTATTTTTGCCCGGTTCCCTTTTCTGTTTTGGTCACAACGGTAAACTTGCCGTCATGGCCATCCATTCTCAGCACTGTCTCATACAACCGCAACTCGAGCCCGTAGTGCTCCGTCGCTTTTCGGTAATACTTGAGCGCTTCGGTCCGTGTCGGTTTTTCCGCCGCGCACACCAGCGGCAAATCGCCGATCTCCAGCAGTTCCGGCGTCGTGAAGAAATACATGTTCACGGGATAGTGGTAAATCGAATTGCACAAACAGCCTTTGTCAATCACGAGCGCCTTCATTCCCGCCCGAACCGCTTCAATCGCGCAGGCCAAGCCCGTTGGCCCCGCGCCGATGCAAATCACGTCATAAGTAGCCATAGAAATTTAGTTTGCCGCGAGTGTTTTCGATTTGCAAATTAGATTGGTTGAAGGCAAACACGACTTCCTATTGCGTAAGTGTCTCTGCCAGCACCGCAGCCAGACTCGCTTGGAATTCAGCCAGTTCTTCCAGCCGTTCCCTCGTTGCTTCCAACTCTTTCTGCTTCGAAACGAACATCTCACGGTCTCCGCGCTTTACGCGAACGCCAAATTTCCCATCCACCAGGAACGACGCGGGCGCCAAGATTCGTAACCCACCGCCATCCACGGGAGCCAGCACCACCGCACATTCGCCGCGATGCAGGCAAAGAGCGCTCTCATACGGTGGTATCGCGATCGGCCGAAACCCCGCCGCAAACAGGCGTTGTAGCACCTGCATCTGTCGTTCAGTCAATTCCATACTTGAAACTGGAGATCGTTCTTGTAGTGGCCGATCTTCAGATCGGCCACAGCCCACTACGCCGCCGTCGAATCCGCTTCAGCGCTGTCCGCGCCTTCAAGCTGCGACAAAATTTCCCGCAGCGTCACAATCAGCTCATCGCGCGATACATGGCTTTTCTTGAATTGAATCCTGAACTTGAAGGACTCGTTCTGCGGCTCAAAATTAAAAATAAACGGCTGCGGCCGGTGCTGCCCGCCTTGCTCTTCCCGCCGCTCGCGCCGCGCTTCATCGCGCGTCAATCCGCCTTGCAGAATGCGCGCGAACATCTCCATCATTTTCTTTTCCGTGGGTTGCCGCGCAATCTGCAGCAGCAGCGACTTTGAAGTGACGCCGTGTTCCACGCACTTTTTGCGCAACGATTCCGGGATATTCCGCAAAGAAAGCGTTTCCGTCACGGACGAACGCGCCCTTCCAATCTTCTTCGCAATGTCTTCATGTGTGTACTCGAATTGCGTCGCTAATCCGTGCAAGCCATCCGCTTCTTCAAACGGCGTCAAATCCTTGCGCTGGATGTTTTCAATCAACGCGATCTCCAGCGTCTCCGCGTCGTCCGCCATCTTTTCAATGCATGGCACTTCGCGCAATCCGGCAGCACGCGATGCGTGATAGCGCCGCTCGCCCGAAATAATGTAGTAGCACTCCTCGCGAGGCACGTACCGCACCAGCAACGGCTCCAGCACGCCCTTCTCCCGGATGGACGCAGACAATTCCGTCAAATCGCCCAGCGCCTTCCGCGGCTGGTCCGGGTTCGGACGAATCTGATCGATCTTGATCATCCGCCCGACGGCCGCGCCACTGTAACTCGTCAGTTGTTCGACGTAATGCGCGTCATGCCGCATCTTCAGCGCGACGGGTAGTCCTATTCTCTTCGACACGTTGAATAACCTCCGCTGCAAGCTTTTTGTACTCCACCGCGCCAGGTGACTTCGGCGCGTACGTCAAAATCGTCTCCTTATACGCAGGGCTTTCCTCGAGCCTCACGTTTTTTGAAATCTTCGTCTTGAACAAAACCTCGCCGAACACGCTGCGAATCTGTCCATGCGTGTCCTTCGAAATATTCGTGCGCTTGTCAAACAGCGTGATCACCACGCCCAGCACTTTCAGACTGGGATTCGGCCGCGCGCGGATTCGCTCGTATGTCTCGAGCAAATCGTCCGTGCCTTCAATCGCGAAATACGCAGCCTGGATTGGAACCAGCAGATGCGTCGAACAGACCAGCGCATTTACCGTCAAAATCCCCAGCGACGGCGGAGTATCCAGCACCACGTATTCGTAATCCTTGAGAATCGGCGCCAGCGCATCTTTAAGGCGATAGGGCGCGTCGAACTGTCCTGCCAGCACTTGCTCCAACTTCGCAAGCGCGAGCCGCCCAGGTCCCAAAAACAAATTAGGATCTTTCGTCGGCTTGATGACGCTCGCCATCGTCACGCGCGCATCGCTCAGCACATCAAACATGGACGAGGAGATTTCGCCCGAGTTGTAGAATGCGATCGAAGAATTTGCCTGCGGATCTAAATCGATGAGGAGAGTCTTGCGTCCCTTGTCGGCGATGGCCGCCGAAAGATTGATTGCCGTTGTAGTTTTTCCAACTCCGCCTTTTTGATTTGCTACGGTGATGATGGCGGTCATTCGTTTACTCCTCCGCAGGTCATCTCCGATGCGAATTCAGAGACGCCCCAGCGCCGCGCCGCCGCGCTACCGCAACCGCATTGCAAGATATGGGTGCCTACCGTACAAAACCCCCTAGCCCTTGCATAACTCTACGTTCGCAGCCGATTGCAACGCAAGGGAAAAGTGGGTTTTCCACAGCTTTTGGCTGAAGTCTTAGGCGGGTACTAATCCGTGCCGGGTCGACTGCCTTCCTTGCTCTGCGCCTTCCGCGGCTCGATGGCTATTTCTTCCTAAAAATCCACGCCCCAAAACTCATGAGGCGCATTCTCCAGTTCGAGGCCCAACTCCCATCCTGTGCGGCCTTCATGACCTCGCCAGATCAAAACCGCGTCCGCTTCCTGGCCAGTCACTTTATTTCGCAGTCGCAGCTTCTGGCCGACAGCAAATCCCTGCGGCACAATCGCCAGGCACCCCTTGGGACTCACATCCATCGTATAGCCCATTTCGCTATGCCTTTGTCCGCCTTCGGTCCACTCCACCAAAATGGGCACGCGCGAATTCAGCCGCACGCTCGCCCGAATCTGCTGCATCCGTGCTTCATAGCTTGAATTGTTTCCAGTCAGCACGAAGATTCTCCTGTACTGTCACGATTACCGCGTAATCTCCGATAACAAAGAATCGCTCTGGGAAGGCCTCTTCTTCTTGTTTCGAGGATCTTCCAGGTAGTCTTGCATCTCGAGCCGCATGTTGCCGGCGTTGGTCGCAAAGCCCAAGGCCGCTTCAAAATCCACCACGTCTTCGCGAATAAACTTTTCCAGCTCGCCATCGAAATGCTGCATGCCGTCCGTCGTGCCGTCACGCATCGCGTCGAGCAAAGTCTTGCCTTCCCCTTCGCCCTTTTCCACGTATTCCCGCGTGCGCATGGTGGACTTCAGCACTTCCACTGCTGCAATGCGGCCTTTACCGTCTTTTCTGGGAATCAATCGCTGGGAGACGATGAAGCGAAACGCTTTCGCCAGCCGTGTACGGATTGCCTGCTGATCGGCCAGGGGAAAAACGCCAACGATACGCTCCACCGTTTTCGAAGCGTCAATCGTGTGCAGGGTGGACATCACCAGGTGGCCCGTTTCCGAAGCTTCCAGCGCGATTTCAATCGTCTCTTTGTCGCGCATTTCGCCCACCAGAATCACTTTCGGTGCTTGTCGCAAAGCCGCGCGGAGCGCCAGCGAAAACGTCGGCGTATCGCTGTGCAGTTCCCTCTGGTGAATTGTTGCTTTCTTGTGGCGATGCAGAAATTCGATCGGGTCTTCAATCGTCAGGATGTGATACGCCTTCTCCGAATTCATCTTGTCCAGAACCGCGGCCAGCGTCGAAGACTTGCCTGACCCCGTCGGCCCGGTCACCAGCACAACTCCATTTCGCAGCTCGACAATTTCCTGCAGCACCGGTGGAAGTTTCAGCTCATCGAAACCGGGAATCTTGTCCGGAATCACGCGCATCACGATTGCGTTCGTCCCCCGTTGCCGGAAAATGTTCACTCGAAACCGGCCAATGCCATTAATGGCATACGAAAGATCCGCCGAGCCTTCGTTTTCCAGCTTCTTCGCCGGAATGTCGTTCCCGCCCATCAGCTCGCTCGCGATGAACTTCGTATCCTGGTGCGTCAGCATCTCGAGCCCTTTGAACTTCAGCTCGACGAGTTGCCCGCTGATCTCCACCTGCGGCGCGCGCCCAGGCGAAAAAATCAGGTCGCTGATGTGCGATCCGCTCTTCAGCATTGCCGTGATTAACTGCACCACGGAAAACGTCCGTTCCTTTACCATGCTCGGCGCGTTTGAAGTCTCTGCTGGAAGCGTCTGCGTGTCTGTCAGAGCAGCCATGTTTGGACCCTTCGATCTTGGTAAACGGATTTTGTAGCGGCGAACCTGAAGTGAGCCCGCATCGCGGTACTCTCAAATTATAGGTTCGCGCAATCGTCGAAAATCACCCGTCTCCCCGTTCAGTAGTGTGACAATTACCTGTCCTTACGGGCTGGTACCAACTTCCGCGGCCCCGCGCATGACTCCGCAGTTGCAAAAAACATAACTCGCATCTTTCCGGAATTTGCCGCATCCAATCTTCTCCACTTACACTCAGTGGAACCGTTCCACTGCCATGCCATTAATATCCCATCTCCGCGAAGAGCTTCGCCCCACGGTAAAGCTGGCGGTGCCGCTCGTTCTTGCCGAGCTTGGATGGATGAGCATGGCTATCGTGGACACCATGATGGTCGGCCGTCTTCCCAACAGCGCCGCAGCCATCGGAGCTGTCGCACTTGGTTCCAACGTCTTCATCACCATTGCACTCTTCGGCCTCGGCATTTTGCTCGGACTCGATACGCTCGTCTCGCAAGCCTTCGGCGCCGGCAAACGCGA
This sequence comes from Acidobacteriota bacterium, assembly GCA_018268785.1. Classification (GTDB taxonomy): domain Bacteria; phylum Acidobacteriota; class Terriglobia; order Acidiferrales; family UBA7541; genus Acidiferrum. The sequence continues at coordinate 5,923 of JAFDVY010000053.1, read as the reverse complement.
AGACTGCCATCGTTCGCTCGTGAACAGCATCTATCTCAGTATCGCGCTCACTCCGTTGCTTCTTATTCCAGTCTGGATGCTCGGCTACTTTTACAAAGGTGTCGGCGCCGACCCGCGGATCATCGAACTCGCCGTTCCTTACACCAAGGCCCTTGGCGTCGGACTCCTGCCGCTCCTTCTCTATTTCGCGCTGCGTCGCTGCCTCCAGGCAATGAACATGGTTCGCCCGATTGTTTTTGCGCTTATCACGGCGAACATCGTCAACGCCCTCGGCAACTACGTCCTGATTTACGGCAAGTGGGGCTTCCCGAATATGGGCACGGTCGGCTCCGGCTGGTCCACCGCCATTGCTCGCGCTTACATGGCGCTTGTCCTTGTCGTCTATCTGCTTTGGTACGACCGTAAGCACCGCACCGAACTCTTGAAGACGCCAATCGACATAGATTTTCCGCGCCTCAAGCGACTCATCACATTGGGATTGCCCGCTGCACTGCAATTCACACTGGAGAGCGCCGTATTCGCGCTCGCCACCGCGCTCATCGCGCGGCTGGGTCCCGTGCCGCTGGCCACACACCAAATTGCATTGAACACAATCGCACTCACTTATATGGTCCCGCTGGGCATCTCGAGCGCGGCCGCTGTTCGAGTCGGTCAGGCTATCGGCCGCAAAGACCCAAGAGGAGCGGCCGCTGCGGGCGACACGGCAATTTTTCTAGGTGCGGTTTTCATGACGCTCGCCGGAATCGCCATGCTGGCTTTCCCAAATTGGATTTCACGAATTTACACGCCGGATCAAGCCATCATCCGCGCCACCGTAGCATTGCTCGCCGCTGGAGCCGCCTTCCAGCTCTTCGATGGAATTCAGACCGCGGCCACCGGTGCTCTTCGCGGAGCCGGCAACACACGCACACCGATGTTCTGCCACTTCACTGCGTACTGGATCATCGGTCTTCCACTCGGAGCCTGGCTTACCTTCCGCCGCGGTATGGGGGCTCTCGGCCTTTGGCTGGGCCTAAGTCTTGCTTTGATTTTGATCGGCATCGTTCTGCTCATCGTCTGGCGCAAGACCGCCAACAAGCTCGTGGAGTCGCTACGCTGACTCGCCGCGCCACTCAACACACTTGGTCATCCCGAGGAAGCGCAGCGGCCGAGGGATCTGCTTTTTCTGCGATTTTCTTAGCGCCGGTTTTTAAGCCGGTAGCCTCGTACACCCCTGCCCTGTAATCCCGAGCAAAGCCAGGTTTATCTTCGCACCCGTTGTCATTCCCTGGGCGCCTTTTGCCCAAGGAATCTACTTTTGAATTTGATTTTTCGTCGCTGGGTTGGAAATCGAGTAGCCGACTACATCTTGTAACGCCCAAGATCCTCGTCGGAAAGATTTTCCAGATAGTTCTTGAGCTGATCGCTGGTAGTGCGTTCGGCGAGCGCCGAACTCACTTTGGAACTCTTTAAAACCTGTTCGTCCACGAAAATCGGGCAATCCATGCGCAGAGCCAGCGCCAGTGCGTCGCTCGGGCGAGAATCCAGCATGATCAGTTGCCCCTCGCGCTCGACCCAGATGACCGCATAAAACGTATCGTCTTTCAGATCACTCACGACTATTTTGTCCACACGAACCTCGAGACCGAGAAAAACGTTGCGCAGCAGATCGTGCGTCATCGGGCGGGGCGTTTGCACCTTTTCGATTTCCAGCGCGATCGCGTTCGCTTCGTAAACGCCGACCCAGATCGGAAGGACCGAATTGCCACGCACATCCTTGAGCACGACGATGGGCATGTTCGTCACGGGGTCCATCATCAAGCCGCGGATTTTCATCTCGACTTCCATGAAGTCCTCACGTTTTGTTTCTATCACTCTGCGACAGCCGCTGCAATCCCAATCGCGAACCTACCTTGCGTGCTCGCCGGTCAGACAGTTCGGAGTGGCGCCAGTTATGCGCACCGCAACGTAAGACCCGAGCAAATTCGACCGCGTCGAAAGGAAATTCACGACGCGATTGCACGATGTACGGCCGCTCCACTGATTTTCTTTTTTTGACTTCCCTTCCACGTGTACTTCAAAAGGCTGTCCGATTAATTTCTCGTTTGCTTCGGTTTGAATTTTTCGCTGTAGTTCAAGCAAGACTCCCAACCGGCGGCTCTTTTCCTCTTCGGAAATCGCGTCTTCCATTTTTTGCGCCGGCGTATTCGGCCGCGGGGAGTACTTGAAGGCAAAAATGGCTTCGTACTTCACTTCTTCCATCAAGTTCAGCGTCTCGGCGAAGTCCCCGTCCGTTTCACCGGGAAAGCCAACAATGATGTCTGTCGATATGGCGATCGGCCTTTTTGCGCCGCGCATCATCGCAATCTTTCCGAGATACTCTTCCCGCGAATAGGTCCGCTGCATCACCCGCAGTATCCTCGTCGAACCGGATTGCACGGGCAGATGCACGTGATTACAGATTCTTTCATCGTCCTCAATCGCCGCAACGATGTCCGCGCTGAAGTCGCGCGGATGCGAAGTCATAAAACGTACGCGTTTCATCCCTGGCATTTCGGCGGCGGCACGCAGCAATGCTGAGAATTCCATTTTCTCCGCCGATGGGTCGCGATAGGAATTTACGGTCTGCCCAAGGAACTGCACTTCGCTATATCCGATTTCCGCAAGCTGGCGAAGTTCGCGCAGAACGGAATCGCTCGCGCGGCTGCGCTCCGGCCCGCGCGTAAACGGCACAACGCAATACGAGCAAGCTTTGTCGCAGCCTTCGATAATGGTCAGGTAGGCCCGCCAGGGATTGTCGCGCCGCGTCATCTCCGTTTCGAACGTCTCGTCGGTGTCGGTGTCGAGACCCGTGACGCGCGTTTCGCCCGCTTCCAGTTGCGTCAAAAGCTCCGGCAGTTTGCTGTAACTTGCCGATCCGCAAACCAAGTTCACCCACGGCGAGCGATTAAAAATCTTTTCGCCCTCCTGTTGCGCCACGCAGCCGAGCACGCCGATTTTCTTCGGCTCACCGGGCATATCGCGAAATTCGCCCAGGCGAGAAAAAACCTTCTGAGCCGCTTTTTCGCGAATGCTGCAAGTGTTGTACAGGACAAACGAAGCCGCCTCTATTGTTTCCACTTGCCGGTAACCCCGGGAAAGCAGCACCCCCGCCACTTTTTCCGAATCATGGTCGTTCATCTGGCAGCCGAACGTCTCCAGATAAAATGTTCCGCGCTTTGGGACGGCAGCAATAAATTCGGACCGCTCTGCCGCTGGCGACTTGCCCGCGACGAGCGTTTCCAGACCGATATGGAAGGTTTTTCCCATCTCTATTTGTAAGTTTATCACAGCGCCCAAGCGCTCAAAGGCGCTCCTTAGTCTTGATCAAGATCCAAGACTTCGTCGGGATGGTAGCGGTGAAGGCCCCGAATAACCTTCGATTCGGGCATGGGACCCAACAAATAGACATACGGCCTCGGCGGCGTGGAGAGTTTCGCGTCCACGATCTCGTACAAATTCTCTTCGTACATCACGGTCATCCATTTGTCCCAATTCTTGCGCGGACGGCAGGAAAGGATGCGCAATCCGGGGCCGGAATCAACGCGCTCCACAAGATCGGGCACCAGCGGGCACTCGCTCTTTTTCAGATTTCGGCGATGCCACCAGGCATGAATCCACGCAATGGCATAGAGAGGGGTGATTCCAATTGCCTGACCCGCGACTGCGGCAAGGAGACGGATTGCGCCATCAAAAAAGAAAAACGCCAGCATCAGCCCTTGCCACGAAAAGAAATATTCCAAGAAAGCAGCAGGCGAAATTGCCGCATTGGGAATGTAGTTGACAAATCCGTTCGCATAGAAGATGCAGGCGAGAATCAATTCTGCAAAAGCCGTCGCAACTGTTGCACGGAGAATGTGTGCCTGCGACTCCCGTTCATAATGTTGCCGGTAATACGGCGGGAGAAAGGAGAGCAGAAGCGAGAAAAGAAAATTCATGGAATAAGGGGAGCAAACGCTGCCGTAAACGATACTCCGCACCGGAAATCTGCGCTATCCCGTTAGACCGGCAAACCTAGACAATCCAGACGTGCATCAAAGTTGTGGAAACATTGGTACGGTGCGTCTTCGGTGATGCAGCACAAATTCAGCAATTTGCGGGGATTTTGTCTTTACCGGTCTTGTTTGCGTGTGCTACGTTGCGATTGTAGGCAAAAATTCATCTAAACCGAGGGGAATACCATTTCATTTCTGCTGACAGCTTTTTTTGCAGCCGACCTTCTCAACATTCTCGAGCAAACGGGCTGGGTTGCTCGCGGAGTCCTTGCACTTCTCTTCCTTTTTTCCATCGTTTCCTGGGCGATGATTTTTCAAAAACTGGGCGCATTCGGACGCGTGCGGCGCGAGAGCGAGCAGTTCCTGCGGATTTTCCGCGCAACGAAAGGCGTGGCGAATCCGCAGGCGCTGGCCTCGGCCGGATCTCCTTTCGCAAATGTCTACGCTGCGGGTTTTCGTGAATTGCAGAGCCAGATGATGCCGGCCGCCGGTCAAGCCGCTCCCGCCAAGATCAAAAGCGTGCAAGCGGTGACGGCCAACATGCAGGTGGCGTCCGCGGAAGAGATCCGGCGCGTGGAAAAAGGAATGACGTGGCTGGCTACGACTGGCTCCGTGACCCCCTTTATCGGATTGTTCGGCACGGTTTGGGGAATCATTGACGCGTTTTCTGGATTGGGCAACGCTGGCGCAGCTTCCCTTCGCGCCGTGGCGCCGGGCATTTCCGAAGCGCTGGTTACCACGGCAGCCGGACTTTTTGCGGCAATCCCCGCGGTTATTTTTTACAATCAGTTTTTGGGAAACATCCGCGATTTGGCGCAGCGGCTCGATACGTTTGCGCTGGAAGTCGCGGCGCAGATTGAAAAGACTTTTACATAGTCTGAGAGCGGAGATTTTGGAACTGTGCCAACACTAGGAAAAGGAACGCGAACGTCGCTGTCCGAGATCAACATGGTCCCGTTCATCGACGTGGTGCTCGTGCTGCTGATTATTTTCATGATTACGGCACCGATCTTGCAGTCCGGCATTGAAGTGGACGTGCCCAAAACGAAAACCATTCGCGAAATCGCCGAGACCCGAATCGTCGTGACTGTGGACAAAGGACAGCGCGTCTATGTCGGCAACGATCCTGTGAGAATTCGTGAATTGGCAAGCAAAGTGAAATCGCAACTCAAGAAACCACAGGATTCCGTGTATTTGCGCTGCGACGAGACGGTTCCCTTTGGGATCTTCGCGACAGTCGTGGATACCTTGCGGCAATCGGGGATCAGCAATATCAGCATCGTGACCGAACCGCTGACGGACAGGCAGAAGACCAATTGATTTCGAGTAACTGGAAATGACCGCTGCAGCAGCCAACCTGGTTGATAAGGGCCTGAAACCTTACCTTACAGTTTCGGGAATTCTGCATGTAGCCCTGCTCGGTCTGATGATTCTTGCCGCGGTTCTGAAATTTCCCGGCAATCAGTGGAGTGGCGTAGGCGGCGGTGGCGACAATGTCAAGGTCAACCTCGTCGGCAGCAGCGGGCTGCCCATGCCCAAACCGACGAACGTAACGGAAAGCAACGTCGTCGACCCTACCAAATCCCTGCACAAAGAAGAAGAAAAGCCCAAGCCTCCGGAACCACCAACAAAAGTGGAAAAGATCCCACGATTCGGCAAAAAACCGCTTCCTCCTTCTCGCAAATCAAGGCCACTGGAAGACAAGCGGCAGGAACCTGAAAACGCGGTACCCGGGCATGGCGGTTCAGCCCCGCTGCCAACCGGAGTGAGCAGCACGCCCGGAAGCTCGCCGGGACTGGCGATTCAAGGCCAAGGGGGAGGTGATTTTGCAACGCGCTTTGGTTGGTATATCGACGCCGCCCGCAGGCGCGTGTGGCCAAACTGGAACAAGAATTCAATTGATCCAAGCG
>JAFDVY010000052.1 GCA_018268785.1 Acidobacteriota bacterium | reverse complement strand
CCGTATGCGTGATCGCTGCCATACAAAAGTCCCGGCATCAAACGCAGCGCAGCCGCGACCGGTGCATTTTCCTCTCGTTTGATTCCCGCAAGCGTCTGCTTTTTCTGCAGTTCGAAATCGCTCTGCGGAAACGAAGGAGTCAAGATCACATCCGCATAGAGAGCCAGCGAATCGTCCAGTTTCGATTTCAGTGCGGAAAGATGCACTCCGGACAAATCCAGATTCGAGAATCCGCCGATCTGCGCTCCCAGAAGCTCTTCCTTGTCGTTGATCTGCAGCGCATTCAGCGTTTTTGTTCCCGCTGTAAGCTGCGACATCGTCAAACTCGACGTTCCCGGCGCGGCAAGCTGATCCGCCGCATACCCCGCGTCAAACGTCATCGTGAAATTTACCAGCGGCACTTCGTGTCGTTCCGCCAGAATCACCTTCAATCCATTCGACAGTGTGTTGCGCTGCAGCTTCGGCAACTTCAGCTCTGGCGGAGTTCCTGGCACTGGCGGTTTTGAACGATCCGCTCCATTCGCATCCGCTTTGTATTCCGGGAAGGGAGTCACTTCCAAAACATATACTCCGTCCGAAAGCCATTTGTTCGCGGCCGCCTTCAAGTCTTCCTCCGTCGCATCGTGCACTCGCTTTAAAGAAGCCTTGTACGCATCTGGGCTGCCGAGAAATACCTGGCTCTGCGCCAAACGATCCGACTTGCCTCCGAACCCTCCGATTCGCTCAATCCCGCGAATGAAGTTGGCCTCATACTGCGCCTTCACGCGGGCAAGTTCATCTTCTGTCGGCCCTTCTTTCAAAAATTTCCAGAGCTCTTCATCCAGCTCTTTTTCCACCTGCTTCAAATCTTGCCCTGGTCGTGCTGTCGCCTGCACGCGGAACTGCCCGCCAATTTCCGCCAAACTCACGAACGCTCCCGCATCGGTTGCGATCTGATCCTCATAAACAAGCCGCTTGTAAAACCGCGATGATTTGCCGCTGCTTAAAACATCGCTCACCAGATCCAGATAGTCCGCTTCCGCGCTCCCGTACTGCGGCATGTTCCAAATTTTGTAAATCCGCGCCTGCGGAACGCGATCCTGCACGTTCTGCCGGTGCGTGCCCGCCATTTTGGCAATCCATACTTCGTGATGCGCCACCGGCGGGCCCGGCGGAATGTCGCCGTAATACTTCTGCACTTTTTCTTTCGCCGTTTTCAGGTCAATGTCGCCCGCCAGCACCAGCACCACATTCGATGGCCCGTAATACGTCCGGAACCATTCCTTCACGTCGTCCATCGATGCCGCGTCCAAATCCTTCATATCGCCGATCGTCGTCCAAGAATACGGATGCCCCGCTGGATAGGTGTTCTGCGTAATCAACTGTCGCGTCACTCCGTAGGGTTGATTTTCTCCCTGCCGCTTTTCGTTCTGCACCACTCCGCGTTGCAGCGTCAGCGTCTTCTCGTCGAACGAACCAAGCAGGTGTCCCATGCGGTCCGATTCCATCCAAAGCGTCAAATCCAGCGCCGACGTCGGCACATTTTCAAAATAGTTCGTGCGGTCGCTGTTCGTCGTCCCGTTCAAATCCGTCGCGCCAATCCGCTCCATCACGTCAATGTAGCGTCCCTGCGAATGTTCGCTTCCTCCGAACATCAAATGTTCAAACAGGTGCGCAAAGCCCGTCTTCCCCGGTTTCTCGTTCTTCGAGCCCACGTGATACCACGTGTTCACCGCGACGATCGGCGCCTTGTGATCTTCATGCACAATCACCGTCAACCCGTTGTCCAGAGTGAACTTTTGGTACGGAATATCCACTTCCTGCGCGCGCACCGCGACAGCGGTTAACAGAAATCCAGCGACCAGCATCAACCTGACTTTCATTCAAGGCCTCCAGCAGATTTTCAAGAAAAGGAATGAACTGCGAGAACCACCACCTGCGAGTTAGACGCACCTGCGCCGTTCAGGTTTCGCCACATCCAGACTTTGCCTGCAAATTGCATCTTTTCTCTCGCGGCCCAGAAGTGTACACCGCCGCCCTCCGCGTTCTACAATCTTCCTTCACGATCTTTGGGAGTCGCTTCGTGTCTGACCAACTTGTTATCGCAGGCCGCGCGTTCAATTCACGTCTCATCGTGGGAACAGGGAAGTACCGCAGCTTTCCCGAAATGGCTCGCGCTCACGCCGCCAGCGGAGCGGACATGGTTACCGTCGCTGTTCGCCGCGTCAATCTCACCGATAAGTCCAAAGAATCCCTGCTCGACTTTATCCCGCGCGACAAAATCTTCATCCTTCCAAACACCGCCGCCTGCTATACCGCTGACGAGGCTATTCGCACCGCGCGCCTCGGCAGGGAAGTCGGCCTCTCCCATTGGGTCAAGCTAGAAGTGATCGGCGATCAGCAAACCCTTTTCCCGGACACCGAGCAACTCATCGAAGCCACTCGCGTCTTGGTCAAAGAAGGTTTTGTCGTTCTGCCCTACACAAACGACGACTTAATCGCCGCGCGCAAGCTAATTGACGCAGGCGCCGCCGCCATCATGCCCCTCGCCGCGCCTATCGGCTCCGGCCTCGGCATCCAAAACCCTGCTTCGCTGCGCATCTTGCGCGAACGGATAACAGAAGTCCCCATGATCGTCGACGCGGGAGTCGGCACGGCAAGCGACGCAGCAGTTGCCATGGAACTCGGCGCCGACGGCATTCTCATGAACACCGCCATCGCCGAAGCCTCTGACGCCGTCCTCATGGCCGAAGCCATGCGCGACGCCACCACCGCCGGCCGCAAAGCATTCCTCGCAGGTCGTATGCCCAAGCGCCTCTACGCCTCAGCTTCGTCTCCGCTCACCGGAGTCGTCCGCTAAGATTTGCTACGAAGCAGGCTTGTATCCACTCGCGATTTGCATGATTTCTTATACGGATAGGTCTGGCTTAACGCTTGGTCTTCGCTTTGCCTTCTTTGAATCCCTTGCACTTGCATCCCGGAAAATTGCAGGACTGTGGCAACTTTGTGTTCTCGTACATCTGACCGTACATCCTGACGTGAATGCTCTTCGCATGCCCGCAACTGCACCTTTGAATCCGGGTGTTGTGCATGAATAGTTTCGCCTCGCCTCGGTCTTTGCTGCTCGCCCCCGCCCTGAGCTCCCGGGACGAAAGCGGCTCATGGCATCGTTCATTTGTTGCCGGAGGACAAACCTGGCAGTTCGTCATTCCGTTTTGCGGCGTGTACTGTACAGTAGCTTTAAGTTATTTGTAAACCGCGCGCTTGCTTTCGTTGCAGGGGCGACCTTCCGTGAAGCGCAACAAGTCTAGTGTCCAATCATTTCCAGCTCATGATCCAGAATCCCAACGCTGTGCTGATGAACCACGCGACCAGTGTCAGCTTGAACGATTTTGAAAACGCCTTCAGGCTCTCCAGTTTTGCTTTCGCGATTTGCGCCAGCTCGAATATCTGGTCAGTGATGTTGCGGAGCAGTTGTTCCGGCTCCGCTTTGACCACCGCTTCGAAATACCGGTCGCTGTTGTCGAATTTCGTTACGTGCCCGAAGAAAAGCAAATTGGCTCCCGGTCTCGGTTCGGCGTGCTGTTTTTTCGCGCGCGGCGTCATCACATGAGAAATCAAATACATGGACCACACAAAGCCGATCACCGAAAGCACATAGCTCGCGCCATATGCCCCGCTCGCAATCGCCCCTGAGCCTCCCCACCGAAGCTTGGGAAACACTTCGCGCCCCAGCGGAATCGTGCTCGCCCCAAAAAAAAGAAGAAATGTGACGAGGTACCCTGCCTTCAAATCCGCCGCGCGGATAATCGCTTGCTGATCCTCGAAATTCTTCCACGCAAACTGCAGCCGTTCTGCGCTGGCGTCAGCCAATTCCTCAGCCTCCCGCCGCTTTCTTCGCCGCAGCGCTGTCGTAGCTCTCGCCGTAGATGGCGGGAACTTTTCCTCCCATTGCCCGCAAATACGCCGAAAGCTGTCCGCGATGATGGATCGAATGGTTCGACGCAAATTCCAGGTACATCACTGCTGGCAGTTGGAACAATCCGCGAAAGTCCACCGGTTTGGTCAGTTGTTCCGGGGTCAGTGCTTTCAATTTCTGTAGCTTGTCCGCCGTGCTCTGTTCATACCAGGCCGCAAGCTCCGCCGGCGTCTTTACGCTTTCCGGAATCGGGGTCGGACCGCTCGGATCGAATTTACCTTCTATCGGAATCGAAGTGAGCCGCGCTTCCGCTGCCGCAATATGCCGAGCCAGTTCCAGCGAAGTCTTCGAATAATCGTCGGGCTTATAGTCGCCCTTGTCCGCGGGAATCGCGGCAATCACGTTCTTTGTCGCCACGCTCTCCTGTTTGATCGTGCCCATAAAAATTCCGAGTAAAAATGTCGCTTGGTCTCCGCTCATCGTGGACATGGTTGAATTTCCTCCCAATCGGTCTCAGTAGCCGGTGGGAATTATACTCCCGGCCTGCCTACAGGGTCCGAAACAAAAAGTGCCAAAGAATATCCACCGCGCCATGCACCAGCGCGGAAGCAAAGATCGAATTGGTCCGCCGCCAGGTCCATCCATAAAAAAATCCTGCAATGGAAGCCAGCAGCACGTACTTCCAATTCGGGAATCCGCCGTTGGTAATATGTGAAAACCCAAACAACACCGACGCCGCAATCCATCCAAACAAATCGCTCTTCGTCGCCTTCGACAAACAATTCTGCAAAAGTCCGCGAAACAGCAATTCTTCCGGCCACGCAACAAACAGCAAAATCCCGATCGCCTTCAGTGGCAGCGTGTTCCACGCCTGATGATGCAAATCAAACGCAATAAACCGCAGTCTTATTCCCACGGGAATCGCAACGCACGCAAACGCCAGCAAGCTCACCAAAATCGAAAACGTCCACTCGCGGCCCCAGCCGATGCTGTAGCCGGTTCCTTTCATGTTTCGCAAAAGCAAGAATCCGGCAATCGCAAGATTCACGGCCAGCAGCATCGTCAAAATGTATGCAAGTTTTCCGGAAGGGAAGGGCCAAATCCAGTGTGCTGGCCCGAACTTCACCGCCGCCCAGACCCCTGCGATCACCAAAAAGTCCTGCGTTGATCCCGCAGGTGCGCTTTCAGCCGTCGAGAGCACCGCCAGCGGCAAAAACAAAAAGAGCGCCACTGCGCCAATTCGCGCAAACGAAAGTGTCCCCGTGCCGGATGCATAGAGCAGATAAGTCAGAAATAGCGCGACGCCAAGCAGCCACCCGCTTCCACTGCCCACCGCCGCAGCGCGTTCAACCACTCCGCGTGCTCCAAACAGTAGCGCGCAGCCCAATAGCAGGCCAAATGCCGCCAGTGTCGCAACAAATGCTCGCCCGCCATACTCATATCCCAATCCCGAGAGCGAAGCCGCGATCGCCAGCGCCATGCATAGCACGCCCCACAATCCCAGCATGGGCATTGGTCCGATTTGGCGCGTCGCAGGCAAGCGGGATATTGTATCGTACCGTTCTTCGATGACTCCCTCTGTGAAACGTCTCGCTTACATTGACTGGATGCGTCGGCCGCTTAGCGGCCGCCAAGGAATAATTGGGCCGCGCCAATTGTGGCAGTTCGCTTGTGCGGAGAGCGAGGCGCAATGAAACGTCTCGCTTACATTGACTGGATGCGCGGCCTAGCCTGCATCCTCATGTTTCAAACGCATTGTTACGATTCGTGGCTTAGCCCAGAGGACCGCAAATCTCAGGTGCTCGTATGGTCGCAGCTCTTGGGAACATTTCCCGCCCCGCTTTTTATTTTTCTCGCTGGAATTTCCTTCGCACTGGTTACGGAACGTCTGCGTGAAAAGGGAACTGACCGCGCAGCCATCGCCAAGCAGACCATTCTTCGAGGTGCGGAAATCTTCGGCTTGGGCCTTCTCTTCCGGCTTCAGGAATACGCTCTCGCCGGCGGTCACGCCCCGTGGACCGATCTCTTCCGCGTCGACGTCCTCAACATTCTTGGCCTCTCCATGGTCCTCATGGGCGTTCTCTGTTGGATGGCTGCCGCAGATTCCATCTCATCGGCCCGCACGCGCTGTATCCTCGTCAGTTTCGTTGCTGCCGCATTCGTCGCCATGCTTACGCCCCCTCTCTGGACTACGCTCCGCCCCAAATTCTTGCCGTGGCCGCTCGAATCCTACATAAATGGAGTCCACATCTTCAACGCTCCGCAGCCCTGGCTTTTCCCGATTTTCCCCTGGAGCGCGTTCGCCTTCGCTGGCCTGGCCATCGGCTTTTTCCTGAACACAAGCTTTGCGAAAAACTCGGGAAGCAAGGCGTTTATCCTTGTCGGCCTCGGTGGAGTCGCCGCCTGCGGCATTTCCCAGCTCTTCGACAAATCTCCGATTCATCTCTACGCCGTCTACGATTACTGGCATTCCAGCCCTAATTTCTTCCTGATGCGCTGCGGTCTGCTCCTCGTCATCTTGTTTTTCGCTTCCATGTACTGCCGTTTCGGCCTTGCCGAAAAAGGCTTCAGCCCCCTCATTCAACTCGGCAAAACCTCTCTGCTCGTCTACTGGGTCCATATCCAATTCGTTTACGGCAGTCTTTCCATACTTCCCAAACACCAGTGCAGCGTCGCCAAAACGACGCTAGGGCTGATTACGATTTTCCTCGCAATGCTCGCGCTCTCCCTCCTCAGAACCAACTGGAAGAAATGGCGCAACTCCGGCGTTCCCGCGAACGCCTGAATCTGCGAGTTTCGTTTTTGGTGTTTTGTTACGGGTAACTTACTCCGGCTTTTGCTGCGCCGGTTTTTCTGCCTGTTGCCCCTGCGGGATCTTGATGATCGTTTCTCCCGGTCGCGCCAATCCCAATCCGTTCCGCGCCAGCGCCTCAATCTTGTCCGGATTCGTCCGCAAATCAATCACTTCTTCCTGCAACTCCGCATTTTCTTTGTTCAATCTGCTCAAATCTTTTTTCACCTTCGCAATCTCTTCCTTTGTCCGTCGCAGCGCCAGATACCCATGCGTGCCAAACACGTCATGCACCACCAGTGCTGCAATGCATAGCCCCAAAACAATTCGCCCGTAACTCTGCCAAAGTCTCTGAAACGTCGTCTGTTCTCTCATCTCAACCCTTCAATATCCATTCCGTCGCGTCTTTCGCCAATTTCTTCGTCGCAGCTTCGCTTTCCGCCTCAACATACAATCGCAGCAGCGGCTCCGTTCCGCTCAATCGCAGCAGCATCCACGTTCCATCTTCAAACGCGAACTTCGCTCCGTCCGTCCGGTCCACCGAAGCCACTTTTCTTCCCAGCAGTGTCGAAGCATCCGTTTTCGATTTCTCGATCGCGTTCGCCTTCTGCTCTTCATTCAAGTGCAAATTCTCTCGCACTGGCCAGTATTCGCGTCCCACTTTTTTGAAGAGCGCCCTTACTTGGTCACTAATCGATGTCCCGCGCGCCGCCATCATTTCCGCAACAAGCAGGCACGCCAGAATCCCGTCCTTCTCCGGCACATGCCCGCGAATCGTCAGCCCGGAGCTCTCTTCGCCGCCCAATGCAATTTTGTCTTCGCGAATCAACTGCCCGATGTATTTGAATCCCACCGGCGTCTGATACGTCTTCTGTCCCTGCGCTTTTGCCGCTGCATCCACCAGCTCGGAAGTCGCCACGCTGCGCGCCGCCGGCAGTTTCCATCCGCGCGTCTCCACTAGGTAGTCGTACACCAGCGCCAGAACGTGATTCGGCGCCACCCAGCTTCCATCGCGGTCCACAATGCCAAATCGATCCGCATCTCCATCCGTCGCGAGCCCCGCAGCCGCTTTCGATTCCACCACCGCTTTCCTCAGCGGCGCCAGATTTTCCTCGCTCACGTCCGGCCCTGTTCCGTCGAACAAAACGTCCCGATTTGTCCGCAGCGCCTGCACTGCCACGCCATGATCCGCCAGCACTTTGTCCAGATATCCCGCGCCGCATCCGTGCAGAGCATCCACGACAAACTTCGCTTTCGACTTCGCCAGCACATCAAAGCGAACCAACTCGCCGATCCGCTTCAAATACTCCGCTCGCAAATTCACGATCTGCGCCTTCGTCTTCTCGTGGTGACCCAGCGCAGGCACGCCTCCAGCCGCATACAATTTCGCCGACCGCGCTTCAATGTCTCTCGTCACTTCGGGTAGCGCGGGCCCCGCATCAGACGATGAAAACTTCAGTCCGTGATACTGCGCCGGATTGTGGCTTGCCGTAAAATTCACTGCGCCGTCGAGTTTGCTCCGCTGAATCTCGTAAGCCACCGCTGGTGTCGGCGTAAACGTCTCGCAGAGCAGGGCAGTCACGCCGTGATGCTCCAGGATCTCCACGGCCAGCTGCGAAAACTCCTCCGAATAGAACCTCGTGTCATATCCCACAAGTATTTTAGGTTGTTTTGTTTTAGACTTGACGTGCTCGGCAATGGCGGTCACCGCCAGCCGCACGTTCGCGAAAGTGAATTCGTCGGCGATCAATCCGCGCCAGCCGGACGTGCCAAATTTTACCGGAGACCGCCCATCGGCGGCCGCATTTGTAGGAGTGGCCATGACGCGTTATTCTAGCCTTGCATCCGCCGCCGCGAAAGTCCCTTGCCGCAGTTATCTGGTTTCCAGCGCCCTTTCGGAGGATTCATGCCACAGTCGAAGTCGGTTCGTATTGTGCTGGTCACCTGCGGGAATCTCATTGAAGCGCGCCGCATCGCCAACAAAATAGTCCGCAAACGCCTCGCCGCCTGTGCCACCGTCATTCTTGGCCCCATTCAATCTGTCTATCGCTGGAAAGGCAAAGTGCAAGCCGCCCGCGAACAACTCGTCCTTATCAAAACCGTCGAGAAGCGGCTTCCTGCCCTCGAAGCCGAAATCAAGCGCCTCCACAGCTACGACGTCCCCGAAATCATCGCCGTACCTGCCCTCTGGGGCTCAGCTGACTACCTGGATTGGGTGGAAGAGAATTCCCAGTAGCTTAGCCACTCCTGGCTGAGCTCTTCCGATCTCGGCCTTCCGTAGGGAGCCGTTATAGAAGACCCATCTAAGGCCCGCTTTCCGAAGCGGGCCGCTTATGGGCAACAATCTAGCTAGACGTACAACAACGCCTGATCCAGATCCGCCAAAATATCTTCCACATCCTCAATCCCCACCGACAGCCGCACTAGCCCTTCCGTAATCCCGATCCGCTCCTGCACCTCTTTGGGCATGGATGCGTGCGTCATCACTGCGGGAAGGGAAATCAGCGTTTCCACTCCGCCTAAACTCTCCGCCAGCGAACACAGTTTCACTTGATTCAAAAATCTCTTGGCTGCCTCTTCCGTTCCCAAATCAAACGAGATCATCGCACCGGGCCCGCGCTGCTGCTTTCGAGCAATTTCATGCTGCGGATGCGTCGGCAATCCCGGGTAATACACCTTCCGAACCTTGGGATGCGCATCCAGATGCCGCGCAACCGCAATCCCATTCGCATTGTGCTGCAGCATCCGGATCGCCAGCGTCTTGATCCCGCGCGAAATCAGGAAGCAATCCATCGGCGCCAAGCCCGCTCCCGCCGACCTCTGAATAAAATAAATTTTCTCCGAATCTTCTGGCCGCGTCAGCACCACAGCCCCGCCCGTCGCATCACTATGGCCGTTTAAGTATTTCGTCATCGAATGAACCACAATGTGTGCGCCCAGTTCGATCGGCCGTTGCAAATAAGGGCTCAGGAACGTGTTGTCCACCACCAGCGTCACATTCCGGTCGTTCGCCACCTTCGCCATCGCCGCAATGTCCGTCACGCGCATTGTCGGATTCGTCGGCGTCTCCACATACACCATCTTCGTGTTTGGCCGCATGGACGCCATCACCAGTTCCGGCGCGGAGGTGTCCACAAAACTGAATTCAATCCCGAAGTGCACCAGCAATTGCGTCGAAAGCCGGTAAACGCCCCCATACACCGCTTCCGACAAAATCACATGGTCGCCTGGCCGCAGCAATCGGAACACCGAATCGATCCCCGCCATTCCCGACGTGAACACATACGCGCTGTGCCCGCCTTCCAGCTTCGCCAGCGTCTTTTCCAGCGCCTTGCGGTTCGGATGATTCGTGCGGGCGTAGTCGTAGCCCTGCCGGTACTTCCCAAACTCCTCCTGCACATACGTCGACGTCTGGTAAATCGGCGCTACGATCGCCCCTGTCGCTGGATCGGGCTCTTGCCCAACGTGTATTGCGTTTGTCGCGAACCCCATGGCGTTCTCCTCGCAGCACTTGGACACACGCTCTTCCGGCGCGGCGCCCAGCTTTCTAATCTCTTAATTGGTCGGAAATTCTCGAACGAGTCTTCTTCCCCTGCCTCGGTCACACGTGCGCAACACAGATTTCTTCCGCACAGTTTCACTCCACGTTACAGTAGCCTCCGCAGGTCGTCAATTGCAGTGCCTTCCGGTGCGCAGTCTCAGTAAGCATCGCCTTTTGCCATTTTTGCATCCAATTTTTTCAGACGGACACTTGACCTTACCAGGGGCTTGCGTGGACTATACTTCCTATCGCCTCATGAACTCCAAACGCTCATTCGCGCTGAGTCTCAGTCTCGTCTTCTGCGCATTCTTTGCTGCCGCCGCACATGCCCAAAGCTCTCCTCCCTCCGACGCATCCGCGACACCCAAGGCGCAATCCAATCGTGTGCGCATTGAAGTCGTCGGTGGTGACGCCGAGACTCCCGTGGAAAACGCCAGTGTCTATTTGAAATACACGGAAGCGCGCAAACTCCGCAAAGACAAGAAGATTGAGCTCAATGTCAAAACAAATCATGATGGCGTCGCGCATGTCCCCGACGCGCCACTCGGCAAAGCGCTCATTCAAGTTATCGCGGAAGGATGGAAGACCTACGGCAAATGGGTGGAAATCACAGACCCGCGTCAAACCATCCGCGTGAAACTCGAAAAGCCCCCGCGCTGGTACTAATTACCCGCGCAACCTGAAAAATTCTCTCGTGCTGGAATATTTTCCTGCCGGAACTCTGTCCATCCGGCAAAAGTCCGAACTACATTTTGCATTCCACACGAAACAAAGCACTTCGCTTTTCCGTTTTACGGAGCCGCTGCAAAGCTCTCTCTTTCAAAAAAAACTTCTGCACAACAATGGTGCAAACCGCATCACCGCATTGAAGAAGAGCCAGTTAGCTTTCCTCCCCGGACCCTTTTCCACAAACTTATCAACATCTGTGTTGAAAACTTTACCGTCCCGAAATATTTTTCTCGCGCTTCGGCATCTCTCTTGCTCTCTTATTTCTTCTTCTCCGCGTTCTCTGTGTTCTCTATGTCCTCTGCGTTAAAACACAGCGCTCCTCGCCCAGGCGTTTCTGCCTCTGTTTCGTTTTGACCCGCCCAAATTACAGATGCTAAAGTCTTTGTCAGACGATTTTCATGACTGACTCTCACGACGCACAGTTTTCTCCGTTCCGCATGATTCTCGGCAACCTCACGGCTCGCCCTCTGCGCGCCGTCTTGAGCATTCTCGCCATCTCCATTCAAGTCATCCTCGTTCTCATGATCGTCGGCCTCACCACTGGTGTAGTTAATGAATGGGGTAAGCGCGTCGAAGGCGTCGGCGCGGATATTCTCGTGCAGGGTCCCAACGCATCCATCTTTTTCGCGTTCTCCAGCGCCGTCATGCAGGAATCTTTTGGCGATCAAATTGCCAAACTCCCCGGCGTGGACGAAGTCGCTCCCACCCTCAGCCTGATGGACCAGAAAAATTTCGTCGTCATCTACGGAATTGACTACAAACGCTTTAACGCTCTCAGCAAAGGCTTCCTCTTCGGCTCGGGCGGTCCCTTCACCGGCCCCGAAGACGCCATCGCCGACGACATCGTCGCCCAATCTCGTCACTTGAAGGTCGGCGACACGGTTACGCTTATGGGCCATCCCTTCCGTCTCAGCGGCATCGTCGCCCACGGTAAAGGCGCGCGTTTTTTCATCCCTCTCAAAACCGCGCAGGACATTTCCGGCGCCGAAAAGCGGGTCTCCGTCTTCTACGTTCGTAGCAAAGGCGACACCGAAGGCACTCGCTCTCAAATCCTCTCTCTCGATCCCAATAACCGCGTCCGCTCCCTCTCGGAGTACATGACCCTCATGAACTCCTCCAACCTCCCGGAGCTGAAACCTTTTATCAAGACCATGGTCGGCATCGGCATCGTTATCAGCTTCCTGGTCGTCTTTCTCAACATGCACACCCTCGTCCTCGAGCGCACTCGCGAAATTGGCATCCTCAAAGCACTCGGCTTTTCCCGTTCTGGTATCGCCCGCCTCCTGCTCGGCGAGACGCTCGCCCTCACCATTCTCGGCAGCGCCGTTGGCATTCTTCTCACCTTTCTCACCAAGGCCGTCCTCCGCGAAGCCGTCCCCACGCTTCAAATCCAAATCACCACAGCATGGATTTTTGGTTCGATCCTTCTCGCGATTGTCGGAGCTACCGCCGGAGCCATCTATCCCGCACTCCGCGCCGCAAGTTACGACCCCGTCGTCGCCCTCGCCTACGAATGAACTCATCCGGCTTGTTGTACCGTTCGTATAGCGATATAGAGAAAACAAAGATTGCCTCTGGCTCTCGCACGTTGAATACTCTGGGAAGGTAAATTGCGCCGCAACCTGCCTCTCCCGGGCGGGCGCAATCGCAGGTCACTCCAAAGGAGCAACGCATGAAGCGCACTTTCGCAGGCTTGCTGGTCCTGGTTGGTTGTATCTGTCTCTCACCCGCGTCGAACGCTCAGCTCGGCGGCGGTATGAGTTTCTTCAAGAAGCCCAACATTGGCGACATCTTTCACCCCGTCGTCGGTTCTGGCGCCACGTATGAGCAAACCGGCAAGGACGGCACAAAATCCACAATCGAAATGGCCACGATGTCCCGCGAGGATTTCGACGGGAAAGAAGCCTACTGGATGGAGGTCGGACACGTGGAAAAGAAGTCCGGCGAAATGAATTACGCAAAGATTCTCATCTCTAGGCCCGACTTCGAAATGCACAAGATGATCATCCTGATGCCCGGCTCTGCCAATCCCATCGAAATGCCCATGAACCAGAGCGCCAAAACCAGGGAACGCATGCAGGAAAACTTGGACAAATGGCACAAGGTCGGCACCGAACCCGTCGTCGTTCCCGCCGGCACTTTCGTCTGCGACCACTGGGCAAAGGACGATGGTAGCGAAGACATCTGGGCCAGCTCTAAAGTCTCCCCAATGAGCCTCGTCAAATCTTCCCACAAAGACGGCGATACCATGATTCTCGTCAAGACCACCACCAATGCCACGGAACACATCACCGGAACGCCCCAAAAATTTGACCCCGCGATAATGCGCCAGCAGATCATGCAGCAAATGCAGCATAAGAAAGACCAGTGATCAATCGTCTGGGCGATTGTTCAAATTAAAAAAATTAGGGGCGAAATTGCCGCGAGCAGTTTCGCCCTTTCTCTTTTTCGTGTAAATTCGGAGAGAAATAGAGCGCAACGCAAGATCCGCTGCAAAGGGTGGGCAATGTCCGATTCGCAAGCGATTCCCCTCGGGGAAAAGCATTACGTCGCCAAAATTATCGAACGCAAAGACCTTTCTGAAGACCTCTGGCTCATCCGCGTTGATCCCGGCGGCCCCTTCAGCTTCAAAGCGGGCCAGTACGCCACCCTCGGCGTCGACCACCACGGAAAACGCATCGAGCGCGCCTACTCCATCGTCTCCTCGCCTTACGAAGAAGGCGTCCTCGAATTTTTCGTCGAACTCGTTCCCCAGGGCGAACTCACGCCGCACCTCTACAAGCTTCACGTCGGCGGCACCATGCTCTGCCGCAAAATCTCCAAGGGCCGCTTCACGCTCGATCTGAAGAGCGGCAGAAAAAATCATCTGCTTCTCGCCACCGTTACCGGCCTCGCCCCATTCGTCAGCTACGTTCGCACTCTCTACAAAGACTGGAAAGCCGGCAACTCCGACATGCCCGGCGGCCACAAGCTTTATTGCATTCAAGGCGGCAGCCGCAGTTGGGAATTTGGCTATCGCGATGAAATGGAAAAATTCGCCGCCGAAGTTCCGTGGTTCAAGTACGTCTCCACCATCAGCCGTCCCTGGGAAGATCCGCAATGGGGCGGCCAGACCGGCCGCGTGGACGATCTCGTTCGCCACTATGTCACCGAGTGGGACCTTAAACCCGGCGAAACCACCGGCTATCTCTGCGGCCATCCCAATATGGTCGAAAACTGCCGCGGCATCCTGCAGCGCGCCGGCTGGCAAAAGGGAAGCATGTTCGAGGAAGTCTACTTCCAGCCCGCTAAGGAAGACTGAGGCTATTTCGTAACGCCGGCTTCCAGCCGGCGTTTCTGCCCATTCTTTTGCTTTTCTCAGTGAGCTCTGCGCCCTCTGTGTTAAGAACCGATATCGGCCCAGTCACAACGTATCTGCAACAAAAAGGCGACTCCATGGAAGTCGCCTTTCTCTCTTCAATCCGATTGCTATAAAACTACTGTGTCTGCTTGCGGTTCGCCACGCTCTCCACAACATCTCGAATCGTCGAAACGGGCACCGCCACGTGCACATCGTCCTCATGATCCCGCACGTCCACGTATACCTTGCCGTCGCGCACGGAGATTTTCACATGCTCTTCCTGGCTGTCCACGCTCACAAACTCCACATTCGGGTACTTTTCCAGTTCCTCCGCCACCACTTCGGCGATTGGCAGTGCTTCGCGAGCCCGGTCCGCCGCTTCCTGCAGTTTGTCGTCCGGAACGAAGTGCAGCGCCGCCGGAACTGCTGCCGCCGGCACCCAGAAGTGCACGTGTGATCCACCTTGGCGGTGTTCATCCACGTCCACCCGAATCGTCCCTTCACGGAAGGTATAAACCGTTGCCACTGCCAGAGTTCCCACGGCCCCGAGAGCTATCTTTGCCAGAATCATGATCTCTTCCTCTCTCCCGTCTTCCCGCTTAGTCCGCTGAATTCTTGGAATCGAGCCAAACTCGTACCGTGTCGCCACCGTCCTTCACGGAGACAAGCTCTGTATCGCCGTGAGCGGATAGCGCTCGCAGCGCCGCCAGCACATCCAGCTCATCTTTGCCTGCGGAGAACAGCGCCTCCACAACCTTCATGGGGACCTTCACTTCGACCCGTGATTTCTCCGTCATTTTCTCTTCTTTGGATTCCTTGCTTTCGTGCCACCGCTTCTCCGTCACATGAACCAGCATGTAGCCGTTTTGCTTCGCCACCTGGACGTCGTTGTCGTGAGACTGAACCGTTACAAACTCGCCGTCCTTCGTGGTCTTGAGCGCGTCAAAGAGTGCGCGGAAATCCACATCTTCCATATCATGGCGATCGATCGTAATTTTGCCGTTATGCAGCCGGTCCTTGTTGATTGCGGGTAAGACCTTTTCGGCCAGCTCTAGCGGCACATTCACGCGCACCGTCTCGCCCTTGTTGTCCGAGCTCACGACGCGCACATGCAGCCACCGGTCATTGCTCGCAGAATTCGTTTGGGCATTGGCTGCGAACGGGGTCAAGAACAGCACGGCAGCCGTCGTGATCGAGAAGGTCTTCACATAGTTCCGGATCCGGTCAATCATGGCAAATCCTCCCTGAACGTGTGCCCGCGAATGGCCGCAAATCGGCTCGAGGACCGGGCAGTTGTAATCAGATACGAACCCCCTCCACAAAATGTTTCCTAAATCTTCGCTTGTAGCGTAGCCACTCCTGGCTGCGACACTCTAAGTGTGGCCGAGGCCGTCACGCCGCCCCACACGGCTACGTCAAATCAGCTCTCCGGCTTTCAACCCCTCAAATTAGCCGCCGGATAAGTGCATCCAAATCAAGCACCTGCAACCAATTTGTCCAGCGGACCTTCCAAAATCTCCAGAAAACTTCAAACCGCCGTCTCCTTTTCTTCAAACAGCACTCCTACGGGTGAGCAAGAGGGTGCCTCAAGCATCCCAACGATTTTCAAAGAGGAGAAGATTCATGATTCAAGGATGGAAAGCCGTTTTAGCGTTTGCGGGATTGGCTGCGTTTGCCGCAGTTCCTTCAGCGTCGTTCGCGCAAGACAGCATGCAGAGCGACTCCATGAAGAAAGACGACGCGATGAAGCAGGACAGTATGAAGCACGATGACATGAAGCAGGACTCCATGAAGCACGACAAAATGATGCACGACGACATGGCGCCAGGCAAAGACGCCAAGACGCTATTCACGGGGACCTTTCATGGCCAGGTTCATGGCACCAGCGGACGTGCAACGGTCTACCAGACAGCCGACGGCAAGAAGATTCTGCGGCTAACTCATTTCAAGACCTCCAATGGGCCCGACGTCCACGTGATTTTGATTGCCGCGAAGGATTCCAAAGACAAGACGCTGAGCAGCGACTTGGAGCGCATTGAGCTGGGAAAGCTCAAGGGCAACGAAGGCGATCAAAACTATGAATTGCCGGAAAACATCGATTGGGCCAAATTTCAGGCCGTTTCCATTTACTGCGAGCGCTTCAACGCCAACTTCGGCGCCGCCCCCTTGGTGAAATTCTAAGAAAGGTTAGGAGCACGGGCTGTCCGAAGTTCCATGGGGCAGCCCTGCTGGGAAAATATCGTGAACACAAAGCAAAAGAGTTGGATTAAAAGAAATAAGTGGATTTTGGTTCTCGTCGCCATTCCCGTTCTTTCGGTAGCGTGGTATGAATTTCGCCCCGAAAAGCTTTTCATCAACCAGACGGTGAGCGAAGCCGCTCCGTTCATGGCCAGCGGCGATCCTCAGCCGGTCTATACTGGCATTCTTGAGGGCAAGGCCCATCCGACAACAGGCCGGGCAACGATCTATCAGACGCCGGATGGCAAAAGCTTCCTCAGGCTTTCCGATTTCGCAACTTCCAACGGACCCGACGTTCACGTCGTGCTTCTCAAGTCGGGCGAAAAGGCCCTCGCCGGCGTAGCCATCGCAAACGACCTGGACAAGATCGAACTCGGTTCCCTGAAGGGCAATCAGGGAGATCAGAATTACGATCTCCCCGCCGCAACCGACCTGAACAAATATCAAACCGTGGCAATCTATTGCGAACGGTTCCACGTAATTTTCGGCGCTTCGCAGCTTGAAAAGTTCTAAGGTGGGAGATCAAACTGTGTGCGGCGATTCCGCCGCACACTTTTTCATGATGACGACCGCAACTCACAACGAGGCCCAGACCATAGCCCGAATTCTCGCCGGCGAAAAAGAGCTGTTTCACGACCTCATCCGGCCCTACGAGCGAATGGTCTACCTCACCGTTTTCGCCATGCTCAAAAACGAAACGGAAGCGGAAGATGCGGCCCAGGATGCGTTCGTCAATGCATACCGCTATCTCGCATCGTTTCGCGCGGAATCGAAATTCAGCACCTGGCTCACGATGATCGCGATCAATCAGGCCCGGCAAAAACTGCGCCGCGACAAGAAAGTCGGGTTCGAATCCATTGAAGAAACCATTGAAGATAACGATGGTGAATTCACGCCTGCTTTTCTTACGGACTGGCGCGAAGTCCCTCTCGAAGCGCTCGAACGCAAAGAACTTCGGGAAGCTTTGCAGAAAGCTGTCACGGAATTGCCCGACAAATATCGCCAGGTATTTTCCCTGCGCGATATTCAGGGGCTCAGTATTCAGGAGACTTCCGAAGCGCTGAATATGAATCCAGGACTCGTAAAAATCCGCCTCCGCCGCGCGCGAATTATGCTTCAGAAGTCTCTGGTCCCGTTCTTGAAAAATACGCCTCCTGCCTACAGGCGGTTTGGGAGGGCTCAATGAAACTCGATTGCAAACACGTCTGGGGCTACATTTCGGACTATATTGACAATTCCGTAGATCCTGCCGTTCGCGAAGACATCGAACGCCACCTCGAGCACTGCGAGATCTGCTCCGCCATTCTGGATTCCACCCGCAATATCCTCATTCTCACCGCGGATGAACGCACATTTGAAGTTCCGGTTGGCTTCAGCGAAAAATTGCACCGTCGTTTGGAAGAGGAGATAAAAAAAGACCCTGAGTCCGGCGAAAAATAACCCTATCGCGAAAACAGCGGCACGCGATGCACCAGCGGATGCGTGATCCATTCCGCCGCCAGCAGAATCAGGGTCAGAACCGACAAAGCGATTTGCAAACGCTCCGAACGTTTCTTCTTTGCATCCAGCGGTTTCTGCCGCCATTGTGCCGCAGGACGATTTCGCAGCCTCCGGACTTTCCAAATCACATACAGATTCAGAACGGAACCAATCAAAGCGATCGCCATCATCGGTACGCGAATGATATCGGAATGGAATCCGTGTGCGGGCGTGTGCAACCCCGCTGCCGCTGTCAGCGCCGTCAAACCAATGGCGACGCGAACTCCGCTGATGACCATCACTGCTGTGCAGGCGCTCTGCAGAAAAGCAATCACAAAGCTCGACCAGTTCAGCCAGCGAGTCTTCGTGCCGGACAGTTCCGCGCCCGCGGCAGTTCCCGTTTTCGTTCCCTCAAAAGTCTCGGTCAAGTTTCACCTGCGCTTGGAATTAGGTTGAGCGGAACTCTCTACGTTGGACGGTCGATATTGCCATGGCGTAAGCGAAATGTGCTGCTCTTGCTTATGGCCTGTGGAAGCGGCCAACCAGCACACCTTTCATCAGAATGTGCCCGTCCATCGCTTTGAATACATCAGCCTTGGTTGCGTCCGGACCAAGGCTGAGCTTTGTATCCAGCGCGAAGAGTTCAAACGTGTAGTGATGATAAGGTCCAACAGCCGCCGCGCCCATTCCCAAATACCCAACCTTCTTGCTCCAGTTCAGAAGCTGAATGGAGCCATCGGGTAGTTGCGCTTGTGCGGGCACTCCCTCCGGGAGTTCGCGTGCCACTCCTGGAATGTTGAAGATCAACCAGTGCAAGACTTCTTCCGTTGTTTTCAGAGGTGCAGTGTCCGGGTCGTGCAAAAGCAACGCAAAACTCACCGTCCCATCCGGTACATAATTCCACGTCAGCTTTGGCGAGACAGGCGTTCCTTCCGCGGCTTGCGTGAACTTGTTCGGAATAATACCGCCGTCCGGGAACGCATCTGTCGTCAGCGTCAATCTTGGTTTTGTTGGGACCGGCGGAGAGGGCGTTTGCGATTGTTGTGCCAATGCTCCGGCGGCCAAAGCCAATGCCAGAGTTGCAATCCATGTTTTCATGCCGCACTCCTCGCGCTAACAGAATCTCAGATGCACAAACTTACCGGAGAAGCTGTTTCCAGTTCAATTCAAGATTTTCGCGCCAGAGAGTTCGTGAGGGAAGCGCCACGCTGGTTCAGGCGGCTGCCCTGATGCTTCACCTGCGCGCCGAATCCCCGGAGAATGGGATATTCTCTGCAAGCTAGACACTGAGGAGAAAGCATGAGTCAGGAACTTTGGACGAAAGTAGATGAATATTTTGGCGGGGTGATCGGCGAAGACGGCGCGCTAAAAGCCGCAGTCGCCGAATCCGAAAAAGCAGGACTTCCGCCGATTGCCGTGACGGCAAGCCAGGGGAAGCTGCTCACCCTGCTCGCGCAAATGATTGACGCAAAAAAGATCCTGGAAGTGGGAACTCTCGGCGGCTATAGCACCATCTGCCTCGGGCGCGGACTCGCTCCCGGCGGAAAACTGATCACGCTCGAATACGAACAAAAACATGCCGATGTAGCGCGAAGGAATTTCGCTCGCGCGGGCCTGGCGGACCAAATCGAAATCCGCGTCGGCGACGCGACAAGAACCATGCCGCAACTCCTCTCCGAAAGCGCTGGGCCGTTCGATCTGATTTTTCTGGACGCGAACAAAGACGGCTATCCGCTTTACTATGACTATTCGCTGAAGCTCTCGCGCAAAGGAACGGTGATCGTCGCGGACAATGTCGTTCGCGACGGCGCCGTCGCCGATCCAGCAACCAAAGACAAAGACGTTCGCGGGGTCCAACGCCTCTCCGAGATTATCGCCAAAGACAAACGCGTTTCCGCAACCGCCATCCAAACCGTCGGCAGCAAAGGCTACGATGGCTTCGCATTGATGATTGTTTCCTGAAGCTTTTCAACTAACGGGCGGTCCAGCCGCCATCGACGAGCAGCGTGTGTCCGGTAATCAGTGACGCCGCCGGAGAGGCAAGAAACACGACAGCTCCCGCAACATCCATGGGTGACCCGATGCGATGCAAAGCGGCAATACGCTCTTCGACATCTGCGCGGTTCGCCGGATTAGCCAGGAATTCTTCCGTTCCTGGAGTTGCAATGAATGTGGGAGCGACGTTGTTGACCAGAATGTTGTATTTGCCCCATTCGACGGCAAGGCATTTTGTGAGATGAGCGATTGCCGCTTTGGTCGTGCAATAGATTGGCTCTCCGGGAAGCGCAACGGAACCAGCCTGTGAACCCAGATTGATGATTCGTCCGCCTTTCTGGCGAATCATGACGCGTCCCGCAGCCTGGCTTGCAAAGAATGTGCCTTTGAGGTTGACCGCAACGGTCGCGTCGAAGTCCTGTTCCGTGAAATGTTCCGCAAGATTCTCGGGTGCGATTCCCGCGTTGTTCACCAGAATATCGAGCCGTCCAAACTGCGATACCGTTTCCTCCACCGAGCGAAAGATTTGGGCGAGGTTTGTGACATCCATTTGCAAGGGCAGAGCTCTGCGGCCCATCGTCCGGATTTCCTGGACAAGATCGTTTGCGGAATCCGCCTTGCGCAGACCAAGAGCAACATTCGCTCCGGCATTGGCCAATGCCAGCGAAATGGCGCGTCCCAAACCTCGCGCGGCGCCGGTCACCAAAGCGGTCTGGCCAGTCAGTTCAAATGTGGGAAAATTCGGCATCGTAGCTCCCTGTTTCACGCAGTGTCGAGAAACGTTAGAGCATACGCATTGCTTGAAGACAAGGGAAGCCGATGGTGTTTCGTTACTGAAAAGTAGGGATGGCGGCGCGCTGCGGATCGGCGTATGATGCGCGGGCCTCGAAAAAGAGTAAAAAGCCTTGAGCAAGGAGAATGAGATGACCGACGAAACGACGAACGAGCCAACGCCCGGAAGCGAAGCGCTGATGGACGTAGGAGAGAAAATTGGCACCGCACTTGGCAAGGTTGTCGCCACTGCCAATAGGGCGGTGGACGCAGTGCGCGTTGAAGAGAAGGTTGCCCGGCGCAAAGCGAAGCGGACCGTGAAAAAGGCCAAGAAAGCGGCGGCCAAAGCCAGAAAATCGTTCAAGAAGGCGAGTAAGTCGGCCAAGAAACGCCTCGCGAAAGAGAAGAAGAAGGCCGCGAAATTCGTGAGGAAAGCGAAGAAAAAGCTGAAGCGGTAAAAAGCCCGTCTAACTTTGGAAATGCCCGGATTCGCTTTGCGAGTTCGGGCATTTCCATTTTCATCAGGAAATGGTTTTGAAATTCGATTTCTCTTTGCGAAATGAAGCCAGATTTCGCAAAGAGAAATCGCAATTTGTTCAGCGATTATCGTCGGGCGGATCGTTGGTGGCGGATTCGTCTTTTTGCGCTTCAGTGTCTTCGGGATCGTGTCGCGAGGGCATGTGTGCGACGCTGCTGGGACAGTTTGCACTCCAGACGCGGTTCAGTTGGAGTTTCATGAATGCTGCGAGATACGGATCAGAGATTGCTTTGATGTGCGCGCTGGCTTTCGCGGCTACGCTATTCATGCTGCGCGCGATTTCCTTGTTAGCATTTGCGTCCTGATACTTTCTCGCGCGAGCTTCGCAAGCTTTTGACTGGGTTGCGAGCGCTTCTAAGAGAAGGGCTTGCCAGGGTTGATCCTGTTTGGATTTTTCAACGACGTTTGTTGCGGATTGCTTTGCGCTCACCTTGACGGGTTGCCGGACAGAATGGGCAATCTGGTCCTGGCAAGCGCTGTCGCACGAGTTCAGCTGACTTACGGGGTTGCCACTAGGTTTTTGAGATGTGGCCGGCTGCTGGGATTGTGCGGCTATGGCTCCCGCACTCGCGAAGGCGAGAAGAATGGCCGAAATCTGGAATCGTGCGCGCATGGGGAACCGTGCGAGTACGACCCGAAACTAGCAGATTGAGCTGCGAAGGGAGATGGTACGGAGGTACTGAAAGAGGGCGACCCTCCCCCCAGTTTTGCGTATGTGTTGATTCTAAAGGAGGTTAAAGTCCTTTGTTTTCTATCAAAT
>JAFDVY010000051.1 GCA_018268785.1 Acidobacteriota bacterium | reverse complement strand
TTGCTCCATGCTTGCATTCAGTTTATTTTGAGGCGTATGCCTGCATTCGCTTCATCCTGGAAGCGCGAGCCTTTCTCCTCGGGTACCCCGATTCCCTTTCGAGCCCTCTGGAGTCAAGATCAATTCATCAAAATAACCCAAGGCTTGATCCCCAAAACGATGGAAGATAAGTGGTTTATCTATTACGAAACACCTCATCTCTTCTTTCATCGCAGCTGGACTGGCAAACCGGTCTTTAGAGTGATGATAGTCGCAGGAGTGAACGGATACCAAGTAGCCGAAGCGCTTGCCGCGATGAAATTAACTTCAGGACCGAACGAGAATTTTGTCTATGAAGCCAAGCTACTGGATTTCCTGGTATCGAATCTCCTGCTAGGCGGCTGCAAACCTTTCCCTATGCCTCCGGGAGCAGAGGAGCGCACTGCACCTGGCGTCATTCAGCATGCAGTCTCGGGCACGGGATATCCACAAGAGAGCCAGCACTCATCCATGCAAAAGAAGCCTTGGTGGCACTTTTGGTAGCCGCTTCGCGCCAGATAGACTAATCACGCCACGCCCAAATCCAGTCTCAGTTGCGCCATCCGATGGTTTACCGGCCGCTTCATTTCGTCCCATGGCCTTACATCGAATCCGTACTTTTCCCGAAGCCGCGCCACTCGCGCCGCCACTTTCTTGCGATATTCCTCCGGGGCATACGTATTCTTCGTGTACCACTGCTGGTACCTTTCCACCAATCGGGGGAATTTCTCTTCCAGAAAAGGCAGGAACACTTTTGAAGACGACGGCGTCAAGAAGAGCACTCCCGAGGTAAACCACTGCGCTCCGGCTCCATGCGCAGCCTCAGCTACTGCTTCCAAGTCCCCTTCACGATCCGTAATCCCTGGTAAAAGAGGCGATGCGAACACGCCAGTAGAAATCCCCGCCTCGCGCAACTGCTTGACCGCGCTCAATCGCAGCTCCGGCTGCGGCGCGCGCGGCTCCAGCAATCGTGCCAGTCCTTTGCGCGTCGTCGAAATCGTCATATTCACGAACAGCGCGGACTTCTCCGCAATCCGCTTTAACAAATCCAGATCCCTCAGTACCTGATTGGACTTCGTTGTAATCGAAATGCTCAATCCTTCGCGCTTCGCCAGTTCTTCCAGGCACGCGCGCGTCACGCCATACTCCCTCTCCGCCGGTTGATACGGATCCGTCGCCGTCCCAATTGCAATATGGTCCGGAGCCTGTCCACCAGAAGCCGCCGATTCATACGAATACTTCCGTGCCAGCTCCTGCGGCAAGTAAGCCGCCGCGCCCTGCTTCACAAAAATCCGCTTCTCAAACTCCGACGCGTCCAGCTCCATATATTCGTGCGTATAGCGCGCAAAGCAGTACTTGCACCCAAACTCGCATCCTCGATAAGGATTGATCGTCCATTCGAACGGCACACGATTCGAGTCGCAACGATTCAAAATCGAACGCGCCGGCAGAACAAAGTACTCCGGTCTCTGCGGCGAAGACCGCCGAGAATCCGCAGGCGGAGAGGATGCAGCGAGGCGGGCTATGCCAACCAGCTTCGTGGCGTTCAAACGATCCGCTTTTTGATCCAGCGGAGGGCAATCCGCTGAACCACGTTCGCTCGATTCACCACGCGGGTCACCACAAAGCTGGGCAAGCTCTGGGACCCTATCGTTTGGGCTATGTTCAGGGCAATCAGGAAAGAGGGACAGCGCAGGTTGTGGAGCGGAGAGTACAGCGGAGAATGCCGGAGACATGGCCCACCTCGAAGATCTCGCGCAGTATTTCGCTTTTCTTTCGCCATGTCAAGCCCTATTTCGCCATTTCTTCGCCTAAGGTCTCGCGCAACCTGGCGGCTCGCACGGTGTTCATCGTAGTAAGGACACGCCTCCCAGCAAAGCGGTCTGAGTCAATCGCATCATTTGTGTTTGGCTGTCTGGGGGCGTTCGTATGAGAAAAATCTTTGCTCTATCAGGTCTCTTCTTCGCGATACTGCTTCCTCCCGCGCTGAGCAATTCGTCCGGTACAGCACTTGCCGCCATGCCGGGACCACGTGTTTTCAAGCTCTATTGTGCCTCCAACGATTATTACCGCCACTTCTGCCCTATCAATGCGTACGGTGGCGTCGAATTGCTCCGCCAAAAGAGCGAATCGCCCTGTGTCTACGGCCGTACCTGGGGTGTCGCCGGAGACAGCATCTGGGTGGATCGGGGTTGCCGCGCCGACTTCGCCGTAGGTGTTGGCGAATATTTCCGCGATGACGACGATTATCGCGTAGGCATGCGCACGTTTTATTGCGCTTCCGATGATTACAATGTCCATGGCTGTCGCGTGGACACATACGGTGGCGTTCGTCTGATCCGCCAACGCAGCGAAGCTCCGTGCGTGTACGGACGAACTTGGGGCTTCGATGAACGCGGTGTCTGGGTGGACCGTGGCTGCCGCGCGGATTTTGCCGTCGGCAATCGCCGCGGCTACTACGACCGCAATGATTGGCGCCGCTAAGCAACAAAACCCATAGCAGCCAAGAGGGCGCCCCACCAAGCGCCCTCTTCGTGTTTTTTCTCTCGCTCCATCGCGAAACCTCTTCCTTTACTCCCCTCCCCGTCCGGCTTAAGCTTCCCTTGTCCAAAACCACTGCGGATTCAGCCCATCCGCAAAGAATCCCGTTCAGGAGTGGTCCCCATGAACCGCAATTTCACATTCGCCGTTTCGGCTCTTTTTTGTCTATCTGTTCTCTTGGTTCTCGGCCGCGCTCCACGCACCTCCGCCAGTCCGTTGCCCCAGTTCCAAGCCCAGCCGAATGTGCAAACCATTACCTGCTCTTCGGACGACATGCATCGTCACACTTGCGAGGTGGACACGCGCGGAGGCGTGCAACTCACCAGGCAGATTAGCGGCTCACCCTGCGACTTCGGACGTTCCTGGGGGTATGACCCGCGCGGCATTTGGGTGGACCGCGGTTGCCGCGCCGAATTTCAGATCGGCAGTGCTTCCTGGAACGGGTGGGACACCGGCTACGACATCTACTGCGCCTCCGATGACGGCGATCGCCGCTTCTGCCCCGCGCGTACCAGTAACGGGGTTCGGCTTGCCCGTCAACGCAGCGGTTCTGAATGTGTTTTCGGCCGTACTTGGGGCTATACAAGCCGTGGCGTCTGGGTGGACAAGGGATGCCGAGCCGATTTCGACCTGGGCGGCAACGGTTTCGCGAAAACGCAAACCGTTTCCTGTTCTTCGGACGATATGCACTGGCACGCCTGCCAGGTGGATACTTCCCGCGGCGCTCGTCTCCTCCGCCAGCGCAGCGAAGCCGATTGCGTTTACGGATCAACTTGGGGGTACGACGACCGCGGCATTTGGGTGGATCGCGGCTGCCGCGCCGATTTTGAAGTCGGCGGCAACCAGGACTACGAAGATCAACAATACAATGTCAGTGTCTCTTGCTCCTCCGATGATATGCACCGCCATTTCTGCTACACCGGTCCGCACGGCGCCGTTCGCGTTACGAAGCGCCATAGTGAAGCCGATTGCATTGAGGGCCGCACCTGGGGCCAGGATCCCCGTGGCATTTGGGTAGATCGCGGCTGCCGCGCCGATTTCGAAGTCCTTGTCGGTGGCGCTTCGAACGGAGCCAACTATGGTCCGGACTGGAACACGGGCACTGTGACCGAACTCAATTGTTCTTCCAACGATGGCAAACGCCACTACTGCGCCGCTGAAACTCGTTGGGGCGTTCGTCTGATAAAGCAACGCAGTGGAAGCCCCTGTACGCAAGGCGCTACGTGGGGCTACGACAACAAAGGAGTCTGGGTGGATCGCGGCTGTCGGGCAGACTTTGAAGTTCTTACTCCGCGCCGTTAGAACAATTGCAATACGCAAGCCAACTGGAGCTTGAATGAAATTCTTTCGGTCCTTGTCCGCTCTGCTTCTGGCCGTTGCAGCGTGTTTTTCTATTTGTTCCGGCGCCAATGCGCAAACGCCTCAAGCCAAGCCGCCCCAGGGAAAGAACCCAGTTGGCCCTCCTCTCACGGTCCCCCAGCCACGCCACTTTCCTATCCTTCTGATTGCGCAAGGCACAGACCCCGTCTGGAGCCTCCGCCTTGGCATGAAAGGCCCGGAACGTCTCGAACGTGCAGGTTATCCGCCGATTCCGCTTGATCCCGCCGAAGTCGAACAGGAAACCACCGGCTCCACTTGGACTTACCACGCAAAAGATGCACAAACCCAAGCCGCCGTGGCCGTCCACCTTTCCCGCGAAGCCTGCACCGTCGGCGTCTCCGACACGAAATATCCCTTCCGGGTCGCTCTCGACCACGCGCAAATCGGCACGCTAAGAGGTTGCGCAAGGATCGCGCCAGATCAGTTCCCCGAGTTCAAACAGAAGAATCTCGACGACGACGATCCCGAGAAAAAGAAACCCGCTCCTCCAACCATCAGCTTCAAGCCACCCGTCGCCGTTGCTTATCTCGATTCCTCCGGCAGAGTCATGCTCGCCCGCAACGACGTCCCCAAGCTCGTCGCTCCCAAAGGCTCGCAGCTCTCCCTTTCTCACGATGGCAAGCGTCTTCTCTTTGTGCGTGAGGAGAATGGCCAGGAAGTCAGCCTCCAACTCTACGATTCCGCTACTGGCAAGACCTCCGAACTCCTCCGCGGCCCGCTCGAGCAGCCTTTTTGGTCCCCAGATGACTCTCGAATCGCTTTTCTGAAATCCGATTCCTCCGTCTGGCACATATGGACCCTTCCCTCCAACGCAGTCTCATCATCCACCCACCCAACGCAACTCTCTCCCACTCCCGTCAATTCACTCGATGGATGGTCGGACGCCCACACACTCGTTGGCGCTAACGCCTCTTCTTTTTTCTGGATTACCGACGATGGCGGCACTGCACAAACGATTTCCGCGCTTGACCTCTGCGGACCTGATTTTCAATCCAACGCGGATGCGGCCGTCCGCGTCAGTCCCGCCAATTCGGATTTGCTCCTGATCTCTGGCTCCCTGCTCAAGACTCCGCCGAATTCTCCCAAAGACCCCAAGACGAATCTTGGAGCAGACCTGTTCCTCTACGAACTTCGATCCAAGCGCCGCGTCCCCCTTAACATCTCCAACCTCTTGCCAACCGAGGCCGAATGGTCTCGCGACGGCATTCAAATCTACTTCACGTCCCGCGAGGCAACTGGCAAGTCCATCATCAACCGCATCTTCTGGGACGCCAGCAACCCGAAAAAGGTCCGCCCGGGCTCCAACTTCGTCATCGGCCAATAGAGCGTCTTTTCTGGTCTCGGTCTCCCTGCCCTTCCGTACAGGTGCTCCTTAAGCCCGTCCAATCTGCTTTTCACCCTGCCCCTGCTCACCGGGCGCTATACTCCGAAAATGGCGACGCCTCCCCAACCGCTTGAGCCGCGTCGGGTCAGTATTCTTGTGCTCGACAATGACCCCGCAGGCTCCTCCGCTCTCCGCCAGATTCTTGACTCCGAAGGTTGGCGCGTTCGCCTCATCCCCGACGCGAAGCTCCTCCTCACAGAACTCCGTTCCGCCGAATGGTCTCTGCTCATCGCCAACATCGCAATGGTTGATATGAACGGCCCCATCTTCAGCATCGTCCGCGAACTCGCCAGCGTTTCGCCCGAAGATGGCGGCCGCCTTCGCGTTCTTTACCTCGTGCCCTCCAACAGCGCAAGCCAGTATGTTCAGGGGCTCGAAGCTGCACGCCTCCCTTACGTTGGACGTCCCTACCATCTTCACGATTTTCTGGAAAAAGTCAGCGACCTGCTCGTCGAAGTCAAAGCCATCGATGTCGCACTTCGCCAGGTGCGCCACGAATTCGGCGGTCTGCGCAAAAAGAAAAAGGACGCTGGCCGCACCAACTCCATGTTCGCCGCCCGCGACTCCTATTCTTCCTACACCGAAGAAGAGCTGGCCGACTACGAACGCGCCGAATCCGAAGCTTCCAAAACAAAACGCCGCGGCCCGAACACCAATCTCGGCGGCAACCGCCGCTAGCCTGCCACTGACTTCAGTCACCAAAAGTCTGACGGCACCCCTGCCCCACCCTACAGTCGCTAGCCACTGCCGCCTTAAGTTTTCATCCTGAGCGGAGCGAAGGATCTGCTTTTCTCCTGGAGGTGAAGACTTCAGTCCACCGCCTTTTCCTATTCTTGCTGTTGTAGTGGCGGGTCTTCAGACCCGCGCTTTTTCCTCTTTTTCTTGCTGTTGTAGTGGCCGGTCTTCAGACCCGCGCTTTTTCTTCTTTTTAGCTAAATCGCACCCTTCATTCCCCGCAAGCCTTTCGCCTTTCCTCGTTCTACCCCCAGGTCGCGCTCGCTACCTGCCCGCCTTGGCGGGTCCATCTGCAGAGCCGCGCCTCTGGAGGCTTCTCATGGATCGTTCCATTCTTTCCGTTCTCTTTGGCAGTCTTCTCGGCATTTCAGCCCTCGGTATGGGCACAACTCCCCCAAACACACCGGCACCCGAACCGTCTAAACCGGAAGGCGACTGGCGCCTGCTCGCTCCCGTCACTTACGAAAACATCAGCGTGTTTCCGGTTGTCGCCAGCTCCACGTTCGACACTGGACATTTCCTCACGCTCGAAGAAGGCCTCGCTTCCGGCGAAGTCATCGTCAGCGAACAGGGCAACTCCGGAATGGTGCGCAATCGCGACGGCAGCGTCTCGCCGAACTACTCCGGCGGCGCCAGCGTCAATCAACTTGTTCTCATCAACCGTAGCAAACGTCCTCTGCTTCTCCTCGCCGGTGAACTCGTCAGCGGCGGCAAGCAGGACCGCATCATCGGCAAAGACCGCATCGTTCCCCCTGGAGCCGAGCCTCTTCCCCTCAGCGTTTTCTGCGTCGAACATGGTCGCTGGTCTTCCGGCGGAAATTTTAGCGCCGCAAAGACCATCGTCCATCCCAGCGTCCGCGAACAAGCCGCCGTCAACCAGAAGCAAGGTGACGTCTGGAATGCCGTCCGCAGCGGATCAACTTATTCGTATGAAGTCGGCGCTGGTTCTGCCGCAGCCGCTAAGCCTCCTGCACCCCGTGTCTCCGCTCAACAGCTTAGTGTCACCGTCGCTGACGAAGCTCCGACCGAGTCCTACGACAAGCTCTACAACAAATCGCGCTCCATCGGTGGCTCTGTCGATTCCTTCGTCGAAGAAGTTCAGCGCCGATTCGACAAGGAAACCAAAGGCCTCAAGAATGAACGTGTCGTCGGTGTCGTCGTCGCGTATGGCGGCGAAGTCGCCTGGAGCGATATCTTCGCGTCCGAAGATCTCTTCCGCAAATATTGGACAAAACTTCTGCGCAGTTATGCCGTCGAGGCGCTCGCCCGCCCAACACTTCGCGAAGCCGCGGATCGTTTCGACGCGGAACGCTTTCTCTCTTCTCTTCGTGGAATCATTAAGGAGGAAACCGAACCTGGCGTTTACCGCTGGCGCGAAATCAGCGAGGGCCGTCTCTCGCAAATTGAACTCGACACGCTTGAACCGAAGCCGCTCACGCTCCATCGCCTGCTGCTTCGCCGTA
Organism: Acidobacteriota bacterium; assembly: GCA_018268785.1. Lineage (GTDB taxonomy): Bacteria > Acidobacteriota > Terriglobia > Acidiferrales > UBA7541 > Acidiferrum. The sequence goes on along the minus strand of JAFDVY010000051.1, from coordinate 14,927 downwards.
CTTCCTGAGTGGACACTTATTTTTTCGCTTGCAGCTTCCGGTACGGTTCGAGGTCGGCCCAGACGTGGTCAATCGTCACCTGCTCGATTGTTTTCGTTAGCGGCGTGTCCGGCTCTTTCTCGGAATAAATTTCCAGCACCACGCTTCCGCAGGAAGGACCGACGGCGTCGGGCAAATACGTGTAGCGCCCCTGAAACGTCGTATCCACGGTCCGCCCGCGCACATCCTGCAGCTCATATTCGCCGCGGCCCGGCTCGATCGGCTCCAGTTCTTTGCCGCCGCAAAGGAGCCGCATACGCTTGAAACCGTTCTTGAAATGCAATTTCGTCCAGCCGATACCAAGCTTCGGCCGCACGCTCACCACGAGCACGGGCCGGAAGTCCTGCGCGTCCTGGATCGCGCTCTCTGGAGGTTTTGCTTGCGAGGGATCGCCGCCGCTGCGCTTTGCCGCTTTACGCGCAGCGGCCATTTCGTCCTCGTGCCGGTAAAAGTAACTGACGGGAGGCGTGATAAACCAAACGCGAAATTGTCCGACATCCATGGAGTACGGTTTCGAGTCGATCTTTTCCTGTTGCAACATCCCCTTCAAATAATCGGCGGGAAAATAATCGGCGGGCTCGACGGGAAGCAGCGTAGCTGCGGGCGGCACACCTGTGCTGATCGTTTTCTTCGCTTGGTCCAGCAATGGCCGTGCGTTTTCGATCGGCACAATCGAAGCAAGATTGCGCAATCCCGCCGTGGTCAGGCCGGCGACTTCGCCGCCCAGCGTGAACAGCGGACCTCCGGAATTTCCGGGATTGATGTTGATGTCGCTTGTGATCGCTTCCTTGTCGACTTTGCTGATCACTCCGGTTGTCAAAACTTTTTCGCGCCCCATCGGATTTCCGATGGTGAACACGCGCTGCCCCACGACAATGGACGACACCGTATTTTTCGGAAGGATCGGCGCAACAATCGATTCCGGGAATGCCGAAAGATTCGCCCACAAAACGGCCACGTCTTTGTTCGGGTCGGCCACGATCAGCCGCGCGGGAATTTTTCGCTTCGAGTCGAATTGCACCGCGAGGTACGAAGAAGAGTCCACGACATGGTTGTTGGTGACAATCAAACCGCTCGGATCGGCTACGAATCCGGAACCGGAACCGCTCTCGGAGTGAACGGTGACCACGGAATTTTTCAGCTTGTCGAAAAGCGCAGTCAAATCGCCCGGATTGCCAGAATTTGCGGCAGTGGAGTCCGGAGTTCCGTTTTCGATTTTCGCATTGTCATTCGTAAGAACAATTTCCTGCTCCGCGCCTTTTATGTCCGCTTCCAAACTCCAGGAATACTTCTTGCCTCCAAAATCGACAGGTTTCGCGCTAGAGAAAATAAAATGTCCTTGCGGCAAATCGGCCTGCGCAATTCCATCCAGTCCGGTCTTGATTTCCTGCTCTGCGCCGCTCGCGGAGTTCTTCTCTTTTATTGCAAGAAATGGAACGGGCTTCTGGTTCAAATCCTTGTCCACAAGAATCACGCGCACTCTTACGTGAACGGGCGCAGTTTGCGGAGGGAACGAAACCGCACCGAGCAGTGCGGCACAAATTGCCAAAAATGGTCTGAGCACGGAAACACCTCGGATGGCCTGGCATTGACGCAATCCTCTCACCAACAGAGTGCTTTGGAAAGAAGAAGCAGGCTAGAGTTTCCTGATCTTACTTGGGTCGGCGGAACCGGAGAGAAGTTGTGCCGCGGTTGCGCTCCACGACCGATGTTTGAGACTCGGAGCGATTTCCGCGAGCGGGGCGAGAACGAATTTCCGTCGCACCATGCGCGGGTGCGGAATTTGCAGTTCCGGAGAATCAATCGTTTCGTCGCCGTAAAGAAGAATGTCGATGTCCAGCAGTCGCGGCCCTTTGGAAAATTCCTTTTTACTGCCAATCGACGATTCAATTCCCCGCAATGTTCGCAGCAATTCTTGCGGAGGCAAACTCGTTTCGGCTTCGACGACGCAGTTCAAAAACCAGGGCTGGTCGAGAAAATCGACCGGCTCGGTTTCGTAGAAGGAGGAGATTTTTCGAACAAGCACCTTCGCGCTTGTCAGCGCGTCGATTCCAGTGCGCAGCATCGCGACACGGTCGCCAAGATTCGAGCCAAGAGAAAGATAGACAATGTGCGTCGCCATCATAGCTATCCGACCTGGCGGGACATTTCGTGTTCGAACTGCGCCGGGTCGTTCGGATAGGGTTCAGTGCGGCCGGTGCGCGCGAAGCCGAGGCGTTCATAGAAGCGAATCGCGGACTCGTTGTTGCTGGTAACCATCAGCAACAGCGTGCGCACATTGCGGTCCTTGCCCCAATCGAGGACGGCGTTGACCAAGAGGCGCCCGACGCCTCGCCCGCGGTGCGTTGGAGCGGTCCACATGGAGACGAGTTGAGCGCGCGTGGCATCGCTTTCGTCCAACAATGAACCTGCGATGCCGCACCCCATCGAATCATCCATTGCGAGAAAGCCAACTCCGCGCTTGCCATTCCAACGTTCGAGGCGCTTGGCCCATTCGGCGTCGTCAAATTGAACTTCCCTGGCGTAGGTTGAGCCGAAGGCGTAGGGAGCTTCTCGCAATGCGCAAAGACGGACCTCTTTGAAGGCGGAAACATTGTGCGGCGTGATTTGTTCAATGAGGATCAAGGAAAACTCCGCAAGTGTTAATGATCGCGTTAAAAAAGACGGGGCTGGCGCTTCGGGAGTTCGCGGCCGAAGTATTGGTAAGCACGCGGAGTGGCGACACGGCCGCGCGGCGTGCGATCGATCATGCCGATTTGCATGAGGTAGGGCTCGTACATTTCCTCGATGGCGTCTTCTTCTTCGGCGAGGGCGGCGGCAAGTGTGCCGAGGCCGACCGGGCCGCCGGAATATTTGTCGAGAAGCGCGATCATCAGGTTGCGGTCGACCTCGTCGAGGCCATTGTCATCCACGCCGAGCATGGAGAGCGCTTCCTGAGCGACGCTTCGCGTGATGCGTCCGGCAGCGCGGACTTCGGCAAAATCTCGCGCGCGGCGCAAAAGGCGATTGGCGATGCGCGGTGTCCCGCGGCAACGGCGCGCAATTTCTTCGGCGCCGCCTTCGTCCATCTCAATAGAAAGAATTTTTGCGCTGCGATGGAGAATTATTAATAAATCTTCCGGCTCGTAAAAATCGAGGCGATGAACAATGCCGAAACGCGAACGGAGCGGCGCGGTGATGAGTCCGGCGCGTGTGGTGGCGCCGATGAGCGTGAAATGATTCAAGTGAAATGGGTGGATGCGCGCGCCCGGGCCCTGGCCGATGACGAGGTCCACGCGAAAATCCTCCATTGCGGGATAAAGAACTTCTTCGACGGCAGGTTGAAGGCGATGAATTTCGTCCAGGAAGAAAACTTCGCGTGCTTCGACGGAAGTGAGAATTGCAGTGAGATCGCCTTTGCGTTCGAGCAGCGGCCCGGCGCTCGTTTTGATGGGAACGTTTAGTTCGTTAGCGATGATTTGGGCGAGCGTGGTTTTGCCGAGGCCTGGCGGGCCGTATAGCAAAACGTGGTCGAGCGCTTCGCCGCGATTGCGAGCGGCTTCGAGCGCGATGGAGATGTTTTCCTTGACGCGTTTTTGGCCGATGTATTCGGCGAGCGTTTTGGGCCGAACGCTGGCGTCGAGGCGCGCGTCGTCCTCGTAGGCGCCGCCGGAAACAAGACGGTCCGGGCGCGAACTATTGTCGCGTTCGCGCTGAGCCATCATTCGTTTTGCGGTTGCGTCTGCCATTCGCCTGGTTAGTCCAATCGTTTACGGAACTCGTGCCGCTTTTCCCTTTGGCGCCGCCAGGGATTGCAACGATGCCTTCAGCAACGTTTCGAAATTCGATGCGCCGGCTTCGCGTTTGCCTTCGCTGACCGCGTTTTCTGCGGTGCGGCCGTCGTAGCCGAGATTGACAAGGGCGGAGAGAACGTCGGCTTCGACACCCGCAGGCGAGGCTACGGAAGGCTTTTGTTCGAGCACAGCCATGGATTCGAGTTTGTCCTTGAGCTCGACGACCATGCGCTCGGCAGTCTTTCTGCCAACACCGGGAATTTTTGTCAGACGAACGAGATCGTTGCCGCGAATGGCGGGGATGAGTTCTTCGGCGCTCATGCCGGAAAGAATTTTGAGAGCGAGGCTTGGACCGACGCCGGAGGCGGAGAGCAACATTTCAAAAAGATGCTTTTCGCGGGAGGAAAGAAAACCATAAAGAGCGAAAGCGTCTTCTCGAATGTGACTGTGAATCAGCAGCGTGACTTCGGTGTGAAGTTCGCCAAGTCCGGCATAAGTGGAGAGAGGAACGGAAACGAGATAGCCGACACCGCCGACGTCTACAAGGATCTGGTTGGGTCGTTTGTCGGCGAGTCGTCCGCGAAGTTGGCCAATCATCGCTCGCCAGTATTGCCGCTTTTCTTTCGCCCGTCAACGCATTGACGAGATAGGGGATAGCACCCGGAAAAAGGGACCGCCCCGTGTTTGTGCAGTACGACGCGTAGGGTCCGATCACGCCGTTGACTAGGCGTGTTAAGCGCGTGCTAACTTATCTGTTATTCGGAACCAACCAATGAAAACCACTCTCAGTAACTTTCAAAAGGCTTACGGCGAGCATCGTCTGATGTTTGGAACGGAATTCCTCTCCTCGGATGTGGCGGAATCGCTACGCAGGGCTTCGTTAGCATGCGCAGAGAACCAAAAGAAGCAGACAGGAATCATCGATTTGTTTTGTGGCCTGTACCTTCACAACCGGGGAGAAATTGTCCCTTATTTCAAGGGTGACTTTGCTGCCGTTGTGACTCGAAATTTCCCGGTTCACCGCTTTGGTCCCCAAGGACTTGTGCCGCAAGTCATGCTTGACCAAGCAGCATCTGAGGATGATTCCTGCTCGTTGGGTTTTGGATACTCAATTAATTACACCGATGAACTGCAAAGGCTTCTCTGGCTTAGCGCACGGTTGGCAAAGGCAATTGGCAAGAATGCCTCCATAAAGGATGTAGTCGCCGCGTTTACATTCAATCAAGATTGGATACGGGAGCTGGCAGAGGGTGGTCTGTTGATTCACCACGGCCTCCCGGATTTCGCCGCAGAGGTCGAAACGGTGATCTTTCATGCCACTCCACACACAACAGAAGGATGGCTGGCCAGATGCGCCGACTGTATTGGTGAAGGTGAACTTATTGGCCTCGAACAAAGTTGAATTCGAGCTTGATGGACCAGCATTCGGAAGCGTCGAGTTGACCGTACGAGGAATTCCTAACCCCTGATTAGTCGACTAATCGGATGGTTCCTGCTACTACCAACTTGTCCGGTCACGACATTAAATCAGGTCTTGCCGTCGAGATTTTCTTTCGACGCGCCGAGCTGTTACCGCCGCCACGGAAAAAGCACGCTAAGCCGAATAGGTACCCGAAGTTGTACCATGCCCCGTTGTTGTGGACCTCGTAGACGGTGAGATTGTCCCTGAACAGCGACCCTACAAGCACGAATGGCGCAATGAGTCCCTGCCAGAGCCCGAGCCAGAAGCCCGCGACCACGCCGTGCTCGTTCGCCGTTCCTTTGGACTGGTTAGGTCCCGCAGCACATCCAGCCAGAATGTTCAGTAACAGTAGAACAAGCACGAGCAGGGTCAACGAGGATTTCATCGCAATTCCCCTCTGCGTACAGTTACGGAACATTGGCAGGAAAAGTCTCAGGATAACCGCCAGGTATTGCCGCTTTTCTTTCGCCCGCCAAACAAAGCTGCGGCGACCTATAACCCATCTTCTGAATTAAGAGTTGCGCTATCGCCTCGAAATGAAAACAGCGGCGAGCCTTTCGCCAAGAAGGAACACGAGAGGCTCGCCGCTTTGCGTTGGGTTACCTGTTGGCACGCAAATTTTGAAATTCGCGCTGACGAAATGCTTTAATCCTTGTCCTTGCCGTGCAGCGCTTCCTTGACTTCGACTTTCACGCGCATCCAGGGGTGAATGCAGCACTGAAAATCGTGTTCGCCAAGAGTCAGGCCGGTGACCAGAAGCTGGCTCCCCTGCAAAATACGCGTGCGAGCCACGGCAAGGTTTTTGAAGCCGTTTTCACATTCGGGGACGGTGGATTCGCCGGAGTTGAGTTCCGGAATAAAACCGCCGCCGAAATGCTTCACTTCTGTGAATGTGTGCGGTTCGCCGCCCTGGTCCACGACGACGATCGGAGTTCCCTTCCTGATGCGCAGCGTATCCGGTTCGAAATCCCAGTTGGGATCGGGCGTGCCGCTGGCGGCTTGCTTAAAGAGATCATTGATCGTGGTGAATGCGCCGAGCGTGACGTTCTTGCAAAAGTCCGGGCCGAGCGCCGCGTTGAATGTTGTCGGATCACATTCATCGAGTGCGACGATTTGGACCGGTGTGGTTTGCGGCGCGTCCTGCGCGGGCTCTTTGCTGTTCTGTGCGAAGGCGGTCAGCGGACAGGTCAGGAAGCCGATCAGGGCGATGACTTTTTGCCAATCGATCTTGCGCTTTGTCTTTTTCTCAAACGTGCTGCTATTCATTCCATTTCTCCTCAGGTCTTTTTTAATTTTTTGGTGGAAACAAAACTAGCCGCAAGAAAGCATTTTGGTGAGTTGCAGCCGCCGAGCGATCCATCCGAATCACATGAGTTTCCAGCGCGAAGTAGTGCATGCGCCACGCCAAAGCGAAAAGGAGCGTTACTGCTTTCGTTTCAGCAGGTTTGCGGCGCGAGGAGAGTTTGAACGGTTAACGAGTTCTCGCAAGTTGCGAGTTTTCGACAAGTGGAACGGCGAAACGTTTACGAGAGACCATTTTGGCGCAGGAATTCCTCAACATTCGCGTGTTTGCGTTCGATGGCGTAAGCGAGGGCATTCTTGCCGTCAGTGGTTTTGGCATGGGGGTCCGCGCCATGAGCAAGAAGAGCTTTCAGGATTTCGAGGTGCCCGTTCGCTGCAGCGGTAAGAAGCGGCGTGTAGCCGTTGGAATAGGAATAGTTTGCATTCGCGCCGTTTTCGAGCAGCCACTTTGCAACTTCCGTGTGTCCGCTGGCGACGGCTCCGGTGAGGGCCGTGTATCCGCTCCCGTTCGTGGAGACGGCATTGATCTCGCCGCCTTTGGCGTGGAGATATTTTGCGACTTCGAAATTGCCAAAAACGGCTGCAAGCGCGAGAACCGGAAAGCCATCAGGGGAAAAACTCTTTGCGAGCGAGGGATCGGCTTCGACGATTTGCTTCACGCGAGCGAGATCGCCGGCCGCCGCGGCTTCGTGCAACGCGAGAGATGCACCGCGCGAGAGAAAGAGGTCGCGCATCTGATTCTGGCGATTGTAGATGGCGAAAAGAACGGGGCTCTGCGACTGTGCGTTTTTTGCAGTAAGCAGGGTGGCGTCGCCGTCGAGCAGCGCGGAAACGGCAGCGATATCTCCGCTGCGAATGGCGTCGAAGAAGAGTTCCGTCTCGCTCATAACAGCTCCTTCGCGCTAGATCTGAGCGCACGCGCGATTCTACAAGCGAAGCAGTTGCCCAGCCAAACTTTCCCGGGGCGTCCTCTCAGCCCGCCGCCGTCGCGCTGGATTTTTTGGGCTGATACCCGCCGGGGACGGCGCGGAACGAGATGGCCAGGCGGTTCCAGAGATTGATCATCGCGACGGCATGCGTGAGTTCCACGATCTCCTTCTCGGAGAATTGCGCCTGGAGGCGCTCGAACACCTCGTCGGGCGCGTGGGTTTGCGAGATTAACGTTACGGACTCTGCCCAATCGAGCGCGGCGCGTTCCTTTTCGGTGTAGTAAGACGATTCACGCCAGGCGTCGAGGCCGTAGAGGCGCTGTTCGGATTCGCCGGCTGCCCGCGCGTCCTTCCAATGCATGTCAATGCAGAACGCGCAGCCGTTCATTTGCGAAGCGCGAAGCTTGAGCATGTGAAGGAGTTTCGCGTCGAGGCCGCTGTCATGCAGATAGCGTTCGATGGCGTACAGGGAGCGAATTACTTCCGGTGCAAATTTTCCGTATTCGATGCGCGGTTTGAGCTGCTCAGACATAGAATTCCTCCCTCACGATTTTCTTATCGGATGCAAGAAGCCTGCCCGGTGCTAGAGAGAATATAGGGCGAAACAAGCGGTCGAAGCGCATATCGTGTTTGCGAATGGACAACCAGGACATGCCATTTCCTTGTCCGTATTCCGCGTAATGTCGCATCATTAGAAGATACCCTGCATCTGGCCTATTTGCGAAAGGCTTGAAACGTGTCTGAGGCGAAGAATCTCCGGCGGGATTCGGGCATCTTCTTCTCCCTGGCTTTGCTCTTTCTGGCGATTCATGTCGCGTTGCTGGCTGGCGCGCGGACATGGCCGCTCATGCCGTTGGCCTCCAACCTGATGGAGCTGGCAAGCGCCTTGCTCGCGGCGATCGCATGCACGCTGGCGGCGCGGCGCTTCGAGAATTTCGGGAAATATTTCTGGTTTCTCGTGGCATCTGGCTTCTACGCGTGGAGCTTCGCGCAGGTCATTGAAACGTATTACGAGAACGTCAGGCACGCTTCGCTGCAAGCCCCGTGGCCGAGCGACATCATCTTCTTCTTAAGCATGACGCCTCTGCTGATGACGGTCTTCCTGGACCCGGAAAAAGGATTCGATCGCAAACAGTGGCCGCGCATTTTCGACATGATGCAAGTTGTCATTCTAACGGTCGCGGCTTATCTTTTCACTTTTCAGACCCCCAAAGCCTGGAGACTGGGCTGGGATGAACTTTACCGGTTTGCATGGACGCCGGAGAGCGCGCGCGACATCATTCTTTTTGTGACGTTCTTCCTTTGCGCCTTATGGGCTCAACACAAAGTGGCGCGCGACCTATACGGGCGGCTCGCGATTTTCTCCTTCGTTTATCTCTGCGGCGAAGTGCCGTACCTCTATCTCCAGGATCTGCACAGTTTAAAGACCGGATCGTTCTGGGACTTAACGTGGAGCGTTCCATTTCTCGTGGCCGCGGTACTGGCCTCAACGTCAGAGCCGGTGGCCGAGGACCCCGTTGCGAGCACGAAATTCCGCTGGAAACGGCCTGGAGGGCGGGAGTGGGGTCTGGTCCATGTGGCGTCTCTCATCTTCCCGCTGGTCGTTCTCTTGATGGCGGCGGGGCTCGCGGAATTGCAGTGGTTGACCGCGATCACTCTGGTCCTGGTTTCGTTTGCATGTTCCGTGGCGCGAATTGTTGTTTCCGAACATCAACAGAGGCAGGCGGCAAGAGCGCTCGAGGAGAGCAACGCGCTTTTGAAATCGGTTTTTGAAGGGACGGGAGACGCGCTGTTTGTAAAGGATTTACAAGGACGCTTCATTCTGGTGAATCAAACGTTTGCGGGAATGAACAATCTCGATGCGAAGGAGCTGATTGGCCTGCGCGCCATCGATTTTCTGGAACCAGAGTCGGCAAAAGTTTCGCTGGAGCAAGACCGTATCGTTCTGGAGTCGGGAACAGGCAGGTCCTTCGAGTTTTCGGTTCCGTTTCAAGGAACGCCGCACACCTTTCTGACAAACAAGTCGCCGTATCGCGACGCAAACAACAGGATCGTGGGATTGATCGGCGTCGCGCGAGACATCACCGAGCAAAAACAGATCGAACAACACTTGCGCCAATCGCAAAAAATGGAAGCCATCGGAACCTTGGCTGGCGGCGTAGCACACGACTTCAACAACTTGCTCATGGTCATCAGCGGTTACAGCTCGGTGCTCTCGGACGCGCTTGCGAACGATCCGAAGCTACGCGGGCACGTGGACCAGATCCACAAGGCCGCGGAGCGCGCGACTTCTCTGACGCGGCAACTCCTCGCGTTCAGCCGGAAGCAGACCATTCAGCCGAGCGCTTTGAAGCTGAATCAAATCATTGCCGGAATGGAAAAGCTTCTGCATCGCTTGATCGGCGAACACATTTTGATTTCGACGCAACTCGCGCAGGACTTGGGAACAGTGCTGGCGGACGCGGGCCAAATGGAACAGGTGATTTTGAATCTGGCGATCAACGCGCGCGACGCGATGCCCGAGGGCGGGCAACTTACCTTCGAAACGCGCAACGTGGAATTCGGAGATTCGATTGCATCGGCGAACAGCATGAGGCCAGGACGCTACGTGGAGTTCGTGGTGAAGGATACCGGCGTGGGAATGGATATGGCCGTTCAGACTCGCCTGTTCGAACCGTTCTTTACCACCAAGCCTGCGGGAAAAGGGACAGGGCTAGGACTTTCCACAGTCTACGGCATTCTGAAGCAGGCAAACGGTAATATTACATTTACGAGCCAGCCGGGACACGGAACCACGTTTCGAATTTATTTGCCGCGAACGGACTCCGTGCAGGTCGCAGCGGGGCAAACGCTCGAAAAATATGCGGCTCTGGATGGCAGAGAAAAGGTCTTGCTGGTGGAAGACGATTTGGCAGTTTGCGATTTGATTCGCGCGGTGCTCAGCTCCCATGGGTATACGGTGGTTTGTCCCGCCCGGCCGCAAGATGCTGAACAGGTTTTTGAAAAACACGCGGGCAACTTCGATCTGCTGCTTTCCGACGTGGTGATGCCGGAGATCAGCGGGGCGGAATTGGCCAAGCGATTGTCCGCAAAGAATCCACGCATGAAAGTTCTCTTTATGTCAGGGTACATCGGCGACTCGATCGTTCGAGAGGGGATTCAGGAAAAAGGGATGAGCTTTCTGCAGAAACCGTTTGCACCCGTTACCCTGGCCAAAAAAGTGCGGGAAGTTCTGGACGAAACGCGAGTAAAGGAATCCTGAGATCTTCTAGCGGCGCGCGCGATCCTGCCGCAGCGCCTCTTCAATCAAATGGTCGAGTTCATCGCGCTTGAGCGTGATTTCGTCCGCGACGCCCTCTTCGCTGTCGCTGGTAATGGGAAGTTCCGCCGCGCCCCCCGGAGGCGGCGCTACCGCATAGCGCGCCCGTGCAGCCATCAGCTTCGCCACTTCGCGTCCGGAAAGAAGTTTGGGAGTTCCCGCGCTTTCCGCGGCCAGCAGAATTTTTGCGAAGTGTTCGACGGTTTCCAGACGATAGAAGGCGGTCTGCAAATCCGGACCGCAGGTAACCACTCCGTGATTTGCAAGAAGCAGCGCGTCGTAGCTTTCCACAAACGGCTCGAGCGCCTGGCTTAGATCGGACGTGCCCGGAGTCGCATAACGGACAAGGGGCACCTGGCCAAGTCCGACGATCACTTCCGGCAGAAGCGCCTGATCGAGCGACCGTCCGGCGCTGGCGAATCCAGTTGCCGTAACCGGATGCGCGTGGCAGACGGCATTGACGTCCGGACGCATGCGATAGAAAAGAAGATGCATCTGAATTTCCGAGGAGATCTTGCGATTGCCGCTGAGGTTGTGTCCGTTGAGATCGGTAACGACCATGTCCTCCGGCGAGAGACACCCTTTGTTCATGCAGGTTGGCGTCGCGAGAATACGCCCACCGCCGAGTCGCACGGAAACATTGCCTTCGCACGCCACGATGTATTCTCGATCGTACATCCAGCGGCCCGTCGCGCAAATTTCGCGCCGGTGTTCTTCTTCCGTCTTGGCGTGGCCAGTCAATACAGGGTCCGGATTCACGGGCGCACTCCTTCCTCGCGCGGGAAATTATCCACCGCACAAGCCAGTTTGCAAGTTATTTTTCACCCAACGCACGGTGGGACAGCAACGCGTGCGCGACCTGTTTCGGGCGACGATAGTTAAGCGTAAATCCCGCGCATTTTCAATGCATTTGCTACGCGGTCGATAGCCACCATATACGCCGCAATGCGGTTGTTCACCTTGTGCGCTTCGGCGTACTTCACCACGGCGTCGAACGCGTTTTCCATCACATCCAGCAGGCGCTCGTTCACTTCGCTCTCGCGCCAGAAGAACCCCTGGCGGTCCTGCACCCATTCGAAGTAGCTGACGGTCACGCCGCCTGCATTTCCGAGAATATCGGGAATCGTGAAAACGCCCTTGGCATCAATGATCGCGTCGGCTTGCCATGTAGTCGGCCCGTTTGCTCCCTCGCACATGATTTTCGCCTGCACCTGCGACGCGTTCTTTTCCGTGATTTGATTTTCGATCGCTGCGGGAATAACGACGTCGCACGGTTGGAAAAGCACGTCTCGCGCGGTCATCTTCGTTCCGCCGCCCGGATAATCCTGCAGCGGCTTTTTCTGCGTGTACACCCAGTCGATCACTTTGGGTACGTCAAAACCAGTTTCGTTGTAAAGGCCCCCGCCAATATCCGCAAGGCCGATGATTTTGTAGCCGGCCTTTTGCATCAGGTTCGCAGCCATCGAGCCCACATTGCCGAAGCCTTGAATGACAACGCGCGTGCCTTCTTTTTTCATGCCGAGCTTGGCAAGCGCCTTGTCGCAGCAAATCATTACGCCCCGGCCGGTAGCTTCGCGGCGTCCCCGCGATCCGCCAAGTTCGATCGGCTTACCGGTAACGACGGCAGTGGTTGCCTGGCGATGATGCATGGAATACGTATCCATGACCCACGCCATCGTTTGCTCGCCCGTGCCCACGTCTGGCGCGGGAATATCGCGTTCCGGCCCAAGCCAGTCCGCCAGCTCTGCGGTATAACGGCGCGTAAGGCGTTCCAGTTCACCGCGGGACATTTTGCGCGGGTCGCAAATGATGCCACCCTTTGCTCCGCCAAAAGGAATGTCCACAACCGCGCACTTCCACGTCATCCAGGTAGCCAACGCGCGGACTTCGTCAATGGAAACGTCTGGCGCAAAACGAATCCCGCCTTTGCCAGGGCCGCGCACCGTGGAATGAAGCACGCGATAACCGGTGAACACTTCGAGCGTGCCGTTGTCCAAACCAACCGGAATGTAGAGCGTGATCTCTTTGCTCGGATATTTCAGATACCGGTAGATTCCCTGCTCTAAACCCAGCTTCTGCGCCGCTACTTCAAAACGCGCTTCTGCGTTTTGGTAGACATTCATCTCTTCCGGCGTCGGCATTTGCGACATGCGGGACTCTCCTTGGGTACTTCACACTCCGGCGTAAGCCTGCGGCATTGCCGGCAAATATACTTTGATTTTCGGGGCGCAAACAGAGGACTTCGGCGGGCTACCCTTCCCGTCGGACCTGCCATTTGGCCGGGCCGTCAGTATACGAAGAGGTTCAGGGATACCGCAAGTTTTGGGCGGCCATCGATTCCAAACGAAATGCCCACAGCAAGTAGAGTCATTTCGTGTAGAGTCGCGGCTAGAATCGGAAAACGGTACCTTTTAAGACAGTTTGTTGCATCCAAGTCGCAGGCCAACCCAAACGAGAAAGGCACATTCCCATGGCAAAAATGAAAGTAGTACAAGTTCCCAAAGCGGGCGCTGATTTTGAAATTGTCGAGCGGGAGATTCCCCAGCCGGGGCCCGGTCAAGTGCGCATCAAGGTACAGGCCTGCGGCGTCTGCTTCAGTGACCACCTGACGAAAGACGGTATTTTCCCCTGGATTACTTATCCCCGCGTTCCAGGGCACGAAGTCGCCGGAGTAATCGATGAGCCGGGACCGGGTGTCACCGCGTGGAAGAAAGGCCAGCGCGTGGGCGTTGGTTGGCATGGCGGGCATGACTTCACTTGCCCTGCTTGTCGCCGCGGAAATTTCATCAATTGCGTGAACGAGAAAATTTGTGGAGTGCATTTCGATGGCGGGTATCAGGAGTACATGCTCGCCTCAGCCGAAGCAGTTGCGGAGATTCCCGACGGCCTTGATCCGGCCGAAGCCGGTCCCCTGCTTTGCGCAGGTGTCACCACCTTCAATTCCCTGCGCCATAGTGGCGCCGGCCCTGGAGACCTGGTTGCCATTCAGGGAATTGGGGGACTAGGCCATCTCGGCGTGCAATGGGCGAATAAGTTTGGGTATCGCGTGGCTGCGGTCGGTCGCGGACCGGAAAATAGCGAACTCGCGAAAAAACTCGGCGCCCATTATTACATTGACAGCAAAGCTTCCAACGCGGCGGAAGAGTTACAAAAGCTTGGCGGGGCAAGAGTAATCCTGGCGACGGCCCCAAGCTCTCAAGCCATGTCGGATATCGTCGCTGGGCTCGGGAGAAATGGTTCGATGCTGGTAGTTGGCGCAGGAGCTGGGAATATTGAAGTCTCGCCAGCCGCTCTTATTTTTGGGAATAAACGGCTGCAAGGCTGGGCTTCCGGTACGGCCGCAGACTCGGAAGACACCATGAAGTTCGCCGCGCTGACGGGGGTTCGCGCCATGATCGAAAAATATCCGCTTGCGAAAGCGGCGGAAGCCTACGAACGCATGAACAGCGGCCACGCGCAATTTCGCGTCGTACTTACAATGTAATGGTTTGGACCGCGGACTAGCCTGCGAAGACTACTGCAACCGGAATTGCACCGTAACCAGCAAGTGCATCGAGACTGCGTCGCCGTTCAGCGTTGCAGGGCGGTATTTCCATTGGTGCACCGCGTCTTGCGCGGCCTGATACAGCATCACCGGGCCGGAAACCGCCTTCATTGCCGTGACACGCCCATGCTCGTCAATCAGCGCGTCGATTTTTACGTCGCCGGAAATACGCTGGCTGCGTGCGATCAATGGATAACTGGGCGGCACCGAAGAGATCAGCACGGCAGGTTTGACCTCTCCCCCGATTGGAACCGGAACCACGGGCTGATTCCCGCGCGCGCCAACTAAGCCCCCGCTTATTGCGCCTCCGGCCGGGGCTGCGTTGCCATCGAGAGCAAGTCCGGGATCAGCTACGTTTGAAATGTTTTGCGAAGAACCGCTCTTCACTGTCGGAGCGGCAAGCCGTATCCCGCTGAAGTTTGTCTTGCGCGCATCCTCAACCGGTTCGGATTCATGCGAGGAAGCCGGAGTTACCGAAGGCTTGGAAGACTCATGGCCTGCGGGGATTTTCTGCACTTCCGTGGCTGGCGTAACGGAAGCCCCCGTGGAACTCAGAGGC
>JAFDVY010000050.1 GCA_018268785.1 Acidobacteriota bacterium | reverse complement strand
CGCGTAGCCAACTTCCAGCCGATCTTCCGGGACAGCCGGGTTATCGCAAAATTAATCCTGCGGACGCTCCCATCCTTTTGCTCTCGCTTACGTCCACGAATATCAAGCAGGCAGAAATCTACGACGCCGCGGATTCGATCCTTGCGCAGAAGCTGGCTCAGGTGGAAGGTGTCGGGCAGGTCTTTTCATGGGGCAGTTCGCGCCCTGCGGTGCGTGTCGCTGTCAATCCGGACCAGATCAATAGTTACGGCATCAGCCTTGAGCAGGTCCGCAATGCACTGCGAAATGCAAACGCCAATCTCGCCAAAGGTTCACTGTCCGACGACAAACGCACCGTCACCATTGCAGACACCGATCAACTCTTCAAAGCCTACGAATATCAGCCGCTTATCGTAGCGGGGCACACTGGCGCACCTGTCCGTTTGCAGGACATCGCCGATGTCACGGATTCCGTGGAAGACGTCCGCAACCTCGGCCTCTCCTTTGGCGAGCCAAGCGTTATTCTGGCAATTTTTCGTCAACCCAACGCCAACATGATCGAAACCGTGGATCGCATCATGGCGATTCTGCCGGATCTTCGCGCATCCATTTCACCTTCTCTGCATCTTCGTGTTGCCATGGACCGCACGACCACGATTCGCGCCTCCATTCACGACGTCGAAATCGCGCTCCTCATTTCCGTTTCACTCGTCATCCTCGTGGTATTCGTCTTTCTGCGGAATGTGTGGGCCACCATCATTCCCAGCATCGCCGTTCCTCTCTCCCTCGTCGGCACGTTCGGCGTGATGTATCTTTGCGGCTACAGCCTCGACAATCTTTCGCTCATGGCTCTGACCATATCCACCGGCTTCGTCGTGGACGATGCCATCGTCGTCATCGAAAATATTGCCCGCCATATCGAAAATGGCATGAAACCTTTCGCGGCCACCATGAGGGGGGCCAGCGAAATTGGTTTCACCGTACTTTCCATGAGCAGTTCGCTGGTTGCGGTTTTTATTCCTATTTTGCTTTTCCCTGGAGTTGTCGGCCGCCTCTTCCGCGAATTTGCCATCACGCTCACCGCCGCGATCGCCGTCTCAATGGTTGTTTCGCTCACAACCACGCCGATGATGTGCGCGCGTTTCTTGCGGCACGAAACAGGTAAGCACAATTGGGCTTATCGTCTCGCGGAGCGCGCGTTTGACGGTACAGTGCGTCTTTACGATCGCTGCCTCAAGGTCGTCCTGCGGCATCAATTTGCCGTTCTCTTGATCACCATCGGCACCGTCTGCCTCAACGGGTACCTTTTCTATGCCGTTCCCAAGGGATTTTTTCCACAGCAGGATACCGGCCGCATCAATGGATCCATTCAAGGGGATCAGGACGGTTCGTTTGCTTCCATCTCCGAAAAGATGGTTGAGTTCACGAACCTGGTAATGAAAGATGAGGCCGTCGAAAGTGTGACGTCGTTTGCGGGTGGCGGCAACGGCGGAGCTACGGCGCGCATGTTTGCTCAGCTTAAACCGCTCGAAGACCGCAAGATGAGTTCCGACGAAGTTATCGCTCGCTTGCGCAAGAAAGCGGCGAAGATTCCTGGCGCGACGCTTTTCATGCAATCTGTTCAGGATCTCACCATCGGAGGCCGCTTCGGCGCGGCGCAATATCAGTACACGCTGCAGGCGGAAAAACTCGACGAGCTCAACACATGGGCTCCTAAGCTCCTTGAGGCCGTCAAGAAGATTCCCGGCATCAATGATCCAAACACCGACCAACAGATCCGCGGGCTGCAGACTTCGCTCGTTGTCGACCGCGATACTGCTTCTCGTCTCGGCGTGAGTCTCACCGATGTGGACAATACACTCAGCGATGCGTTCGGCCAACGCCAGGTTTCCAATATCTACAAAGGTCTCAACCAATACCACGTCGTTCTCGAGGTTCAGAAGCAGTATACGGAAGGCCCCGACGGTCTGAATCACATCTATTTGCCCAGCAATACCGGCAAACTGATTCCACTAAGTTCGTTCGCTCACTATGAGCCGTCCAATACTTCACTGTCCGTAAATCACCAGGGCCTTGTTCCGTCTATCACGCTCTCCTTCAATCTCGCGCCCTCTCTGCCGCTTGGCGATGCGGTCAAGAAAATTCAGGAAGCACAGCAGCAAATCCACATGCCACCTACCGTGCATGGCGGTTTCCAGGGCACTGCCCAAGCCTTCCAGGATTCTCAATCCTCCGTGCTCGTTCTCGTGATTACAGCGCTTGCCGCCGTCTACATCATCCTCGGCATTTTGTACGAAAGTTTTATTCATCCAGTCACAATTCTTTCGACGATTCCATCGGCCGGCATTGGCGCGCTCCTGTTCCTGATGTTTTTCAAGACAGAGCTGACTTTGATTGCTCTCATCGGCATTATTCTGCTGATCGGCATCGTCAAAAAGAACGCTATCTTGATGGTTGATTTCGCCGTGCAAGCTGAGATGCAGGAAGGCCTTTCCCCCATTGAATCGATTCACAAGGCTTGCCTGCTTCGCTTCCGGCCGATTCTCATGACCACGATGGCAGCGCTTTTTGGCGCTCTTCCTCTCGCTATTGGCCACGGCACCGGTTCCGAACTTCGCCGTCCGCTCGGCATCGCCATTGTCGGAGGCCTTATCCTCAGCCAGCTCCTTACCCTCTTCACCACGCCCGTCGTTTATCTCTATATGGACCGAGTCCAGATCTGGATTCGTGGCCGTCGCGCGGCCCATCACGCACATCGTTTCCCGATTCCTGCGCAAGCCGACTGATTGGACTTCCCGAAGTTGCACGAAACTCGGCCTCGTGGAAGAATGCCGCATGCAAAAATCCAGAATTGTTTCTCTTTTTCTTGCACTTTCGTTTGCTGCCGTGGTTTCCGCTCAAACTCTTCGCCCAGACTCCGAAAAACAACTCGCACGCGACATTTACAAGCAGTTCATCGAGATACAATCCGGCTTCACGACTGGCGCGACCACTCCAGTTGCCGAAGCCGCCGCAGCGCGACTCAAGGCTGCTGGATTTGCCGATTCCGATATTTTTCTGGGCGGTGCAAGCCCTAAGAAGTCCAATCTCGTGGTTCGCTATCACGGCACAGGCAAACGGAAACCGCTTCTGCTTCTCGCACACATAGATGTTGTCGAAGCCAGGCGCGATGACTGGTCCATGAATCCTTTCCAGCTCATCGAAAAGGATGGTTATTTTTACGGCCGCGGCACCGGCGACGACAAAGCGCAAGCGGCAATCTGGATTGCCAATTTGATTCAGTACAAAAAGGAAGGCTTTGTCCCCGATCGCGATCTCATTGTCGCGCTCACTGCGGACGAGGAAGGCGGCGGACCATTCAACGGAGTGGATTGGCTGCTCAAGAATCACCGCGACTTGATTGATGCCGAATTTGCCCTCAACGAAGGCGGCTGGGGCGAAATTGTGGATGGCAAGCACGTCGCCAACTATCTTCAAGTCAGCGAAAAATACGTGATGAATTTCCGCTTCGAGGTTCGCAACAAGGGCGGACACAGTTCGCTGCCCGTGAAAGACAACGCCATCTATCATCTCGCCGGCGCGCTCATGCGCCTTTCGGATTTTGGCTTCCCGCTGAAAACTAACGAAGTCACAGCCGCTTACTTCCGCCGTATGGGTGAACTTTCAAATGGCCCTGAAAAACAGGATCTCTTGAAAGTTGCGAACGGCTCGCAGGAGGCAATGCAACTCGTCGCAGCCATCGCGCCAGCGTATAACTCCGTCCTTCGCACCACCTGCGTTGCCACCATGCTTGAAGGCGGCCATGCCATGAACGCGTTGCCACAGCTTGCTGCCGCACTCGTCAATTGCCGGGTGATGCCGGAAGATTCGCCGCAGTACATCGAAGAAACGCTTAAGAAAGTTATCGCCGACGATCAAGTCTCCATCAAATCGGTCGGAGACTTTGAGCGCGGCCCGTCGTCTCCGCTGCGCCCCGACGTCCTCGACGCGGCAACCCGCGTCACTTCAAGGATGTGGCCCGGTGTTGCCGTCGTTCCCAATATGGTCATGGGTGCCACCGACGGCCGCATGCTCCGCGCTTCTGGGATTCCTTGCTATGGCATTCAGGGCATCTTCATTGATCGCAACGACGTCCGCTTCCACGGCCGCGACGAGCGCATTCCCGTTCAATCCTTCTACGAAGGCCAGGCTTTTCTGTACGACCTGGTAAAACAACTCTCTGGAGCCAAATAAGGATCGCGCATGGGGGGTAGAACGAGCGGCGCCAAAGAGTTTCCAGCCGCGATTTGCTCTATGAACTTCCAATCAGAATGCCCGTCAGCAAAACCAGGACGCCGCCGATAAGCACTTGAAACGTTACCTGCAGGAATGGAGAGTCCATGTACTTGTGCCGGATGAAGCTGATGGTCGCAAGTTCCAGGGCCACGACCAGCAATGCAACAATCATCGCAATCCGGAAATCCTTGATCAGAAAGGGCAGCGTGTGCCCCATTCCGCCGGCTGTTGTCATCAGCCCCGTAGCTGCTCCGCGGATCCAGGGCGAACCACGCCCCGTCAGCGATCCGTCATCGGAAAGCGCTTCGGTGAATCCCATCGAAATTCCCGCGCCGATCGAAGCCGCCAATCCAACCAAGAAAGCATCCCACGTTCGATGCGTCGCATAGGCAGCAGCGAAAATTGGCGCCAGGGTAGAAATTGAACCGTCGATCAACCCGGCTAATCCCGGCTGCACAATCTGAAGCACGAATAGTTTTTCGTGTGACTTGTCCTCCTGTGCTCGCGCGTGTTCAGTCAGGTGTTTCTCTTCCAGTTCGCCAGCCGTCGTCGAGTGCTTTCTCTCTTCATCCGCCAGCTTGTTCAGCAGCTCCCGCGTTCCCGCGTGCGACACACGGTCCGCTGCTTTCTGGTAAAAGCGCACGGCCTCCATTTCCATCATTTGCGCGTGTTTTCTGGCCGCGTTCACTCCAAGCGGACGCACCAGCCACAGAGGCTTTCTCTGCAAAAATCCCTTTACGTTTTCCCGCCGGATGAGCGGAATGTGTTCTCCAAATCGCTCGCGAAACGTTGCAAACAGGCGGTCTCTGTGAGCGGCCTCTTCCTTGCGCATCTCCTCGAACATTTCAGCGGTGGCGGGATACGCTTCTCTCAATTGGTCGGCGAATTCGCCGAAGATTCTTCCGTCTTCTTCTTCGTTCTGAATTGCCAGCGCCAGGATTTCGCGCTCTGTCAAATCCTTGAATTTCTTCAACATTCATCCAGCTCCGCAAAATTCCGAGCAGGAAGAATCGCACAACTCCACGGCGAAAGCCATGTTGGCGAGGCTCGATTTCTTCAATCAATCGGTGCAGTCAGGCGGAAAATCCGTGTTGCCGGCAAACATCCACAATCTCCAAACGGCCGTTTGCGCCGACTTTTCGTTTCATGCGGTAAAGATGATTTTTGACCGTCTGCTCTGAAAGCGAAAAATGGTTCGCAATTTCCTTGTTGGTCAGTCCGCGCGTCAAGAACGGAATCAGTTGCTGTTCTCGCCGTGTCAGGCCCAAATCGCGGTGCAAAGCCGCTGAAGGAAACGCTTCGCCTTCCTTCTCAATGTATCGAAAGAGCATCGCGCACTGCGTTCCCGGGCAGATGGCTTGCCCATTCTTCACCGCTTGCGCAGCGGCAAGCACCTCTTCCGCAGTTGCTTCCGCAGCCACCAGACCGCTCACCCCTGCCCTTAAATACCTCAGCAGATCCGCTTCGTTTTGCGGAGCCCCCAAAAGCAACGTTTTCAACTCTCCCGTCCCCGTCTTTGCTTCACGAATCTTCTGCAGGTCTTCCTGAACCGCGCCGCTTGCGTTCATCACGAGGACTTCAATGGTATTGGAGTGAAGAGTTCTGCCCGCGCTTCTTTTTGATTCCGTGGCGTTCTCTGTTCCCACAACTTCAAACTCCAGCGTCTCCGCCGCCAGCGCACTAAGCTTCTCCCGAAGCTTTGGACTGGCTACGCGAAGGCGCACTGAACCAGTTCCTTGCGATGCAGCGCTTTCTTTGCTCCGCACAGAAGTTTGAAGTCCGTCCAAACAGTTCGTCGCTCGTTTCGCCGTTGCTGCCATGCCAACCTCCATCGCAAGAATTGCCTCGCGTTCACACGAAGCACATGCTTCGCCGAACCAGCCTTCGCTGCCGCGGCTAAGTGCTTTAACCTAAGCGACTTCCGGAAATCTTTGTTTCCGAGCCCGCCAGGTAAGTCCCGCTTCGGTACCTGTCAGCACTTCTCGCCTCATTTTGGGCCTCCATTCATCTTCTAGTACTTTGGTACCAATTTTCTCCGTTTCAGTCCTAAAGTTTTTGGGGTACGACTTCCCTATGGGTTTTGTTTTTGCCTCCTCGTACACTTTTTTTAGGAAAAGCTGTAAATTTCTAGGGTGAACTTTAGATGGCAATGCAGGATTTAATGAGCAAGACTCCCAGCAACTCAGTCACATTTTCGCGTCCCAATTCTTTGCCGGAACGCCGCGGCAGCCGTCGCTGCAAGATCACGCAGCTGATGCGCATCCGTCCCTCTGATCCGGAAAAAGAGCATTTCGAAGATCTGCGTGGCACCATGAGCGTCTCGCGCAGCGGTGTTTACTTCCAGACCAGCGAAAAGGGCTACGAAATCGGCCTTCGTCTTTTCGTCACCATGCCGTATTCCAAAGAACCCGCCGCCATTAACCGCGAATATCTGGCGGAAGTGGTTCGCATGGATCCGCGTTCCAACGGCCTCACCGGCGTCGGCATCAAGATCCTCATGGAAATGGGGATTCAACAGCACAGCTATTCGTTCAGCGCTCCACCTCGAAAATAAATGACCTGAACAGTCCCAAGATTCTTCATCGAAAACAAGAATGGGCGGCTAGAGGACAACTAGCCGCCCAGTCCCGTGTTTGGGGGTTGGGGAAACTTGTCTACGCTTTTCCGATTAGCGAAAGAGTCTGGTGCCGCAGCTTGCCGAGACTCCGATTGATCGGGTGCCTGCGCGTCAGAAAGGAGAACACGGGGGCTCTCCGGCTTGTCAGCTTGTTCATGGCGATGTTCAGCCGAATGTCTCGCCGCGCGAATTTCAAGCCGGCCTGTAGCGCCTCGACGGCCTCTTCCCGGCGGCCCGCCGTCGCATAGACCTCCGCGAGGTTCAGATACAACTGGGCCTGATTCCGCTTCAGTCGCACCGCGCTATCGCAGAGCTTCTCCGCTTCGCCCCATTTCTGTTCAGAGCGAGCCAGCACGACTCCCAGGTAGGACATGTAGTACGGATTATTCTTTTCCAGATCCACCGCGCGCTGCATGTGCGGCAATGCTTTCACCGCATAGTTGTCTCGCAACAGCGTTAGCCCCTGCTTGAACTCTCGGAAAGCCTCAGTATCCATCATGGACCACCTCGTCAATTGCGCTGATGCGCGTGGGATTGACAACCCGGGAAGTGGAAACTCGTACTCGCCGATTGCGGGAAGCCGTGGACATGGGGCCCGGCCAGCCCGGCACAATCTTTCCTGCCAGCACCAGGATGCAAAGCACGGGGAAGAGCAGCGCGAGTGAAGTTACCATCAACATCAATTGGGAAAGTACGCGTCTGTTGTTCTGGAATCTACTGGACGGAGGGCCAGTCTTGGGACATCTGCACTTTCGAGCGGTGCGCCAATAAAGGTCAGTATGGCGGTGACACTATTTGCGTCTTGCTGGATTTGGCACGTTTGCCGAAATCGTACACCAATTTCGCTTTAGCCTTTTGCATGCAAATTTCACGCCGCATGCTTGCGCCATTCTTTCCAGTCTTTCAAAGTCGCAGCCAGCATTTCTTTTGACGCTTTGTGCAGCCAGCGGCCCTTGCGTTTGGCGATGTCTTTTTTCACCGACTCGATCGCGCGCGGGGTTCCGAAGTGCATATTCGCAATCTCGCGTCCCATGGTGTAAAGCAATTTCTCTTCGTCGCGGCTCTTCGGCAGGGAAGAAAGCTCAATTCGCGAACAATCTGGCGCGAGCCGCCGCACCAACCAGCGATTGCTGAACGAAACGAAAGGATCTTTTACACGAATCGCCGTATCTGCCAGCTTCGGTCCGAAAATCTCCAATTCATCCGCACCCTTTGCCCAAACCCATGCCGAGGGCCGCATCGCTTTTGCTTCTCGCGCAATCCAGGAACCGCGCGATTTCGTCAGCGCCAGAATCCGTGGATGCCCCAGACTGCCCAACCCCGCCACGCGCCGCTTCAGCTCATATTCCATGTTGGAAACGGGCAACGCACCCGCAAACAGCGTTTTTACCTCCCCGGGAACCTCACCCTTGTACGCCGGCAACCCAGTCATCTTCGCCCAGAAATGCACAGGATCCCGCAACTCTCCCAGTGCCAGCAGGCGCAGCCACTGATGCTTCTCCGCCAAGACGAACGCCGCTCCGCCGCATGCCAACTCTTCGCGATAGCCTGCCTCAATTGCCTCCGCGCCATGCTTGCGCCGCAGGCATAGATGCTCTTCCTGCACTGCCAGGTAGACGCTTGTCGCAAGCCGCACCAGATCAATCGTGTACGCCGCAGGCCAGGCTTCATCCAGGTCGTTCACGCCCCAAATCAATCGGCCTTCCAGGTCACGCCACGTTCCGAAGTTCTCGATGTGTAGATCGCCGACAGCTAAAACCGATGGCGCCGATGCCAAATCGCCGCAAAGGCCCGGCCAAAGCTGCAGCCAGCGGTAGAACGTCGCGCGAAAAAATGGGAATGCTGCGAGCGCCATTTGCTCGTGTTTGGTCTTGAGGTCTTGTTTGACGATCGGAAGATGCTTCGCGAGCCACTTTTCAAAGTCGGCGGTCGCTTCCACGATGCCGGGAAGTTTATCCTTCTTCCCAGACTCAGGTTTGGGCATAGGTCACCTTTTTGCAGTGAGCTTTTTTGTTACACAACTACCTCGCGCTGCCCCGACCGTGACCTGTTTGCCGCGAACGCGCGCTTCATTCCGAACCCGCGTTTTTGGTTCGTGCGGGTGAGGAATCTCTCTTCGATTTCTAAGTTCGAGCAGCAGTCACTGCTCCTTGCTTGCCTCTTACACGCGCTTCGTAAATCGGGAACTTCGCGGCAAGCTCCGCTACTTGGCCGCGAACCTTCTGCTCGATTTCAGCGTTCCCTCCCGCCGACGTAACTCCCCCGAGGACATCCGCGATCCAGCCGCCAATCAAGTCCATCTCAGGTTCTCTCATTCCACGAGTCGTTACCGATGGCCCGCCCAGTCGAATCCCACCCGCTTTCATTGGGGGCAGTGGATCGAACGGAATCGAATTTTTGTTCACAGTAATTCCCGCACGATCGAGCGCTTTTTCCGCTTCGGTGCCGGTGATGCCGCGCGAATGAACCTCGACCAGGAACAAATGATTGTCGGTTCCGCCCGTGACAATTCGGAATCCGCGCTTCGCGACCGCCGCGGCCATTGCTTTCGTGTTTGCTACTACCTGTTTCTGGTATTCCTTGAAGCTCGGCTCAGCCGCTTCCTTCAGGCAAACCGCTTTTGCCGCGATTGTGTGCACCAGGGGCCCGCCTTGAAGTCCTGGGAACGTCAATTTGTCGAGTTCTTTGGCAAACTGCGTCTTGCACATCACCAATCCGCCACGCGGCCCTCGCAGGGTTTTATGCGTAGTCGTGCTCACGAAATCCGCGTGTGGCACAGGGCTGGGATGCACTCCTGCCGCCACGAGCCCCGCGATGTGAGCCATATCTACAAAGAAAAGCGCGCCATTGTCTCGCGCCGACTTTGCGATTCGGGCAAAATCGATCACGCGGCAATATGCGCTTGCACCGGCCACAATCATCTTCGGTTTGTGTTCCACGGCCAGCCGGTCAATTTCGTCATAGTCGATCTGTTCTGTGTCCTGGCGAACGCCATATGCGATGAACTTGTACATGCGCCCGGAGAAATTGAGAGGATGCCCGTGCGTCAAGTGCCCGCCGTGCGAAAGATTCATCCCGAGAACCGTATCGCCTGGCTGCAATGCCGCCATATAAACCGAAACATTCGCTTGCGTACCACTGTGCGATTGCACGTTTGCATGCTCGGCGCCAAAAAGCGCTTTCGCGCGATCAATTGCCAGTTGCTCCGCTTTGTCGGTGACTTCGCAGCCGCCGTAATACCGCTTACCCGGATACCCTTCGGCATACTTGTTCGTGAAGACCGATCCCATCGCCTCCAGCACGGCCTCGGACACCAGGTTTTCCGACGGGATCAATTCCAGCCCCGTTGCCTGCCGGATTGCTTCCTCGCGCAACAATTCCGCAATCTGCGGATCGACACTTTCCAGCGGCCTTTGCATCCGTTCGTTTGCTTCCGTAGTGCGCGTCATCTGCCGTGTCCTTAACCTCGTTGTTCCTTGATGCGTGATTGCTTAAGTCTACCTTGAGCTTGCTCCTGGTGCGAGGGCTACGGACGCAATCCCAGCATCTTCCTTTAGCACTCCTCGCCCTGTCTTTTGTTGCATGCGCTCGATTCATAAGGTTTTTGTAAGGATAAAGCTCTTGGCTGAATAAACACCCGATGAATGAACCGAGAAAAGAGAGAGACGAATCCCAGCTAACATGGAGTTTATAGAACTCGTGGGACCCATACGGCTTATCGGAAAAGGGAGCAAGCTCGTCTGCTAGGAATCTGTTGATGAATTCCTTTGATTTAGCCATTTTCCATTTTCTGAACTCCTTTGCTCATCGAAGCTACACCTTCGATCTGATCGTCGTCCGTACCATGGAAAATGGGCTCACGACAGGCGCGGTCATCGTTGCGCTTTTCTGGGCGGCCTGGGAAATTGAAGGCGCTTCCAATCCCGAGAAGCGCGAAATTCTTATTTCTGGATTGTTCCTCTCGATTTTCTCCATTTTTGCCGCGCGCGTTCTTGCTTTCATGCTTCCGTTTCGCGTTCGGCCTTTGCACAATCCGGACATCGGATTTCGCCTTCCCTATGGCATGAAGCCGGAAATCCTGATCAACTGGAGTTCTTTCCCCAGCGACCACGCCACTCTGTTCATTTGCCTGGCGATGGTTCTGTGGATGGTCTCTCGGCGCTTGGGAGCCATCGCGTTCGTTTACGTGGTGCTTATAATCGATTTGCCGCGCATCTATACCGGTGTTCATTACCCCACGGACATCCTGGTAGGTTCCGTACTTGGGATGGCCGTGGCATTGCTCGTAAAACTCCCCAAGCTCAGAGCGGTTATAGCGAGACCGGCTATGCACTGGAAGGAAAGCTACCCCTTGTTGTTCCATTGCGCGTTTTTTCTGTGTGCATTTGAAATCGCCGAACTATTCGCCACCGTCCGCGATTTTGGATCTTACGCAATGCATGCCGCGCACATCGCTTCGCGATTCCATCACTAGCGCCGGAAGAACCCTCCGTCTCACGCTGAAAAGCAGCCCTCCATCGCTCCTCGCAGGGGCGCCGCGAATGGTTTAAAGTGTGCGGAGCGGGATAGGAGGGATGGCAAAGGGCAAGGATGGTGTTTTGCTGATTATTCGGATTGCGAGCGCTTTGGCGTTCTTGTACCACGGTGCCGGTATTCTTTTTGGGGCATTTGGCGGACCCCGTGCAGCGGGATTTGCGACATTCACGCACACCTCGCTTACAGTTGCGTATCTAGTTGGCCTCGCTCAGTTCTGCGGTGGCCTCGCAATGCTGACTGGCATTTTCGCCCGGATCGGCGCGCTCTGCATCGCGATCGTTATGGTGGGCGCCATCCATTTGGTCCATCTGAAGAACGGTTTTGACATCGGTCACGGTGGAATGGAGTACGCGCTAACTCAGCTTCTCATCGCGATCGCCGTGCTTTTTGCAGGTGCAGGTAAGTTTTCACTGGCCCCAAAGAAAATCGCAAATTGGTGATCCTGAAATGAACGGTGGAAAATTGGCGGTGATTGCAATTTTTCTGTCTGGCGTGATTCCTGCCGGTGCTCTTTCTAACATTGCGCAGGAGAAAAAGGAGACGGCGCTTATGATCGCGAAAGGCCCGTTCGAAGTGAAAATGGCCCCTGTGGACACCGCGCACAAGGACCAAAAAGCCATTTCGCGCTATTCGCTCGACAAGACCTACCACGGCGGCCTAGAAGGCATGGGCACCGGCGAAATGCTGGCATCCATGGGCGATGTCAAAGGCTCGGGCACTTACGTAGCACTGGAAGTTGTCAGCGGCACGCTCGATGGAAAAAAGGGCGCCTTCGCTCTTGGCCACATCGGAACGATGACACGCGGCGCCCAGGATCTTTCCATTACGATAGTCCCCGATTCTGGGAGTGGCGAGCTTTCCGGAATCTCGGGGAAAATGAAAATTCTGATTGATGCCGATGGAAAACATTCCTACGAACTCGACTACCGCATTGACAAATAATCTGTTGCCAGATGGGTGCGATGAGCGTCCTTGTTTCAGCGGGCTCAACTCTTTTTTTTGTTCTCCAACGGCCACAAATCAATGGTGAAGCGAAAAATCGTCGGTTTTCACCTGGATGAAAAACAGGATTGGGTCGCGGATTTGGAGTGCGGCCACACGCAACACGTCCGCCACAATCCTCCCTGGGAAAACCGCCCGTGGGTAATCACAAAAGAAGGCCGGGCCGAGCAGATCGGTCGCGAGCTTAATTGCAAGAACTGTGAAGCTCCGCCGCGGTAGAACAAATTTCTCAATTCAAACAGGGTGCGGGTTACTTTGCAGAGGCTGCGCCGCCGATAGCTTCGCCATTGACCACAAGTTCCACGCGACGGTTTTTCTGCCGCCCTTCGACGGTGTCGTTGGAAGCCACGGGCTGCGTTTTGCCGAATCCCCGCGAGGTCATCGCAGGCTCAGGCACACCCTGCTGCGCAAGAAAATCCAGAACAGACCCTGCTCGTTGTTCCGAAAGCCGCTGGTTGAACTCATCGGTACCCACGCTATCCGTGTGCCCTTCGATCTGGAGCGTCAGGCCGGGATGCGCCAATAGAATGCCCGAAATCTTCGCCAGCTTTTCGCGCGCCGCAGGCCGCAACGTATAACTGCCTGTGTCGAACAGCACATCGGACATATTTACGATTAGTCCCCGGGCCGAATCCTGTGTTTGCAGCACCGCGTTCAATTGCCCAAGAAGCTGCGCGCGCAGGTCTGCCTTTTCCTGTTCTGCTTTTGCCGCAGCTGCGCGTGCCATTACAGCGTCGGCTTCCGCCGCACGTTTTTGCTCCAAAGCGGCCTGTTGATCGGCAAGGGCGGCGGCTCGAGCCTTCTCAGCTTCTTCCTTTGCCTTTGCGGCTTCCGCTGCAGCTTGTTGCGCTTCCGCCTTCAATCGCTCAGCATCGGCCTTTGCTGCTTCCGCAGCCTGGCGGGCCTGTTCCGCGTCAGCGCGGCGCTTTGCTTCGTCTGCCGCGTCCTGGCGGGCTTTGGCTTCCCGCGCCTCTGCAGCCGCCTTTTCCGCGGCCGCCTTGGCCTGCGCTTCTTCTTCAGCCTTTTGCTTCACGGAAATCACGCGCGCTTCTTCCGCTGTCTGTACGGCGTCGCGCGCAGCGGCAATCACGCTCTTTTTGTCACGCTTCTGCCGGTATAGATCTTCCGCCGACTGAAGCTGCTGCCCAGCTTTGGCAAGCGATGGCGCCGCATATTTTTCCGCTCCGGCATTTCGCGCAATGCGAACCGCGTTCCGCGCCTGAAAAAGTTCAATCGGCGTCTTGCGGTCAATTCCAAAAATCGCATTCTCAATTTTTGTGTTCGACGAGGAATACACTCCGCGAGCCAGAAGCTCGTATCGCGCTTCGATCGTTTCGCCCCCGCTCGCCGCATCCAAACTGTTTTCCGCAACAACCTCGTCGCCCGGCTGCGTCACGGCAAAGTATGGTTCGACGGTAACGATCATCCCGAACGTCTGCATGTCCGAAATCGCTTTCACCTGTCCCTTACCGTTCTTTACCTCAACCTCGCCGAGATTTACCGCGCGGCCCTGCGGCGAAATTGCCCAAAGTACATAAGTGAGATATTCGAGCCCGAACTTAGTGGCATCTTCCAGCCCTTCAAACTTGGCATCGATTTCGACTCGATTCCCCTTGTTTTCAACCTTCGCTTCGCCACTAGCCTGTTGCATTAAATCCGTACCGTGAAAAAGGATTTTGAGTGTCGTGCCGCTGCGCCGGTAGTTGATCGCCTTCGTAGTACGGGAAACGGCCTTAACAGGGGCCGCGGGTGCAGGAGTCTGGCTGTATGTGCTTGCCGCGACAAAGCCCAGCAAGGCCATCAGTCCAAGAGCTAACGCAGCGAGACGCACGTTGAACCTGGTGCGCGCCGAATAGGCAGTGCTCGTCGAAATACGTTGAACCATAATTTGGGCCATCCCGCGACGGCAAAAAGCCGCCGCTGCAAATCTGAAATTCTTTCCCGCGATTCTCTTAGAATAACAAAAGAAAAATAGGACGCGGGGTGTGCGCTGTCTCGATTGCGCAACTGATTACAGCCCGCCCTGTGATCGGCGCTGCTCCCAAAAAGACAAACTCCGAACCCGCCAGGTTTTAGCGGGTTCGGAATAACCTTCTACAAGATATACCGGCCTACTTCGCCAGCAACTCTTTCCATCGCTTCCACGAATCTTCTCGCGCTTTCTTGTTCGCTTCGCTGGCATCCGGCGCCTCTCCGGCGCGCATGAATCCATGCCCCGCGCCGTCGTAGGTAACGGGTTCGTATGCTTTTCCCGCCGCCTTCATGTTGGCAATAGTTTCGGGCAGCGTTGCCCCGATCCGCGCATCGTTGCCTGCATAGAAACCGTACACCGGGGCTTTAATCGTGGCCAGGGTTTCTTTGGCCGGGGCCGTACCGTAGAAAACAAACGCTGCCGACAAATCGCCGCGCGTCGTCGCGAACCGGAATGTCTGCGACCCTCCCCAGCAGAATCCCGCCACATACAACTTTCCATTTGCAGCGGGTAGCTTCAAGCCATAATCGGCTGCCGCATTGAGGTCGGCAGTAACTTGCGACGGAGGGAGCTTGCTTACTGCCTCGACTGCGGAATCGACATTGAAGTCTTTTGTCCGGCCGCCATTGGAAGCCATTCCCGAGAGAAGGTCCGGTGCAACCGCGATATAACCTGCTGCCGCGATTTCATCCGCAAGTTCCTGCGCCCAGTCGCTCAATCCAAAAATTTCATGAATCACCAGCACAACAGGCCGCTTGTCCTTCGATTCCGGATAGACGATTAGCGTCTCGACATTCCGCCCATTGTGCTTGATCGTGGCCCATTCACGGTGCCGCGGCGACTTGGCTAGCATATCCTTGGCCCAATCCTGCGCGCTTACCAGCGGAGTGGCAAAGAGCAGTGCGGCGACGACGAGTAGCATGCGTTTCATAGTTTTGGCTCCCGGTAATCTCTCGGAATTATGCAGAGGGATGCTAGTTCGTCGTCGGACTTGCCGCAACAAAAATTCGGCGCACACGTGGAGCCGCGGAGCCGATGCTGTAGAATCCTTCGATTCAGATTCGATCGCTGGAGTGTGGACAAAACCGTGAAGAACGCACTGAAGAGTGGCGGCGATTGGAACCCGTTGAAGCGGCATTGGCGGGAAGACAAGACGGCGTTTGGCGCCATTGTCACGACGCCCTCACCGCAGATCGTCCAGTGGATGGCGCAGGCGGACCTCGATTGGATTTTGATTGATCTGGAGCACGGCGCAATCGACCTGGCAGCCGCACACGCGATGATCGCGGCGACTTCGGGAACCGACTTGGTCCCGCTCGTGCGCGTGGCCTCGAAGGATGGATGGCAGGCTAAGATTCCCATGGACTTGGGGGCGTTGGGTGTTTGTTTTCCGATGACAACGACGCGAGCAGATGCGGAAGCAGCGGTGCGCGCCACAAAATATCCGCCGGAAGGCGAACGCCTCTGGGGTCCGTTCAGCGCTGCGCCGCGCTGGGGTGTGAGCGTGCGCGACTATGTCGCGAAGGCAAATGACGAGATGCTAGCTGTCGGAACACTGGAACATGTCGACGCGGTCAGGTCCGTGAAGGAGATTGCTTCGACGCCGGGGCTAGATGTCCTGTTCATCGGCCCCGGAGACCTGGCGACTTCGATGGGACTGAAGGGGTGCACGGATTCACCCGAAATGGCGGACGTCGTTCGAAAGCTGGAGGAAGGCGTACTGCGGAGCGATGCGGTTTTGGGAGGGGTCGCGACGACCGCCGACCAGGCGAACGCCATGATCGAGAAGGGTTATCGCATGCTGGTACTCGGATTTGACTGGTCTCTATTGCAGCGCGGGATTGCGGCGGCACTGGCTGGTGTACGGCGCTAACCGGCTGTCTCCTACGGTTGGCAGGATGCGGGCAAGGCCAGAACTTGCCCGACGGCCAGGCGATCTGGGTTCGACAGCACTGGATTGGCAGCCGCAATGCACGACCAATAGGAAGCCCGGCCATAGGTGTCAAGCGCTAACTTGGTCAGCGTATCGCCTGCCTGGACTACTACCGTGTTGGCTCCCTGGCCTGAACGCCGCGACGCTGAGCGCGCCGGAAGCGACAGCACAGTGCCCGGAGCGAGGCGCCCGGGATCGGGCAGATTCGGATTGGCCACCATCAGTTCCAGCCAGCGCGTGCCGCGTCCAAGATACTGGCGGGAAAGCGCCCAAAGCGTATCTCCCGGTTTCACGACCACTGCGCCCGAAGGAGCAACGAGAGCCGGGCGTAAATCGGCTGAGCGGCTAGGCGGCGCATCCATCCGAAAACTTGGAGCTGCCGGGTTAAGTTGCGCATTGCCGCGCGGTTCAATCGGGCGAATCGCCACTGCGGGAGGAATCGGTTGCCGTCGCCGCGAGAACGGATCCACACGGCGCATCGGAGCTGACGGCATCGCGGGTGCATCAAAGTTCGGAGACCGATGCATCGGCGCGGACGGATTCGCCAGCACAAAAGTTCTCGCCGGCGGCCGTGGCTGCGCATTCGGCTTCAGCGGGGGGACCGGCGCAATCATTTTCGGCGCGGCAAGTTCAGGCTGATTCGCCGGCAAATGGAACGGCGACGGATGTATGGCTTCGCGCCTCAAATTTCGATACCGCCGCGCCACATCGCCAAGCGGCTCCTGCGGTCTGCCCGAATTTGCATCGAGCGGTTGCGCGTCGGGCTTCGGCATCAGCCTCGGTTGCTGCTTTTGCTTCGCGGTCGTCGCGCGAGATTGATCTTCCGGCGTAAGGATTTTTCTCCGGCGCAAATCTTCGTTCGTGTAAACGTGGTGCTCGCCGCCAGGTTCTTGTTTGCGCGCGCGTTCCTGACGCGCCGACTCCGCCACGTCTTGCGAATTCTGTGAAGACGAATCCGATTGCGCGCTGAGTAGCGGCGCTCCAATAACAAAAAGCGAGCCTAGGAAAAGTGCCAGGGCGAGGCGCGCGCAAAGCTTTTCTTGCGCGCCGGATGGCGTGTGTTGGCGGCGAAGTGAGAGGGAGCGAAGCATTGTCGGCAACCAAACCCAGGGAAACAGCACCAGGGACAACCGGGGGACAGTTCGTTGCGGGAATCGTATGAAAAATGCCTGTTTTTGGCAACGAGATTCCGTGGCAAAAAGGTTTGGAACCTTGGTACTGGAAGTTAGCCCCGACATATACGCAGGGTTACTAGCTAACGAAAAGTAAAGTTGTCCGCAGAAGTGCAGGCATCGTTCCAATCGCCGCTCTTCCCGCGTGGACTGACTCTGGAGCTGGTGCGCAGCCTTGCGTCGTTACGCCGCCTTCCGGTACGCTGAATAATTCATTCACATGCAAAGGAGCCGCAGGGTCCTCTCAGAATGGCTGAAGAAAAGCTTCCGACACGCGCACAGGATTTTTCCGAGTGGTACAACCAACTCGTCTTGAAGGCGCAGCTCGCTGATTACGCACCGGTCCGTGGCTGCATGATCGTCCGCCCCTACGGCTGGGCGCTTTGGGAAAACATTCAAGGCCAGCTTGACCGCCGCTTCAAAGCGACCGGCCACCAGAACGTAGCGTTCCCCCTGCTCATCCCCAAAAGTTTCATCGAAAAAGAAAAGCACCACGTCGAAGGCTTTTCACCCGAACTCGCCGTTGTCACGATCGGCGGCGGTGAAGAACTCGCCGAACCTCTTATCCTCCGCCCCACTTCCGAAACCATCATCGGCCACATGTGGTCCAAGTGGATCCAAAGCTATCGCGACTTGCCTGTTCTGATGAACCAGTGGAACTCCGTTGTTCGCTGGGAGCTCCGCACGAAACTCTTTCTCCGCACACTCGAGTTTTACTGGCAGGAAGGTCACACCGCCCACGCCACCCGGCAGGAGGCCGAAGACGAAACGCTCCAGATGCTCGGCGTCTACACCGACTTCGCCATCAACGAAGCCGCCATCCCCGTCATCCCCGGCAAAAAATCCGACGCCGAAAAATTCGCGGGCGCGGACATCACCTATTCCATCGAAGCCATGATGGGCGACGGCAAAGCATTGCAAGCCGGCACCTCCCACTTCCTCGGCCAAAACTTCGCGCAAGCCTTCGAAGTCAAGTATCTCGACCAGACCGGCGTCCAGCAGCATTGCTGGACCACTTCCTGGGGGCTTTCCACCCGGTTCATCGGGGCCATCATCATGGTGCACGGCGACGATCAAGGACTGGTCTTGCCCCCGAGGATTGCGCCCTACCAGGTCGTCATCGTCCCCATCTTCAAGAACGATGAAGAAAAAACCGGCGTCCTTGGCGTCGCAAAAGAAATCAAGGCGCAACTCGCCAAAGCAAACATCCGCGTCACGCTCGACGAACGCGATGGGCAAAGCCCAGGCTGGAAGTTCAACGATTGGGAAATGCGCGGCGTGCCTCTTCGCATCGAGCTCGGCCCAAAGGACGTAGCCAAGCAATCCGCCGTACTCGCTCGCCGCGACCGCCCCGGCAAGGAAGGCAAAGTGTTTGCATCGTTGGCCGATTTGCCCGCCACCGTCGAAAAACTTCTCGCGGAAATTCAGGATGCGCTTCTCGCAAAGGCGCTTACATTCCGACGCTCCAACACCCACAACGCCCAGACCTACGACGAACTGAAGAAAGCCGTCGAAGGCGGCTTCGCTTATTCCGGCTGGTGCGGCAACGGCAGTTGTGAAGAAAAAATTAAAGAAGAGACCCGCGCCACCATGCGCTGTATCCCTCTTGACCAGGAGGCCGTTCTCGGTCCAGGCGGCGGCTCAGCTTCCGGCAAATGTGTCTACTGCGGTCAACCGGCTCGGAACCGCGCCATTTTCGCCCGCGCCTACTAGACTGGCTTCCTCGTTTCCGCGACAAAATCGCTAGTAACAGCGACGAAACAACTGTCCTTCGCCATTCTCGACACCTCCTTCACCCGATGCTAGCCTCGGACTGTGGAGAACAGCACAGTGAGCCGGCAAGTTCAGCCTTTGCAGAAAGCCTCGTCGAACGAGCGCGGCGAGGGGAAGTTCAAGGCGATCCTTGTCACCGCAATCTTGATTTTCCTCGTTTACGCCGCGGTGAAGACTGTCCCACCCTATGTGTCCGAATACGAGCTTAACGACACCATGCAGGAAACCGCCAGATTCGCCAGCGTCACCCGCAGCGGCGAGGACCAGATTCGCGCGACTATTTTCAAGAAAATTGAAGAATTGGAAATCCCAGCGACGAAGGAAGACGTAAAAGTCACCGCGGTAAACGGAAAAGTTTCCATCTCCGTCGACTACACGGTTCCTATCGATTTAATGGTCTATAAGTTCGACCTTCACTTCACTCCATCCACTTCCAACAAGGACATCATCTAGCCCGAAGGTCGAATCTGAACACAGCCACTGTTCAGACGCACCCACTTAAGAGACAATAAAACTTCAGCCCGATGGAGAAAGCTTGCGCATCCGCATCCAAAAGGGATTTTGGACTTCCACGTTTGGTTTGACCCTTCTCGGCAGCGTCTTCCTTGTTTTCTTCGTCTGCGCCTCCATCTTCGCCTGGTATTACGTCAAATACTCGCGAATGATTGACGCCCGCCTTTCCGGGCACGTCCTCCAAAACACCACCCAGATTTTTTCCGCGCCAGAACAGATTTCCACCGGTCAATCCTGGGGTCCCGAAGATCTCGCTCAGTACTTGCAGCGCGCCGGTTATCGTCCGGAAGCCGATGATAGTGCCCTTGGCCAGTACACCGTCCAGGGCAGCACCGTCGATGTCCGCCCCTCCAAGCTTTCATATTTCGCGGGCGGCAACGCCATCGCCGTTAAATTCGCCGGTAAGACAATCCAGTCCATTCGCCCACTCTCCGGCGGGGCCGAACTCGGCGTCGCGGACATCGAGCCCGAACTCATCACCAACCTCTTTGACAGCGCCCGCGAAAAACGCCGCGCCGTCCGTTACGAAGATTTGCCCCCGACGCTCGTCAACGCCATTCTCTCCGCGGAAGACAAGCGCTTCTTCGAACATCCCGGTTTCGACTTCATTCGCATTATGGGTGCCGCCTGGAACGACCTCCGCCACGGCACTCACCTTCAAGGCGCCAGCACCATCACCATGCAGGTCGCCCGCACGTTCTTTCTTTCCACTGATCGCAACTGGCGCCGCAAGCTCTCGGAAGCTATGCTCTCGCTCGAACTCGAACAGCGCTTCAACAAACAGCAGATCTTTGAGATGTATGCCAACGAAGTCTATCTCGGCAACCGGGGAAGTTTCGGCATTCGCGGATTTGCTCAGGCCAGCGTTGCCTACTTTGGCAAAGACCTGCGCCAGTTGACGCTTCCCGAATGTGCATTTCTCGCTGGAATCATTCGCGCGCCAAACTACTATTCCTCCTCGGACCGCCATCCGGAGCGCGCTGTGCAAGCCCGCGACCGTGTGCTGCCGCAGATGCTCGAAAACAAGTACATCACGGAAGCCGACGTGCAGAACGCCAAGCGCCTTCCGCTGAAAATCGTCCGCACTTCGGTTTCGGGCAGCGAAGCGCCTTATTTCGTGGACATGGTCAAGGATCACCTCCTCGACAAATATTCAGAAAATGAGCTGCTGAGCGAAAATTTCCGTGTCTATACCACGATTGATCCCGCCCTCCAGCGGGCCGCGGTGGCGGCGCTCGATGCCGGCGCCAAAAATGTCGACCTCCTCTTGGCAAAGCGCTACGACAAGTGGAAAAAGGAAGCCGCGAAAAAGGGAAGCACTGAGCCTATTCCGCAGGTGCAAGCTGCCCTGGTCGCAATTGATCCGCGCACGGGCGAAATCAAAGCCCTCATCGGCGGCCGCGACTATGGCCAGAGCCAGCTCAACCACGCGATTGCTCACCGCCAGCCCGGCTCCGTTTTCAAGCCATTTGTTTACTCCGCCGCCTTCACAAACGCAGTGGACGGCGTCCAGCCCATCATTACTCCGATTACGACGGTGGACGACGAGCCAACTACCTTTGAGTTTGAAGGCCAGGAATACACGCCGAACAACTATGGGGAAAGATTCATGGGCCGCGTTACGGTCCGCGAAGCCCTCACGAATTCGCTCAACGTCGCCACCGTCAAAGTTGCCGAGCAGATCGGCTACGGACGGGTCGTCCAGATCGCCCGCCAGATGGGTCTCGGCAACAACATCCGAGCAACCCCTGCTGTAGCCCTTGGCGCCTATGAAATGACCCCGGTGGAAGTCGCCGCAGGCTACACCGCGTTCGGCCAAAACGGCGTCCGTGCTGAACCGCAGTTCTTGCGAACTGTGATCAGTGCGAATGGCACGACGCTCGAAAAAGTCAGCCCGCAGACACACAACGTCCTCGATCCGCGCGTGGCCTACCTGGTCACCAGCATCCTAAAGGACGTGCTC
Source organism: Acidobacteriota bacterium (assembly GCA_018268785.1). GTDB lineage: Bacteria > Acidobacteriota > Terriglobia > Acidiferrales > UBA7541 > Acidiferrum. The sequence continues at coordinate 813 of JAFDVY010000050.1, read as the reverse complement.
AATCGCGGCACTGGCGCAGCCGTCCGTGCGCGCGGCTTTACTTTGCCTGCTGCGGGAAAAACGGGAACCTCCCGCGATGGCTGGTTCGCTGGCTACACCTCAAATCTCGTTTGCGTCATCTGGATCGGTTTTGACGACAATAGGGATTTGGGCTTGACCGGCGGGGCGGCAGACGCGCCCATCTGGGCCGATTTCATGTTGCGCGCGACGGCTCTGCCTGCCTACAAGAACGTAAAAGACTTCGATCCTCCCGAAGGCGTTCAAACTGCTTCGATCGATCCGGAGTCTCTCGAGCTCGCTACCCCCAATTGCCCCACGACCAAAGACGAAGTCTTTGTTGCTGGTTCGGGCCCAACCCAATACTGCGAACTCCACGGCGGCGGCCACGGCATCATTTCTTCCACTGGCTCGTTTCTGGCACACATCTTTGGCGGCGGAGGAGACAAGAAAGACGCCGACGGCAAGCCTGTCAACGCGCCACCCGGCGACGCGAAGTACGACCCCAATCGGCCGCCCAACGCCACGGGGCAGGGAATTCCTCCCGATGGCGCCGACGCCAAGTCCGACGACAAAAAAAAGAATCCCTTGAAGAAGATTTTTGGTATCTTTGGGGGAAAGAAAAAGCCCGAGCCGGGCAAACCCGACCCGGGCCAGCAAAACCCGAAACCGGACAATCCGGACAAAGGAGATTCGCCATGAATCTTTCCTTTCGACTGGCGATTCCTGCAGCTCTTCTCCTCCTCAGTATCTCTGTTGTTACTCCTGGACAAGCGAACGACGACGGAAAGTCTGGCTCTGCCCTTGTGCCTCGCG
>JAFDVY010000004.1 GCA_018268785.1 Acidobacteriota bacterium | reverse complement strand
AACCAAATCTAACACTTACCTACGGCCTGAGATATTCCTTGCTCCAACCGCCCTATGAAACGGAGGGGAACCAGGTCAATCCAAGTTTCAGCTTGCATGATTTCTTCCAGACCCGGATGAAAGATATGGTTCAGGGAATTTCCTATTCTCCGGACTTCAGCATGGACCTGTCCGGCCCCGCCAACGGCAAGCCCGGATATTGGGCGTGGGATTACAAGAACCTTGCCCCGAGAATCTCGATGGCATGGTCTCCCGGAGCCAGAGACGGATTGCTGGGTTCCTTGTTTGGAGGGCCCGGAAAAACCTCCATTCGTTGGGGCGCCGGCGTTTACTACGATCATTTCGGACAAGGCGTGATCAATACTTATGATCGCCAGGGCTCGTTCGGATTCATTTCTTCAATTTCGTACCCTCCGGGTACGTTCTCCCTGGACAACGGTCCACGCTATACAGGGATTAATGCCTTACCGCCTGCTGGCTTGTTCCAGCCAGCGCCGGCATCCGGGTTCCCGCAGACGCCGCCCGATGCCTTCGCCATTTACTGGGGCCTGGACGACAAGATGAAGACTCCGTATTCCTACGGATTCGATTTCTCCGTCACCAGGGAGCTAAACAAAGGGTTCACTTTGGAATTGGCCTACGTCGGGCGCCTCGGCAGAAGGCTCCTGCAGGAAAAGGATCTGGCGCAACCCGTCAATCTCTACGATAAAAAAACGGGAATCGGATATTTCCAGGCGGTTACAGCGCTTGCAAAAATCTATCGCACCGGGCTTGCGACGAACAATTTCGATCCATCCACGTTGCCTGCAAACATTCAACAATATTGGACCGACATGATGCAGCCGTTACAACCCGGTGGCGCCTACAGCATAAGCTCTTGCGTCAACAACGGGGCAACTTCAACGATTAACCCGATTGTGGCGGCTTACGATCTCTTCTGTAGCGGCAGCCTCAACGAAACGACGCCGCTCTCTGTTTGGGACACAACCGGCATCCCTGATGCCACGAATGATCCCAATTGCGGCACAACGGGGCATCCCGCTTGCACGAGCTATTTTCCCAGCAACGGACCCTATTCGTTCTACCAGGCGCAAGACGCATCGCTCACCGCCTGGACGAGTTCGGGCCGCAGCAACTACAACGCTTTGCAGGTCATGTTGCGCCGCCGGTCCCAGCACGGATTAACTTGGGACTTTAACTACACTTTCTCCAAATCCATAGACATGACTTCCGCCGCGGAACGCGTGTCCACCTTCGAAGGAAGTTTCTTCGGACTGACGCAAATCTACAATCCCTTCAACCCTGCGGCGTTTCGAGCCGTCTCGGATTACGACATGACCCACCAGATCAATACCAATTGGATCTATGAATTGCCGTTTGGCAAAGGGAAGAAGTGGGGCAATGACTGGGGCCGCGCTCTCGATGCCATTGCCGGCGGCTGGAGCTGGGCCGGATTGGGCAAATGGACCAGCGGACTGCCATTCAGCGTCCAGAATGGATTCCAGTTCCCAACAAACTGGGACTTGAACGGCGCCGCGAATCTCGTCGGCCCCAAACCGAAGGCGGGAGCCTTTACCGATTCCGGCGGCGACATGAACATGTTCCAGAATCCGACTGCCGCCGTAAACGCATTCGATTATCCGTTTCCTGGCGAGGTTGGCGCGCGGAACATTTTGCGTGGTCCCGGTTATTTTGGGATTGACATGGCCATGTCGAAGAGCTGGCGCCTCAAGGAACGTACCTCTCTTTCTTTCAATTGGGAGGTGTACAACATCACCAACTCGGTCCGCTTCGACGTTTTCAGCGCGCTGCCCGCAATTGATGCAGGCGGAAGTTTCGGAAAATATTCCGGCACGCTCACTCGTCCGCGCGTGATGGAATTCGCACTGCGCTTGAGCTTTTGAGCGTGGCCGAAAGCCGTTCATTCCCTTGCCGGAGAGCGCAAGCTCTCCGGCGTTTTGCTTTTGGATCCAATCGCAGATGGATACGCCCTGTTCTTGGCCGCAGCGCGTCCGTGTGTTACTCTGAAACTTCCCGCGGCGAGGCTCCTCTGTCTTGCCGTGTCGGTTGTCGGGGCGTAGCGCAGCCTGGCTAGCGCGCCTGCTTCGGGAGCAGGAGGCCGGTGGTTCAAATCCACTCGCCCCGACCATTCTTTTCAACCCCTTCCACGCGTTTTCTGTCTTTTGATTCCGTAGCGCCAATCTTCAGCGCCGAACCCTCGTCAGCCGTTGCGCTCCAAACAACGCCTCAATTCAGGTTGCAGCCATCTGCCCGTACAACTTTTAGCCCGCACGCCATTTTCCCCCGGCCATCCTTTCCATTCCTGCCCATTTGAACCTATTCTCTTTATACGCGCTGGCCTCTTTGCGTTTTTCGTCCAAATCGCCATGCGCTGGAGTCAAATTGCTCCAACCGGTCGAGTCAATTTTCATTGTGGCTTGTCTGTTCTGCTTACAAATCTCTTTGCTTTTCTTTTGAAATTGCTGGCCTTTTGTGTAATTTGCCGAGTCATCACTTGACGAGCGTCCTTCCTCCCAGAAAGCAATTTTCATCCAGTGAGAACGTGGCGTTCCTCTTCTTGACTCATGCGCAGCCCCCATGACAAGGTACGGGCCGCAGGGGGGTGTCTATGGTCAAGTCGTCTTTCATCGCAAGACTTTTACTTCTTTTTATTTCGATTGCTTTCGTCGGCGCAAGCGCTGCGCGTGCGGACGTAACAGGCTCCATCTTGGGGTCGGTAAAGGACCGTTCGCAGGGAGTCGTTGCCGGCGCCAAGGTTGTTGTCACCAATGCGGAAACTAATTTTTCGCAGGAGACCGTTTCGGCGGCAGACGGAACGTTCCGTTTCCTCGTTCTTCCCGTTGGAACTTACAGACTGAGTCTGACCGCGAATGGCTTCCGCCCATTCGATGAGACGGGCATCGTCCTCAAGGTAAACGACCAGCTGCGTTTTGACATCGTGCTGGACGTCGGCAATGTAAACGAAAAAGTCGAAATCTCAGCCAACGCCGTCCAGGTACAAACGGAAAACACACAGCTTGGCGATGTGATCGACTCCAAGAAAATGCTGGCGCTCCCGCTCAACGGCCGCAGTTACATTGATCTCCTGGGTCTGCAAGCGGGCGTCGCCCCGGCTACTTCAGGTTCTATCCAGCAGGATCGGCCGGTTTCTGGCGGCCTGAACCCAGGAAATATTTCCGTCAACGGCCAGCGCGAGACGGCCAACGCATTTCTTGTGAATGGCGGCGATGTCAGCGAAGGCCGCAACCTGGGAGCGGGTTTGGTTCCCAACCTGGACTCGGTCGAGGAGTTTCGTCTCATCACCAACAGCTTCGACGCCGAATATGGAAAATTCAGCGGCGCCGTAATGAACGCGATCACAAAGTCCGGCACAAACAGCTTTCACGGAGACGTTTTCGAATTCCTGCGAAACGACAAGTTTGACGCCAAGAACTATTTTTTCGGCGGTAAGTCCGAGCTGCGGCGCAACCAGTTCGGATACGTCCTTGGCGGTCCCGTCTGGAAAAATCACCTCTTCTTTTTCTCGGACTATCAAGGCACGCGAGAAGTCCAGGGTGCGGAAACCGTCGCAACGGTGCTGACGGCCGATCAGAGACAAGGCAATATTGATCCCACTCTTTTTACCGCCACGGATAGCAACGGAAATCCAATACCAACCTCTGTCGATGGGTCTTATTGGGCTCAGGTCCTTTCGAGCAGGCTTGGGTACACCGTGAATCCGGGAGAACCGTACGCCCAGATCAAGGTTATTGATCCGAGCGTTCCGGTATTGGGCTACCGCTTGGATCCCTGCCCGGCAACTGGTCCGAGTATCGGCCAGTGCGTATTTGCCGGTGGCTCGATTCCGCAAAACGCGTGGGCAACGCCATCCACCAACTATCTTCCATTAATCCCCAATGCGACGAACTCAGCGAGCCAGAACAATTTCGTAGACAACAGCGGCAAGAACTCTACAACGGACAACAAATTTGGAGAGCGCGTCGATCTTAACAATCAAAAAACGGGAAACTGGTCTTGGTACTACCACATTGACAACACCACCGTGAATAACGCCTTGGCTGGTTTCGCCAATGTGCCGGGATTCCCGGCTTCGACTTCTTCGCGTGCGCAAACATTCGTGATGAGCAACATCAAGACGATTGGGACCACTGCCGTGAACGAAGCCCGGGTTAGCTTTTTCCGGACTGCATTGCATAAGGACAATCCCGCTGGAGCGTTTCCTACCCTGGCTTCCCTTGGTTTCGTGACGGGAGGCAATTTCGGAATCATTCCTCTTGCCGGATACAAGGAATATGCGCCACAGATCAGCATGAGCCTGATTGGCCTGAATCTTGGTTACCCCACTCTGAATACGTTTCAGCCCAACACGACCTATGTGGCAAGCGATGCGTTCTCGAAGAGCATAGGAAAACATACTTGGAAATTCGGCGGAGAGTTCCGCTACTTGCAGGTGAACGAACGCAACTACGCCAGCCCGAACGGCCAATTTGTCTTCGATGGCACCGTAACAGGAAGCGACGTTGCCGATTTCCTTCTCGGTGCCACTTCCAACGTCGGTTCCAACGGCCCATACACGCAAGCGGCCCTGCAGCTCTTGGATTCACGCACACGCTATGGCGGCGCCTTTGCGCAGGATTCTTGGAAGGTGAAGCCCAACCTCACGTTGAACCTCGGCTTGCGCTGGGAAGTCAGCATGCCCTGGTATGACACGCAGGGAAAAATTCAGACCTTCGTGCCAGGATTGCAATCTAAGGTATTCCCGCTTTCCCCGACGGGTTTGGTTTTCCCCGGTGACCCGGGGATTCCCAAGACCCTTGCCCCAACAAGGTACAAAAATTTTGCTCCGCGCCTCGGGTTCGCCTATTCGCCCGGATTTAGTGATGGGCCGCTCGGCAAGATTTTTGGCGGTCCCGGCAAGACCAGCATTCGCGCTGCTTACGGCATCTATTACACGTCGGTGGAAGACTTGAACCTCTTCTACGAAGTTGCGGATGCACCGTTTGGACTTTACTGGACCTCGCCCGTTTCCGTGATGTTCGACGAGCCATTCAGGATTCGGGCAAGTGGCGCCCCTCTGGGACAGCGCTTCCCATTCACTGCGCCAATTCCCGGCGCTCCATCGAATCAAACTCTCGATTTTTCGGTTTACGAGCCACTTAACTTTTTCCCCGGCTACAACATTCACAACCGTTTGCCCTACGGCGAGCACTTCAATTTCTCCATCCAGCGCGAGTTGAGCAAATCAACCGTGCTGACGTTGGCCTACGTGGGCACAGGTGGTCATCATTTGATCACGCAGAACGAATCCAATCCCGGCGATCCCGCTCTCTGTCAGCAACTGACCGCGCAAGGTGCCATCGATGTCACCAACGGCGGCAGTGCGGGCTGTGGGCCAGGCCAGGAGAACGATGTTTTCCAACTGCCCTCAGCAGCCGTTCCTTGTGACTCGCCAACGACAGTGCCCCTTGCGGGATGTGTTTACAGCACCCGGCACACGCTCCTGAACCCCAATTTCTGCGCAGGTGGAGCGCAGATCTGTTTCGGCTCCGGCAACACCAACACGCTGACCACCGCCAATTCCATCTATCATGCCGGCGAAATCACTGTGGAACGCAAAGCCAACGATTTCACGTTCCTGGCGGCTTACACCTTCTCCAAAGCAATAGATGATTCCTCCGCCTTCGGCGATTTGGTGAATTTCGCAAATCCAAAGTTAAGTCGTGGCCTTTCCTCCTCAGACATAACCCACAATTTCGTGGTCAGCTACGTTTGGGCCATTCCGTTCGATCGGGCGTTTAAGAATTTGCCGAAGCGCCTGACCCAAGGCTGGCAAATGCAGGGAATCACCCGGTTCGCGACGGGATTTCCGATCCAAATGAACCAATCCAACGATGACATTTCCTTAACTGGCAGTCCTGCCACGGACATGCCTGATCGCGTGGGGCCCGTGCAAATCTTGGACCCCCGCAAAGTGAATACCGCCTGCCCAACTTATGACCCCAACACACCAGGCTCGGGGACCGGATGTTACTTCCTGCCCGGTGCGTTTGCTCCAAACTCGACATTTGGAACATTTGGCACTTCAAACCGCAGGTTCTTTCACGGCCCTGGATTTAACAATTCCGACTTCGGGTTCCTGAAGAGGACGCAGATCAAGGAAGCAATCGCCTTTGATATTCGCGTCGAATTCTTCAACATCTTCAATCACGCGCAATTTAACAACCCCGGGGGCAATATTAATGACCCCAGCTCCTTTGGAATAGTTACCAGCGCTCAGCCTCCGCGCATCGGTCAGATCAGCGCCAAATTCTACTGGTAACCTTCGAGCTGTCAGGCGGAGCGCATTGAGTCGCTCCGCCTGATATGCTTCGTTGCATGGGCCCGCTTTTTCGATTTCTCGTGATTGGTTTATTCGCCTGCTCGATTTCTCTTGCGCAGTCCGCGCAAGACTATCGGCAACGCGCTCTGGAATTTTCTCGCAATAAATCCTGGGATCAGGCCATCGTGAACTACCAGAAGGCGCTCGAACTCGAACCCAACGATTCCGAAACGCACTACAACTTGGCGCTCGCTCTCACCTACAAAGGCGATTCTCACCAGGCCGTTGACGAGTTCCAGGCTGCGTTAAAACTCAAACCGAAATGGGCCGAAGCCCATTTTGCCCTCGCATCTTCTCTCTATGATTTGCACGATTTCGATGCCGCGAAAAAGGAGCTAAGCCGGGCAATCGCGCTGGCCCCCGCCAATGCAGGCGCTCACAGATTGCTGGCGCGTATTTACGCCCAGGAAAACAATTCGTTCGCCGCAAAAACCGAGCTCCAAAAAGCGTTGGCGATCAAGCCTTCCGCGGATCTCCATTTCGAAAAAGGCCTTGCGGAAGGTCAGCTTGGCAATTTATCTGCCGCTGCCTTGGAATTTCGCACCGCGATCCAGATGAACCCGCAGTCTGCTCCTGCGCACCTCATGCTCGGCGTCGTGCTTCGCCGCCAGGGCAATCATGCGGGAGCTCTCTCCGAATTTCGCAAAGCCGTCGAACTCGATCCAAACGATCCTGTCGCGCAAAGCAATCTCGGCAAGGAATTGAAAGCTGGCGGTGACATCGCCGGCGCCATCGCCGCGTTTCAAAAGGCGATTGAGCTCAAGCCAGATCTGGAAGACGCGCGCTACAACCTGGGCCTCGCCCTGCGCGCTCAGGGCCAAACCGCCGAAGCCAAGAAAGAACTCGAAGAACTAAGCAAACTCCACGAGTTTCGTTCTCTCCTCGCGGAATCCAAAAAATTGATTCTCGACGGCGTAAGCGCGCTGGACAAACAAAATCTCGACGAAGCGCAATCTCTCTTCGAAAAATCCATCGAGAAAAGCCCCACTCTTCCCACCGGCCACTTCTACCTCGGCATCGTTCGCGAGCGAAAGGGCGACATCCCCGGCGCCATCGCCGCTTACCAGAAATCGCTCGACCTCCAGCCCGATTACGCGCAAGCACATTCGCGCCTCGGCCTCATCTACTGGCGCCAAAACGATTCCCAGAGAGCAATCGCCGAATTTCGCAATGCCGTCATGTCTGATCCGGATTTGGCCGAAGCCCATTACAATCTGGGCCTCGCTCTCGCGCAAACCGGAGCGCTCGATCAAAGCATCCCTGACTTGCAACAAGCCATCAGCCTCAATCCCAAGTACACTGACGCGCGAATTCAATTGGGCCTGGTTCTCGCGCAAAAGAACGATTTCAACGGAGCCGCAAACGTCTTCCGCGAACTCCTCCGCCGCGAACCAAACTTCGCCGAAGCGCACAATAATCTTGGCCTCGTGCTCCTGCAATCCGGCGACCCGCGCAAAGCCCAATCCGAATTCTCCGAAGCCGTTCGCCTCAAACCCGGCTACGCGGAAGCCCACTACAACCTTGCTATTGCTCTCAAACAAGATGGAAAGGAGGAGGCGGCAAGCGCGGAATTTGAAAAGGCTTTTCAGATTTCGCCGGAGTTGAGAAACGCGCCCCGCCCCTAATCGCATGAAACTCACGAAAATGCTTGTTTTCTCCTTGCTTCTGATGCCGCTCGCAGCCGTCGCCTACGAGGCCTGCGAAGTCTCGGCCCCATTCGCCGTGTTTTCGGTTCCGTACGTCGCAAAAGCGCCCGAATTGAACACCGACCCGCATTCGCCAACTTGGGCGCACGCCGCGACCACCTGGATCGAAAAAGACTGCTCGCAAAAACTCGACTATCCCAAACTCAAAACGGAAGTCCGTGCATTTTGGACCGGCGACGATCTCTATCTTCTGTTCATTTCTCCATACACCGAACTCAATCTCTGGCTCCCCCCCGATAACAGCAAAGACCGCCTCAAACTTTGGGATCGCGACGTCGTCGAATTTTTCCTCGGCGACGATTGGACGAACATCAAGCGCTACAAGGAATTTGAAATTGCTCCGACCGGCGATTGGGTTGATCTGGACATCGACTTGGGAACGGACAAGTCCACCGCCGAATGGAATTCCGGCTGGCAGCGTCAGGGCCGAATCGACGAAAAAAATCATATTTGGTACGCCGCGGCGCGCGTTCCTCTCAAATCCGTAAGCCAGCAGCCCATCAAGCCCGGCACAAAATGGCGCGTCAATCTGTATCGCATTGACGGCCTCGGCGAAGACCCCGTGCGCCATTTCATGTGCTGGCAGCAAACCTGCGTCGTCAATCGCGACCCCAACCATGTGCCCGAACATTTCGGCACGTTGATCTTCACAAAGTAAATTTCAAAGCAAGGTGAAAACGGAGGAACGCATGTCTCGCTCGCAAGGATCGAACCGTCGCAGCTTTATGAAATATCTCGCAGCTTCGCCGCTGCTTGCGCAAATCGCCGCGCAGAATCTGTACGCGAAGTCCGCCGCTGCCGTCGGCTTGCCCACGGATGAAAATGTGTACACAAAGCTTGGAGTAAAAACGGTCATCAATTGCCGCGGCACCTGGACGTATCTCAGCGGCTCGCTCCAATTTCCGGAAGTTCGCGCGGCTCAAGTCGAGGCGTCGCGCCATTTCGTCAATATGGTCGACCTGCAGCATGCCGCGGGTCGCAGGTTAGCCGAACTCACTGGCGCAGAATCCGGCATGGTCACTTCGGGCGCTGCCGGTTCGATGTCCACCGCGGCCGCGGCCTGCATGGCGGGCACGGACCCGGCAAAGATCTGGCAACTGCCGGACACCACCGGCATGAAACACGAAGTCATCATGGTTGGTGGCCGCAGCGCGTTTGACAGCGCCATTCGCCTCACCGGCGCCAAACTGATTCTCGTGGAAACTCCCGAAGAAATTGCCAGCGCTATCAACGGCAAAACGGCCATGATCTATACCACCGACCTCGGCGATAAACTGGCGAAGCAACTCGCCATCGCAAAATCCCGCAACATCCCCATGCTGCTCGATGACGCCGCCGGAATTCCGCCCGCAGAAAATCTCAGACTCTACGCCCAAATGAAAATCGATCTCTATACGTTCTCCGGCGGCAAAGGTTTGCAGGGGCCGCAATGCAGTGGCGTGCTCTTGGGCAGAAAGGATTTGATCGAAGCCGGCATGCGCAACTCTGCTCCGTGGGAAGGCGCCGTCTGCCGGCCTATGAAAGTCGGCAAGGAAGAAATCGTCGGTTGCATCGCCGCAGTCGAAACCTGGCTCAAGATCGATCCCAAAAAACTCTACGACGAATGGAACGCCCGCATTGATCGCATCGCAAAGCTCGTGGAAACCGTTCCCGGCGTAACCACGAGTGTCTATATTCCCGAAGATGGCAATCGCTATCCCACGCTAAAAGTTTCCTGGGATCAGGACGCCTGGGGTTACTCGATTCAGGATTGCGTCGATCAGTTGCGCGCCGGCGCCCCAGTCATCGAAGTTCTTGGCGCGGACAACCCAAGCCTCGTTCCCGCCGTCCACGAAGGCATCCAGAAAGCGAAGCCCACGCGCAAAGAGCGCCCGCCGCGCGTCGACCACATCGAACTCGTTTCCATGACGATTCAGGACGGCGAGGAAATGATCGTCGGCCAGAGATTGCGAGAACTCTTGAGTGCTGCCCGCAAAGGGAAGGCCGTATGAAGTCGCTCGCAACAGTATTGCTCTTGATCTGCGCCTCAAACGCCACAGCCCAAATCAAAGCCGTTTCGCCGAAGAACCTGCCCTCGTCCGCGAACAATCTGAATTCCCCGGGCATTCTCGCCGACGGTTATCTTTACATCTCCGGCCAGGGCCCCCGACGCACCGATGGAACTCTGCCGCCCGATACTCCGGCACAAATTCGTCAGGCCCTCGACAACGTCAAAGCCGTCGTCGAAGCCGCTGGTCTCACACTCGATCACGTCGTCTATCTTCAGGTCTATCTCGAAGACATTCGCGCCTCCGGCCAAGTGGACAAAGTGTTCGCCGAATATTTTTCAAATTCATCTCCGGCACGCGCCATTCTCGGTGTGGCTCGCGTGCCTGAGCCGCCCCTCGAAATCACCGCAGTCGCCGTGCAGGACCTTACTGGTCTCAAACCGGTCTATGTCCCCGGTGAAAACTTCGAAAAGGGCTACGCCCCCGCCGTCCTTACGCACGATCGCCTCTTCGTCTCTGCCGCACAGGGAAAAGATCCCGCCACCGGAAAAATTCCAGACGATCCCGGCGCTCAGGTCAATTTCGCTCTCGACAGATTGAAATCCGTGGTCGAAAGCGCAGGCCTCAAGCTCGCCAATATGGTCTTCGTGAATCCTTACCTCACTCACGAAATCCCCATGCACACTATGAATGTGGAATACGCCAGGCGCTTCGAATTCGGCAACACCCCAGGTCGCGCCACCATTCAGGTCTCAAGCCTTCCCGGCGGCGTTCGCATCGCCTATACCGGCGTCGCCGTGCGCGATCTTAGCCGGCGCCACGCGATTCGCCCCAAAAACATGCCGCCAAGCCCGACCGCAAGTCCCTGCGTCTTTGCTGGAGACACTCTCTACTGCTCGGCAAAAAGCGGCTTCATCCCGGGTCCCTATGACGGCGTCTACGCTGCAACCACTTCAAGCCAGACCCACCAAACCATGCGCAACCAGCTCGATAATCTCGAAGAAGCCGGCATGAGGTTCGATCAAGTTGTCTTCACAACTGTTTATCTCGACGATCTCTCCGACGCTCCTCAATTCGAAAGGGTCTACCGCAAATATTTCGCCGCGATTCCCCCCGCTCGCGTCAATGTCCAGCAAATCGCCCCGGCGAGCGATCGCAAACCGAACGAAGACGAGCAGTATCCGGACCTTGAGCAAATGTCGCTCATCGCAGTCCGCACCCAGCCGAAACAATAACAACACAATTGCTGTTTAGGAGGTGGGGCTTCAGCCCCCGCGCAGTGACGCGGAAAATGCGGCTTTAGCCACTGAAAAAGGGCGCTTGTTCGTTCCTTGGCTATTTATGAAATTGCTTGGATAACTTTTATTTCTGTCCTTGTAATTTCGCCAGATAAGGCACAAAGCCGCGCGTCTTCGTCCTCAATTTGTACACGGACGTCGTCGCCGTAATGTAAAGCGTGTCGTAATCCTTGCCGCCCCAAATCAGATTCGCGGGCTGCTCCGGCATTTCAATCGTTCCCAGGTGATGCCCCTCGGCATCCCAAACCCAGATCCCTTTCGGGCCGGTCACAAAAATATTTCCCGCTTCGTCCACCCGCATCCCGTCCGGCACCCCGTCATGCTTCCCGCCCGGCTCCGCTCCGAAAATGCGCCCGTTCGAAAGCGAACCGTCCGCATTCACGTCGTAAACGCGAATGTTCCGCTGCTCGCTGTCGTCAACATAAAATTTCTTTCCGTCGGGAGAAAACGCCAGCCCATTCGGCTGCGTCAATTCCTTCGTCAGTAGCCGCACATTTCCTTTTTCATCCAGGCGGTAAACGCCTTGATAGGGAATCTCCTGCGTTTCACCCTTCACCAGATCGAGCGTCGGGTCCGTAAAATAAAGCGCCCCATCAGGCCCTGTAATCACGTCATTGGGGCTGTTGAATTTCTTTCCCTCAAATTTATCCGCAAGAACCGTGTATTTCCCTTCAGGCGTCACCGCAATAATTGCTCGCAATACGCTCGCGCAGTCGATCAACCGCAGCTTTCGGTCATACGCATTCCCATCCGGATCGCCCAGCGAAATCACTTCTTCCTTCCGCCCATCTTCCGTCACTCTGTAAATCTTGTTTTGCTCCTCGTCGCTGACATACAAAAATCCCCGTTCGTCCCAAACTGGTCCCTCCGTGAATCCAAATCCTCCCGCCACTTTGGAGAGTTGCGCCTTCTCGTCAATCAATTCCCGGAATTTCGGCGTTTCCGTCTTCAGCGCAAATTGCCGCTGTGGAGTTTGCGAGCCGGCAACGCACGCAAAACAAAGCAAGACTCCAGCACACGCCATCCGCCTCGGCAAAACGAGTTCATTCATCTTCTTCTCCGTCATCGTATTTCGAATTGTTCTTTGGCTCCTTTGCAAACGAAGACAAATACTTCACAAGGTCGTCCAACTCTGCCGCGGAAAGCTTCGTTCCGTAATCGGCGGGCATCGGCGACCGCTCAAGATAGGAAAGTTTTGCCAGAGAATTTTTCGGTAAAAGATGAATAACGCCATCCGGCGTTAGAAGTTGCAGCGAAAAGTTATCTTCGTTCCGCGCCAATCCTTCCAGCGTCGTTCCATTCGCCAGAGTAGCCACAATCGTTCGCCGCCGCGGTTCAAGCTCGCGGTTCGGTGCCACAATCGCCTCGCGCACCGCTTCCGGAGACCGCCCCTGCGCATACTTGCCCAGGTCTGAACCGAAAAACCCGCCCTGTCCCTGAATCATGTGGCAGCTCGAACACCCGCCTTTGCCAAAAAAAAGTTCTTGCCCCCGTTGCGCGTCGCCAGGCAAGTTCACCTCGGTCGTCGCGCCTTGCAGCGTCCTCAAATAGGCCACCACCGCCTTTCTCGTCTTCACATCCAGAAAACTGAACGCTGGCATGGTTGTATTTGGCACGCCCTTTTGCAGCACCTCCAGGATCGCGGCATCGGAAAACTGCCGCACTTGAGGCCGCGTCGCAATGTCCGGCGCGCGCTCTCCGCCTTTGCCGTCCAGTCCATGGCATCCCGCGCAGCTCGCAGCGTAAGTTTTCTTGCCGGCGGCCTGCTCCTCGCCCTGCCCAAACGATTTGCCCGCCCAGATCAGGACAACGGCCGCCGCGCATACGAATAACGCTGGCCTCGGCTTCCAATTTACTTGCCGCTTCTCATTCAACAAGGATTTCATTTTCACCCAGTGAAAAAGCCAAAAAACTTTGCCCAGCCAGCTTCACCGCAATCCACAACGTCTATACACCAGATGCCCACAGTCCTGTCAAACCATTTCGTGTCTTGTCGGTTTAAAAGCGCCAATGGATCGCCCCTTCCAGCGAAGCACTGCTTTGCGCGTATTCTGCAATTTGCCGCTTAATCGAATTGCCCTTTCCACCACTAAAATCTTCTCTTTTAAACGATTTTAGACTAATGATAAAGTGTGCTTTTCAATGCTCCTCTGGGGGAAGCCATGAACCAGCCTCTGCGTCGCGCTCATCATCTCTTCGCTGCCAGCGTTTTGTCTTTTTCCATCGTGGCTCTCGCAGGAGCCGCCTTCCTCGCCAAATCGCCAGTCAACGCTCAAAATCAGCCGCCCTCTGCGCAACCGGCTCCGGACGCTCTCCTCGATGGTTTTCGCCATGTGGAAGTTGCTTCCGTCTCCGACGCAGCCGAGAAAATTCTCGGCTCGAAAATCTACATGTCCCACCGCATGCAGGCTATTTTCCCCGCGAAATTTGCTGGCTACGCAGTTACCGTCCTCCTTAAAAAGGACGAAGGCAACAAGGATCCCAACGCCCTGGCCGGCATGATCGCCGCAATTGACGCCGGTGCAAAAGATTCCGTCTACGTAATGACCGTCGAAGGCGGCGCCGATATCGCCGGAATGGGCGGCTTGATGGGTACCGCAATGTACGCGCGCGGATACGCCGGGGCCATCATTGACGGCGGTGTGCGCGACGTCGCCCAGCTCAAGCGCATCGGCTTTCCCGTCTACGCGCTCGGCCCAGTTCCTTCCACTTCCATTGGCCACTACAAGTTTGGCGGCGCAAATATCTCCATGATTTGCGACGGAGTACAAGTCCAACCCGGCGATATCGTTGCCGCGGATCAGGATGGCGTCGTCGTGGTTCCCCGCGCCAAAGCGGCTGAAATTCTGGCGCTCGCTCAGGAAATGGACAACAAAGAACATTCCATGTATCCATTCATCGAAAAATACAGATCGTTGCAGGAAGCCGTAAAACAGTTCGGAAGACTTTAGTTGGGATCTTGGAGGGACGACATGTCACCCGTACAAAAGCGAACGTACAAAATCACTTCCGTCCAGCGCTGTCTGCGCCTGCTCAGTTTGTTTTCACAAACGCCTAACGGACTCTCCGCAAGCGAAGTCACGAAACTTTCCGGCCTCCCCGTTAGCACCGTTCATCGCTTCCTGGTGAACCTGGAAGAAGCCGGATTCCTCGATTGCGGCGGCAACGGAAAATATCATCTGGGAATCGCCTGTTTCTCCATCGGCCACGCCGCTCTCGGGCAATTGGATATTCGCCGCCTCAGTCTTCCTTATCTGCAGGCGCTCAATCAACACACCCGCGAAACGATTCACCTCACCGTCCGGCAGGGCAACACCGCCGTGTACGTCGAAAAACTCGATTCCCCGGAACACTTGCGAATTTTTTCCCGCATCGGCGCTTCCGTTCCGCTCTATTGCACCGCCGTCGGCAAGATTCTTCTCGCTCACATGCCCCCGGAAGAACTCGCTAAGATCCTCCCGCAAATCGAACCAAAGCGTTTGACCCCAAACACCATCGCTACGATTCCAGAACTCGAGCAGCACCTGATTCGCGTGCGGAAAGCGGGCCACGCCTTCGATCTCGAAGAACATGAACCTCACATTCGCTGTGTCGCTGCGCCCATCTGGGATCACGCCGGCCAAGTCAACGCCAGTCTCAGCCTCACCGCTCCCGCCGTTCGCATGGCCATTCCGCGCCTGCGTCAGCTGGCCCCGCTCATCCAGGAAGCGGGCCTTCGCATCTCGCGCGAATTGGGCTATCAGGGGCCGGAAACCAGTCACACTCGAACCGTGCCAGAGCGTCCTGCCAGCCGCGCACCGCAACCAATGACGCGAACTTCAATGGCCGCAACCTTTCGCTGAGCGAGTTTCATCTGCGTTTTGGAAGCACGCGTTACAAGTTTTCCAGGAGTGCGAATAGCGAATGAACCGGTGGCTCAGCAATTTGGTACTTGTCGGCATCTCCTCACTTCTATTGCCGCAGCTCGCTCGCGCGCAATCGCAGGCGGATTCTCCTGTTTCCGCAACAATTGACATAAAACACTCCGACCTCATCGCTGCTCCCGTCGCCGCGAACTGGCCCTCTTACAACGGCGATTACACCGGCCGCCGTTTCACAAGTCTCACTCAGGTCACTCCGTCCAACGTCGAATCGCTTCGCGCGCAATGGGCTTTTCATGTTCCTCGCGCAGACGCTCTCGAAGTAACTCCAGTCGTCGTGAACGGCGTCATGTTCATCACCGCGATGAACGATGCGTACGCCGTGGACGCGCGCACCGGCCGCACGATTTGGCACTATTCCCGCCCCATCACGCAGGGCTTGATTGACGACGCTTCCGCTCATCACAATCGCGGAGTCGGTATTTGGGGAACGCGCATTTTCATGAACACGGACAACGCGCATCTGCTTTGCCTTGACGCGCGTTCCGGAAATCTTCTTTGGGATGTCGCCTACGCCGACTGGAACAAAAACTACGGCGCTACCAGCGCCCCTCTGGTGATTAACGGAAAAGTGTTGGTCGGAACCTCCGGTGGCGACGACGGTGTCCGCGGATTTATCGCGGCCTATGACGCCATCACCGGAAAATTCTTGTGGCGCTTTTGGACGATTCCCGGTCCTGGCGAACCCGGCTCCGAGAGTTGGCCCGGCGACAGCTATCTGCACGCAGGCGGCACCGCGTGGATGCCCGGCACGTACGACCCGGAGCTGAACACCACTTATTGGGGCATCAGCAATGCTTCCCCCGATTTTAACGGCGAGGGACGCCCAGGCGACGATCTCTACACTTGCAGCGTAGTCGCTCTTGATCCAGACACCGGTAAATTGAAATGGCATTTTCAATTCACGCCGCACGATCTTTACGACTACGATGCAACCGAAACTCCCGTCCTCGTTGACGCGGAATACAAAGGCAAACCGCGAAAATTGCTCGTCCAGGCCAATCGAAACGGTTTTATCTACGTTCTCGATCGTGCCACGGGCGAATTTCTCTCCGCCACGCGCTTCGCCGAAAAATTGAATTGGGCAAAAGGCATCGACCAGAAAGGCCGCCCAATCATAGACAAAGACAATGCTCGCCCCACGCCCGAGGGCATGAAGGTTTGCCCCGGATTTTCCGGCGCGACGAACTGGTTTTCCCCTTCGTTCAATCCGGAAACCCGCACTCTTTTCTTCATGTCGCAGGAAGAGTGCACTGTTCTTCTCTCCGGTGCGCAGGAATTCAAGGAAGGCGAAACGTATTACGCCACGGGTTCCCGCCGCCCTCCCGGAGAACACGGCTACAAAAGTCTTCTCGCGTTCGATCTCGACACAGCGACTTTCCGCTGGAAATATCTGCAAGCAAGCGGCGGACGCTGGTCCTCCGCAGGCACAATGACCACCGCAACCGGCCTCGTTTTCTTCGGCGACAACTCCGAATCCTTTGAAGCTGTCGAGGCAAAAACCGGAAAGCCGCTCTGGCACTTCAACACCGGTCAGCCGATTCACGCTTCGCCCATGAGTTACGCGGTGAATGGCAAGCAGTACTTTGCCATCGCGGCGGGAAGCGACGTTTTTAGTTTTGCTTTGCCCTAGGAATCCAAATCTCTCGAATCGAACAGGAGGATAGAAATGTTTTCCAATCTCACAACGCGCCGTGGTTTCGCCGCAAAATTGGCCGCACTTTTCCCCAGCCTGGGAATTGCCGGTTTCGCTGCCGCCGCTCCCGCGACTGCGGAACAAGGACAAGGCGGCATACAGAAACTCGACAGCAACGGCAAGCCAGCTGACAAGGGTTTCATCACGCCGCTGATTATTCACAACGGTTTGATTTACATTGCGGGGCAAGGCGCACACTCCCGCGGCGACAAATCCGACGCGGGAAAGACTCCCACGATTGAAATGCACACCAAAATGGTGATGGAAGGCGTGAAAGCGACCATCGAAGCGGGCGGCGGCACGATGGATAGCATTCTGCAACTCACCGTTTTCCTCGCGAAGCTCGACTATTACGACGGCATGAACTCCGTGTTCAAAACGTATTTTCCGAATGGCGGCCCGGCCCGCACCACGGTTGCCGTTGCCGGCCTTCCCGGCGAATCGCTCGTCGAGATCAATTGCATCGCGGCTGTTGTGAAGAAATAAGGAAAACGGGGAGTGCACTTGACCGCCGGAAAAACAAGCCACATTCGCTGGGCGCTGATCTTTTGGCTGTTTGTGCTCAGCGCCGTAGCTTACCTCGACCGAGTGAATATTGCGATTGCGGGCCCTCTCCTGCAAAGCGAATTTCGCCTTTCCAATATTCAACTCGGATGGATTTTCAGCGCGTTCCTCGCGGGCTATGCACTGTTTCAAACTCCTGGCGGAAGGCTCGCGGACAAACTCGGCGCGAGACGAGTCCTCGCGCTTGCCGTAGTCTGGTGGGGAATCTTCTCCGCGCTCACGGCGATTGTTCCCCATGGTTTTCACGCGGCTCTGCTGGTACTCATCCCTTTGCGTTTCGCTTTGGGCGCCGGCGAAGCGGTGATGTATCCCGCATCGAATCAATTTGTGGCGCGCTGGATTCCCAGCTCCGAGCGCGGACTTGCGAACGGATTCATTTTCTCCGGCGTTGGAGTTGGCGCCGGATTTACGCCGCCACTGATCACGTACATCATGTTGCGCCATGGCTGGCGCAGTTCTTTTCTTGTATGTGCGGCTCTGGGACTGATTGTGGGTTTTGTGTGGTACCTGATTGCGCGAAATACTCCGGAAGAGCATCCAGAGGTTTCGGCAAGCGAACTTGCGAAAATCAAAGCAGGATTGCCAACCCCTTCGTTTCAACAGAAACCGAAACTGATTTCCTGGGCAAGAATGTTGCAAAGCAAGGAAGTTCTTGCCGTCACTCTGAGCTACTTCACTTACGGCTATGTCGCGTGGATATTTTTTAATTGGTTTTTTATTTACCTTGCTAAAGTGCGCGGACTGAATTTGAAAGCGAGCGCGCTCTATTCGATGTTGCCGTTTATTGCGATGGCGATCTGCTCTCCGCTCGGAGGCTTCGTAAGCGATGCCATTGCAAAGAGCAAGGGTTCGCGCGCAGGACGCGGCGGCGTGGCGGTCTTCGCAATGGTTCTGGCTGCGATTTTTCTGGTGATCGGCTCGCGCGCGCAGAATACGCAGGTGGCGATTTTCGTGCTCGCCGGCGGGGCTGGCGCGCTCTACCTTTCGCAGAGTTCGTTCTGGTCGGTGACCGCGGATATTGGCGGAGCTTCTTCCGGCAGCGTTTCGGGATTCATGAACATGGGGAATCAGATCGGCGGCGTGATTACGGCGTCGCTGACTCCCTTGATTGCTTCCTGGTTCGGCTGGACGTCCGCGTTTCTTGTGGCCGCGGTACTGTGCCTGTGCGGCGCTTTGTGCTGGCTCTTCGTTGATCCGCAAAAACGTCTCGACTCGGAAGAAAATTGAACACTCGGCATGTCCGCCGAGCCTGGCTTCATTCCGCTTCCAGGAACGCGTAGCGTCAGAGAAGAGGTAGCTGTTTAACCATAACTGGCACCCCCCTCCCCTTTTTTCGTAAGTGTTGATTCTAAAGGAACTTAAAGTCCTTTGTTTTCTATCAAATCTGTATGTGTTGAATCTAAAGGGGGTTAGAGGCTGAGAGTGCAAGGCCGAAGGCGGGCGATTTGATCCAGTGAATGGAAGGAACGACAGAGCGGGTTGAGGCAAGTTACACCGGACAGAGTAGCAAGGTTAGTTCAATAAAGCAACAATTAATTGATGGGTAATTCGAATGAGCTGTGGAAATTTGTTCGAACGGAGAGATAAGGTCTTAGGCAAGAAGGAGTTGCGGTCTTTGATGACCCTTGAAAGAAAAATGATAAGGCGGGCGCCGAGTTCGCGGAGAATGGGCGGAGACGGGAGAGTTTAAATAGACCGGAGGTTTTGTGCCACTGCCGCAGCTTGCCAGTTTCCAGATTGCGTGGATTGTTCAGCAGGTGAGCGAATACATTTCCGATTTGCGCAAAATGTATCGAGATCGCGCTGCGCCATTAAGCGATGCACAGGCGACGGCGATGCGTCCGTTCTTCCCGAACTCCGCGCTTACTGCAAGAGTCCTAGTTCTGAAACGCGAGCGAATCGGCAATCCGCCGTTCTACAGTCAGCTTGGGCAATTCGGATTTGGAGCCGAGGACTTGCCCAATTTTGCGCGCATGGCGGCGATTACCCTTGTTGATACGGTGGTGTCCCACGAGCCTTTTTCCGATCGGTTGTTGTTCCATGAGCTTGTGCATGTTGTCCAATACGAAAAATTCGGACTTGAGGGCTTTGCTCAAAAGTACGTGAAGGGCTTTTTGAATGGCGGATCGTATGAGGCCATTCCGCTGGAGAAAAATGCCTATGAACTTGATGGTAGATTTGCCTCGCGCCGACAGGACGTTTTCTCCGTAGAGGCAGAAGTTCAAGCCTGGAACAAAGCCGGATTGTTCTAGAATCCACCAAACGAAATTGTAGTCCCCTTGGCTTGTGCGAGATGGGGCCGGCTGCGTTAGTCGTGAATGTTTTCTCAACACAGAGATCACAGAGAACGCGGAGAAGAATTCGAGTGCGGCAATCGGACGGCTATTCTTCGCCGATGTCTTCGTTCCATACGGCAGGATTTTCACGGATGTAGTTTGCGAGGAGTTCGAAACATTCGGCGGAGTTGAGATCGATGACTTCGATTCCGAGGGAACGGAGCCAGTCTGCGCCGCCTTGAAAGTTGCGTCTTTCGCCGACGATGACTTTGCCGAATCCGAACTGGCGGACAAGGCCGCTGCAATACCAGCAGGGGGCGAGCGTGGTGACCATGATGAGGTTGCGGTAGCTACGCTGGCGGCCGGCGTTGCGGAAGGCGTCGGTTTCGCCGTGGAGGGAAGGATCGCCGTTTTGCACGCGGCGATTGTGGCCGGAGCCGACGAGATTTCCGCTAGCGTCAAAAATTGCCGCACCGATGGGAATGCCGCCTTCCGCGAGGCCTTGGCGCGCTTCGGCAATGGCTACGGCAAGCATGGCGGAATGATCCAGCGGATGGTTCATCGTGTGCATTATACGCGTGCGGCGATTCGCATGATGCGCTGCTGGAACGAAAGAGAATTATTTGCCGCAGCGGCGCTATAGTATCGGAAAGAATAAGCGGCATTGGATGATGGGAGTTGCGGAGTTGCATCGCCCAGGAGGGTGATGTGTCCACGGGGAACAAGTACGAAGAGAATCCGGAAGTTACTGCGCGATTTCCGGACATCCATCCGCCGTTTGACAAGAGCGGTGCCACGATTGAAGCGAACCGGTGTTTGTACTGTTTCGACGCACCTTGTACGGCAGCATGCCCCACGCATATCGACGTCCCTCGCTTCATCAAGAAAATTTCACAGGGAAATTTGCGCGGATCTGCGCTGACGATTCTGGATGCGAATATTTTGGGGGCGAGCTGTTCGCGCGTTTGTCCGGTAGACGTGCTTTGCGAAGGCGCGTGCGTTTATCACCGCTACAACAAACAGCCGATTGAGATTGGGCGGCTGCAGCGCTTTGCGATGGATGCGTTTTATCGGAACGGAGCGGTGCTTGCGGCGAAGACGACGGAACGGCGCGCAGGAAAAGTCGCGTGCATCGGCGCAGGGCCCGCGTCGCTTGCGTTTGCCGCAGAACTGCGCCAGCGCGGATTTTCGGCCGCGATTTTTGAACGCAAGCCTCTGCCCGGCGGGTTGAATACGTATGGAGTGGCGGAATACAAGCTGCGCGCGAGCGACAGTTTGCGGGAGATAGATTTGATCCGCGAGCTTGGAGTGGATTTCCAGTTTGGCCGCAACATCAGCGGAGAAGCAGCCTTGGCGGCGTTGGAGAGAGAGTTCGATTTTATTTTTCTGGGCGTGGGACTTGGCAAGATTCGTTTGCTGGGAATCCCCGGAGAAGAACTGCCTGGAGTCGTGGATGCTCTGAAATTCATTGAAGAGTACAAAACAGGCAGAAATCTGAAAGTGGGTGGCCGCGTTGTGGTGTTGGGCGCCGGAAACACGGCCATAGACGCGGCGCGCGCCGCGGTACGGCTTGGGGCGCAGGATGTGCAGATTGTTTACCGGCGAGATGAATCGAGCATGTCCGCTTTTTTGTTTGAATACGAACATGCGAGAGAAGAAGGCGTGAAGTTTCGTTGGTGGACGCAGCCGGTGAAACTAGTGGGCGATGAAAAGAAAATTAGCGGAATGGAGTGCATGAAGGTCGAGATGGATGGGCAAAGTTTCAGGCACCTGCCCGGGTCGCACTTCACAATTCCCTGCGACATGGTGATTTCAGCGATTGGGCAATCGCCGCTGCTCGAGTTTTTGCAGGCTTGCCGCGGAGTTAAGCTTGAAAATGGCCGAGTGAGCGTGGACCGCGCGACGGGGCAAACCTCTCATGCAAAATATTTTGCCGGCGGGGATTGTGTGAACGGCGGCAGGGAAGTGGTGGACGCAGTGGCGGATGGAAAGCGTGCTGCGCTGGCCGCCGCGCAATTGCTGGAGAAGATTCATGGTTGAGCGCAAAACGACTCCAAATCTCTCAGTCAATCTGGCGGGAATTGTCTCGCCGAATCCCTTTTGGCTGGCGTCGGCTCCGCCCACGAATTGCGGCGAGCAAGTGATGCGCGCGTTTGACGCGGGGTGGGGCGGCGCCGTGTGGAAAACGATCGGCGATCCGATTGTGAATGTTTCGTCGCGATATTCTTCCGTGGATTGGAATGGCCAGCGGATGATGGGATTTAACAACATCGAGCTGATTACCGACAGGCCGCTCGAAGTGAATCTGCGCGAAATTGCGGAAGTTAAGAAGCGTTATCCCAAACAGGCGGTGATTGCTTCGCTGATGGTCGAATCGAAGCGCGAAGCGTGGCACACCATCGTGAAGCAGTCGGAAGATGCCGGTGCGGACGGATTGGAACTGAATTTCGGGTGTCCGCATGGCATGAGTGAACGCGGAATGGGAAGCGCCGTGGGCCAGGTTCCCGAATACACGGAAATGATCACGGGCTGGGTGAAAGAAAAGGCTCGCACACCTGTGCTGGTGAAGTTGACTCCAAATATTTCGGACATTCGCGTGGTGGCGCGTGCGGCCAAACGCGGCGGCGCGGACGGGCTTTCAGCGATTAACACGATCAATTCGATTACGGGAATTGACCTGGATACTTTTGTTCCGCGGCCAAATGTGGATGGCAAATCTTCTCACGGCGGCTATTGCGGGCCTGCCGTGAAACCGATTGCGCTGAATATGGTTCAACAGGTGCAGAGCGATCCGGAGGCGAAGCTGCCCTTGAGTGGAATTGGCGGCGTTTCGGATTGGCGCGACGCGGTGGAATTCCTTTTGCTGGGGTGCGGCAATGTGCAGGTTTGTACGGCAGTGATGCATTACGGCTACCGGATTGTAGAAGACATGGCCGACGGGCTTGCGAACTGGATGCGCGAAAAGGGGTTTGCGAACATTTCAGATTTTCAGGGACTGAGTCTGGCGCGCGTGCAGGAGTGGAAGCACCTGAACCTGAACTACAAAATCGTGGCGCGCATTCATGAAGAGAAATGTATCGGCTGCGAACTTTGTTATACGGCGTGCTGGGATGGCGCGCATCAATGCATTCATCTGGATCGAGCAGGGCAGAGCAACGGCCATCATGCGACGCCGGCGATGCACGAGGCTGAGAGTAAGCAACGGATTTCGATGACGCCGATTCCCAAGCTGGATCATGCTACGGCCAGCAAAGGCAAAGAACCGTATCCAACACCGCTTTCGCGAATTCCACGCGTGGATGAGGCGGAATGTGTCGGGTGCAATTTGTGTTCGCTGGTTTGTCCGGTGGAAGACTGCATCACGATGGAGCAGGTGGAAACGCATCTGGCATCGCAGTCTTGGGAGCAACGCACGAGCGGCGCGGCGACTTTGGGAAGGAAAAACGACTGATGGGACTGCTCATTCGGAACGGCACGGTAGTTACGGCGGAGAAGAGTTTTGCCGCAGACATTTTGGTGGAAGGCGAAACGATCAAAGAGATTCGCGCCGGAATTGCCGCTGCAACCGCGCATAAAACGTTGGATGCGACGGGAATGTTGTTGCTGCCGGGCGGAATTGATGCACATACGCATCTCGACATGCCGTTTGGCGGCACGACTTCCAGTGACGATTTTGAAACCGGCACACGCGCCGCCGCAATCGGCGGGACGACATCGATCGTCGATTTTGCGATTCAGGGGCGCGGCACAAAAATGCGCGACGCGCTGGATACCTGGTGGAAAAAAGCGCAGAACAAAGCATGCATTGATTACGGCCTGCACATGATCGTGACCGATCTTGGCGGCGCGGGCCTGGAAGACATGGACGAGATGGTCAAGGAAGGCGTGGCCAGCTTCAAGCTATTCATGGCCTACCCGAACGTGCTGATGGTGGACGACGCGACGATTTTCAAGGCGCTGAAGCAGACTTCGAAGAATGGCGCGCTGATCTGCATGCATGCGGAGAACGGCAGCGTGATCGACGTGATCGTGCAGCAGGCGCTCGCGGACGGGAAAACGGCGCCGGTGTACCACGCGCTGACGCGTCCTACGATTGCCGAAGCGGAGGCGGTGAATCGCGCGATCGCGCTGGCGGAAATTGCGCATGCCCCGGTTTACATCGTGCATCTTTCCTCGGAGGCTGCTCTCAATCAGGTGCGAGAGGCACGGAGCCGGGGCGTCCCGGCGTTTGCGGAAACTTGTCCGCAGTACCTGCTGCTTTCCATTGATGAGTTGAAACGGCCAGGATTTGAAGGCGCGAAGTACGTTTTTACCCCGCCACTTCGTGAAAAAGAGAATTTACCCAAGCTTTGGGACGGATTGAAAGACGACAATCTGCAAGTGGTTTCGACGGATCACTGCCCGTTTTGCTTTGAAGACCAGAAAGTGCTCGGGAAAGACGACTTCACGAAGATTCCCAATGGCGGGCCAGGAATTGAAAACCGGCTTCACCTTTTGCATCATCATGGCGTGAACGAAGGAAAGATTACCTTGAACCGTTTCGTGGAGATTGTGTCGACTGCGCCAGCGCGAATTTTTGGGATGTATCCGAAAAAGGGAACGCTTGCGGCGGGAAGCGACGCGGACATCGTTGTTTGGGATCCGAAGGCCGAACATACAATCAGCGCAAAGACGCACAACATGCGGGTGGACTATTCGATGTTCGAAGGATTTCGCGTAAGAGGGAATGCACGGCAAGTTTTTTCACGCGGAGAGCAGATTGTCGAGAATGGAAAATATCTCGGCAAAGCGGGGCGCGGGTCCTATTTACGACGCACAGCACGCGGCGGTGCCTGGGCATGAGCGCCGGCCACGACGCATCCTTATACAACGAAGATCTCGCACCGATTCCGCTGGAGCGCCGCACGTGGGGCACGTACAACTACGCGTCGCTCTGGGTGGCGATGAGCGTCTGCATTCCGACGTACATGCTTGCGTCCGGATTGATAGCGAGCGGCATGAGCTGGAAGCAGGCGATCGGCACGATTCTACTCGGCAACTTGATTGTCCTGATCCCAATGATTTTGAACGCGCACGCGGGAACGAAATATGGGATTCCGTTTCCGGTTTACGTTCGCGCTTCATTTGGAGTGCGAGGAGCGAATGTTCCCGCGGTCCTGCGCGCGCTGGTGGCCTGCGGCTGGTTTGGAATCCAAGCATGGATTGGCGGGCAGGCGATTTATTCGATGCTGGGTGTGTTGTGGCCGGGCATTGCGGGCCATGAAGGCGTTTCGTGGGTGTGTTTTTTTGCGTTTTGGTTTTTGAATATGGTGGTGATCTGGCGCGGCATTGAAACGATCAAATTTCTGGAAGGCGTTGGCGCACCGTTTATGTTGGGCGTCGGTCTGCTTTTGTTGTGGTGGATTACGCGAAAGGCCGGCGGGCTGGGACCTGTATTGAGCACGCCCAGCAAATTCAAGACGACCGGCGAGTTTCTACACGTCTTTGTTCCATCGCTGACGGCGATGGTTGGTTTTTGGGCCACTGTTGCGCTGAACATTCCCGACTTTACGCGCTATGCGAAATCGCAAAAGGCGCAAATGATGGGCCAGGCGCTGGGACTGCCGACGGCGATGACGCTCTATTCCTTTATCGGCGTAGCGGTGACGTCTGCTTCCGTTGTTTTGTTTGGAACCGCGATTTGGGATCCGGTCGCGCTGCTTGGCCGCTTTCATGAACCGGTGATCGCGTCCATCGCCCTGGTCGCGCTGCTGATTGCGACGTTGAATACAAATGTTGCCGCGAACGTTGTTTCGCCTTCGAACGATTTTTCGAACCTGAATCCGCGGCTGATTTCGTTTCGAACGGGCGGGCTGATTACCGGGGTCATAGGAATTCTGATGATGCCGTGGAAATTGCTTGCGAATGCGGACCGCTATATCAACGGCTGGCTCGTGGGTTATTCCGGCTTGCTAGGGCCGATAGCGGGCATCATGATCGCGGACTATTTCATCGTTCGAAAGCGCAGCCTGAATCTGGAAGAGCTGTACCGGCGCGGCGGCGCGTATGAATATTCCGCAGGGTTTAATGTCAAGTCCCTTATTGCACTGGGACTGGGAGTTTGTGTCGCACTCATTGGACTGCGTGTGGAATCGCTGCGATGGCTGTATGATTACGCATGGTTCGTCGGATTCCTGATTTCCGCCGGCGTGTATTGCCTGTTGATGGGCAAAGTATCAGGAAACGCTGGCCGGGCAGCGCAGGCGAACCCAGTTAAACCCTGAACGCTTCAACAAAGCTGCACAGATCGACCATTCTTCCTATCGCAGAGGACATTTTGCAATGAGTGAATCACTTACGTCCGCACAAGTTGTTGAATCCACGAAAAAGCTGAACTACGGCACGTGGCGCTTTCAAAAAAGCTGGAACCCGCTGCATGTGGTGGATGCCGAAGGTTGCTATTTCATTGATGCAGCCGGAAAGCGGTATCTCGATTTTTCTTCGCAGTTGATGTGCGTCAACCTTGGGCATAAGAATCCCGCGGTGATTCGTTCGATTGAAGAGCAAGCGCGTACTTTGCCGTATATTGCGCCGGGGTATGCGTCGACTGCGCGGGCGGAATTGAGCAATCTGTTGCTGAAAGTCTTGCCGAAAGGGCTGGAGAAATACTTTTTTACGACTTCCGGGACTGATGCCAACGAGGCCGCGTTCAAGATTGCGCGGATGTATACGGGCAAAACAAAAATCATCGCGCGTTACCGCTCCTACCACGGCTCGACGACAGCTTCGATTGCGGCGACGGGGGACCCGCGACGCTGGGCGATGGAGCCGGCGGGCAAGGCACAGGGATTTATTTTTGCGCCAGAAGTGAATTGCTACAACTGCCCGATCAAGCACACGTATCCCTCCTGCGGTGTGGCGTGTGCGGATTACGTGGAACATATGATCGTCAACGAGAGCAATGTTGCGGCAATCATTCTTGAGCCCATAACCGGGACCAATGGCGTTCTCATTCCTCCGGCTGAATATTTTCCGAAGATTCGCAAAATCTGCGATGCGCACGGCGTGCTGATGATTGCCGACGAAGTGATGACCGGCTGGGGGCGCACCGGCAAATGGTTCGCAGTAGACAATTGGGGAGTGCAGCCCGACATTTTAGTGACGGCTAAGGGCATCACTTCGGCATACGTTCCGCTGGGTCTTTGCGCGACGACTTCGAAAATCGCCGCACATTTCGACGATCACTATTTTGCTCACGGACATACCTATGAAGCGCATCCGATGACGCTCGCCCCGGCCGTGGCGACGATTCACGAAATGCAACGATTGGACCTGGTGAACCGCGCGAACAAGATCGGCGCATATCTGGGAGAAAAATTGAAAGCGCTTGCCGCAAAGCATCCGTCAATTGGCGATGTGCGCGGGATCGGGCTATTTTGGGCTGTTGAGCTGGTGAAAGACAAGCAGACCAAGCAGCCGTTCAACACCATGCGCGATAAAATTGAGGGGAAGCCGATGGTGGTGGATCAAGTCGCCGCGGAGGCGATGAAGCGTGGAGTGGCGCTGCAGGCCTGGGTGAGCCATTTTGTGATTGCACCGCCGCTGATTATTACGGAAGCAGAAGTGGATGCGGGGGTCGCGGCGCTTGACGCTGGACTTGCGATTGCCGACGCCGCCCTTTCTGCGAGCTGAGAGTCAGGCCGCAAAAAGATTCTTCAGCATGAACCAGAGGTTGGCCGGGCGCTCCGCGAGCCGGCGCACAAACCACGGATACCAGTAGCTTCCGTAAGCGACGAGCACCCCGGAGCGATAGCCTTCGGCCGCGAGCCGTTCCTGCTCCGCACGCTGAATTCCGTAGAGCATCTGGATTTCGAGCGTGTTCTTCAGCATTGCTTCTTTCGCGATGAAATTGCCAAGCCGTTGGACTAGCGCTGGGTCGTGCGTGCCGAATGCCGCGCGGACCATGCGGCCGTCGCGTTGCGCGCGCAGCATTTCCTGCCCAAGAGAAAAATAGTTTTCGTCCACATCTTTTTTACTGGGGTATGCAATTTCACGTGGCTCTTTGTAGGCGCCTTTCACGAGGCGCACAGACGGCTTCAGAGGAAACAGGTCTTCGAGGTCTTTCTTTGTCCGAAAGAGATAGGCTTGCAGACAGATTCCGGTTCGCGGAAAGCCTGCGAGAACTCTGCGATAAACATCGAGCGTGGCGCCAACGTAGTTGCTTGCTTCCATATCGATCCACACGGTTCTTGAGGGATCTTCCGCCTGAACTATTTTCTTCACGTTTGCGGCGCACAGTTCCGCCGACTGATCGAGTCCGAGCTGTGTCAGCTTGACGGAAATCTCCGTACGCAAGCCTGCCTGGCGAATCTTGCTCAACACCTCGACATAGTGTTGGGTTACTTCCTCGGCTTCGCGAATGTCGGTGATGTTTTCGCCGAGGCGGGTAAAGACCCCGGCAATTCCTTTCGATTCGAGTGCCTTTGCCGCGCCGATGGCGTCTTCCACTTCTTCACCGGGCATGAATCGGGAGACACTGCGCCGCACGAATTTGTACTTTGTGGCGCGCTCGCGCAGCCATCGGTTTTGTGATGCCGCGAGAAGCAAAGACCGCATGACGCTCATGGAAGTTCCTCAAACAGGGCGGCGTTATTCTAAAGCAAATGACAGGAATGATGTACCAGGCTACCTGTTTAACCGAATCTGCGCCGCGCTTAGCTCCAACGCCTGCTGCAGTTCGCTCGAAGGGTCTTTCCTCAACTTTGCCGTGGCGTTTTTGCCGAGACCCGCTTCCATTTCGCGCAATGTTTGCTCATCACTTAGCGGAGTAGCGCAGGCTTCGCGGCGCGGACCGCGATTCGAACCGTCGAATGGAGAAAGCGTCAACCAACGTGATTAGTTGATTGCAAGAAATTTCAGAAGCAAGCCGGCTAGCGCGCCGCCTGCAAATGGTCCAATCACAGGAATGGGAGCATAGCGCCAATCGGAACCGCCCTTCCCGGCAATCGGCAAAATCGCATGGGCAATGCGCGGCCCCAGATCGCGCGCGGGGTTGATTGCATAGCCGGTCGTTCCGCCGAGAGAGAGTCCGATTCCCCATATCAAGCTGGCCACAAGATAAATTCCAACACCCGGCGCAGGCCCCGTGGCGGAAACGGCTTTCGAAAATATCGCGCCGATGACAAAGACGAGAACAAACGTTGCGATGATTTCGCTCAACAAGTTGGTCAGAGTATTGCGGATGGCCGGCGCCGTACAAAAAACACCGAGTTTCGCGCCGGTATCCGGAGTTTCTTTCCAATGCGGCAAATAATGGAGCCAAACCAATGATGCGCCAACAAAAGCGCCCAGCAACTGCGCTGATAGAAACGGCAGGAATTTTGCAAATGATCCGCTGCGCACAGCCATCCCCAGAGTCAGCGCCGGATTCAAAAATGCGTCACTGCTGCCGCAAGCGATTGCCGTGAATGCCCCGCACATCACGGCAAACGCCCAACCGGCGGTGATGACCATCCATCCGCTGTTCTCCGCTTTTGATTTCTTCAGCAACACAGCGGCCACCACGCCGTCGCCGAGCAGAACCAGCATCAGCGTCCCAAGAAATTCTCCAAGCCAGGGCGAAGTCATTTCGAATGTTCTCCTCTAGTTTTCCGCCCAATCGAATGAGCGTGCGACCGCTTTTTTCCAATCGCGATAAAGCTTTTGCCGCTGTGGTTCGGCGAGCGATGGTTTCCACGTCTTGTCCACTCGCCAATTTGCCAGCAGTTCGTCCACCCCTTTGTAAAATCCGACTGCCAGACCGGCTGCATAAGCGGCGCCAAGCGCCGTGGTCTCCGCCACGACGGGCCGCACCACATCTTTGTCTAAAATGTCGCTCTGAAATTGCATCAGGAGTTCGTTCGCAACCATACCGCCGTCCACACGCAGAGTCGCCAGCGGAATCTTCGCGTCTTTTTCCATGGCGTCCACAACTTCCCGGGTTTGAAAGGCCGTCGCTTCCAGCACTGCGCGCGCAATGTGTCCTTTGTTGGCAAATCTGGTAAGCCCTGCAATGACGCCGCGCGCGGAATCCTTCCAGTAGGGCGCGTACAATCCGGAAAACGCCGGGACAATATATACGCCGCCGTTGTCGGGCACGGTTCGCGCCAATGCCTCCACGTCGGCGCTCTTCGCAATCAATCCCAGGTTGTCGCGAAGCCACTGCACCAGAGCTCCCGTAATCGCCACGCTGCCTTCCAGTGCATAGCACGCCGGGGCCGCGCCAAACTTGTAGGCAACGGTGGTAAGCAAACCAAACTGCGATGCCACACTCTGTTCGCCCGTATTCATCAGCAAAAAGCAGCCGGTGCCGTATGTGTTTTTCACTTCACCGGGCCGAAGACAAACCTGCCCAACCAGCGCCGCCTGCTGGTCGCCCAGGATTCCCGCGATTGGCACTCCGCTCCCGGTCCCGCTTGAAACTGTGCCGTACACCTCGCTGCTCGACCGCACCTGCGGCAGCATCGCGCGAGGGATCTCGAACGCGCGCAAGAGCTCATCGTCCCAATCGAGAGTCTTCAAATTCAGAAGTTGTGTGCGGCTCGCATTGGTCACATCCGTGGCGTGCACGCCGCCCTGTGAGCCACCCGTCAGATTCCACAGCAGAAATGTATCGATGTTTCCAAAAAGGAGCTCGCCGTTTTTTGCGCGTTCTTCCGCATCTTTTACATTCCGCAAAATCCATCGCAGCTTGAGCCCGCTGAAATATGTGCTCAATGGCAAGCCGGTCTTGGCGCGAAAGCGATCCTGCCCGCCCTGCGCGCTGAATTGTGCAACTTCCGGCGCAACACGCGTATCTTGCCAGACGATGGCGTTCCTCACTGGCTTTCCCGTGGCCTTTTCCCACACCACCGTCGTTTCGCGTTGATTCGTGATTCCAATTGCAGCGAGATCCCGAGCGCTGAGCCCGCTTTTAGCCAGCGCTTCTGAAACCACTTCCTGCGTTCTCTGCCAGATCTCAGCCGGATTGTGCTCGACCCATCCCGGCTGCGGAAAAATCTGTTCGTGCTCCTTTTGCGCGGCGCTGACGATGCGTCCGCCCTTATCAAACACGATGAACCGCGTGCTCGTCGTGCCCTGATCAAGTGCCCCAAGATAATTGTTCACGATAGAGCTTCTTACCTCCGCAAATTCCCGTTCAAGCCAGTTTCGGTTTCAAAAAAGTCCCGTGCCGCTTTTCCAGGGGAGCCATTTTCGCCGGGAGATGATATATCTCATTTTGGCTTCTGCCGCATCTAACCTTTTGGGACCATGTACTGAGACGAACATTAGGAGCGGTAAATCATGAACGCTAGAACCCCGCTGTCCGCAGTTTTCCTTGCAGCAGGACTTTCGCTTTTTTCGGCAAGCGTGCCGGCAGCATTGGCTGCGGCGGAGTCCGGCACCGCGACCTTCACGGTCACGGCAATCGGGAAAAAGGGAGGGCCGCCGGCCATCAGCAAAGACGACGTGCAGCTTACCCTTGGAAAAGAGCGCAAACAGATCGCGCAATGGACGAAAGCCGAAAAACTCTACCTCGCCATTTTGATTGACGATTCTCTTAACAGCGATGTCGCCGGCCAATGGAGCGAATTGAAGCAGTTTATCGATGCACAGCCTGCGACAACCTATATTGCCGTCGGATACGCCGGCAACTCCACGGTCCGGGTCGCGCAAGATTTTACGACCGACCATGAGCTTGCCGCAAAAGCGCTGCGCATTCCGCTCGGTTTCCCAGCGGCTTACTCGAGTCCCTATCTCTCGGTGATCGACTGGATGAAGCGGTGGCCGGCCAGCGGAGATCGCCGCTCGCTCTTGCTCATTTCGTCCGGTACTGATTACTTTCGCGGCGGCTTCGGGCCCATCTATCCTGATGTGGACTCAGCCATCTCTCGCGCGGAAAAAGAGAACATCAACCTTTGGAACATTTACTATCCCGGAGCAGGGCATCGCAGCCGTTCCTTTTTCCTGGCAAATATGGCGCAGAACAATCTCAGCAAGCTCTGCGAAGAGACTGGCGGCGAAGCCTATTTTCTTGGCACGTCTGCTCCTGTGTCCTTCAAACCATATCTCGATGAGATGCAAATGCATCTCGACAACCAATATCTCCTGACGTTTGCGGGCGACGGCGGGCCGAAAGGGAAATTTGCAAGTGCCCGTTTGAAAACGGAGCTTGCCGGCGTGGAATTCATGCACGCCAATCAGGCTTGGCTGCCTCCCGCGAAATAACTTCTCCTGGCAAACCGAACATTCAAAGCGCTCCGCCCAGGCGGAGCGCTTTTTCTTTCGGCTCTTGTGCTGAATTGTCCGTGAGGCTAAACTACGCGTCGCTGGATCGTCTTCTTGCCGTGCGCGATTTGGCCTTATTCAATCGATTTAAGCTGCATCAAGGAGCGGCGAATGTTTTGTCCATCCCGGCTTTGGCAGTCTTCCTGGAACAAACTCCTCCCTCGCACCATTGGCTCCCTAGTGTCGCTCGCGTTTGCCGCAGCGGTTGCATCCGCGGACGGCGGCACAGTCCTGCGCGATGGCTGGAAAATCCAGTCCTCGGCAAAAGTTTCCGCCGCGGCCGAGCGAGTTTCGACTGTCGGATTCTCCACGGAAGGTTGGTATTCCACTTCCGCACCGAAAACGGTTTTTGCAGTTCTCGTCGAGAACGGCGTTTACAAAGACCCCTATTTCGGCATGAACCTTCGCACGTTTCCCGGTGTGGACTACAAAATCGGCGGTCAGTTTGCCAATGAAGAGATGCAGCCGAACAGCCCGTATGCCGTGCCCTGGTGGTATCGCAAAGAATTCGAGATTCCCGCGTCCGAAAGAGGAAAACGTATCTGGCTCGCGTTTCGTGGGATCAACTATCGAGCCGATATTTGGATCAACGGGAGAAAGCTGGCCGGATCGGACACAGTCGTTGGCGCATTTCGCCGCTATGAGTTTGACGTCACTGATTTCGTCAAGGCCGGTTCAAAAAATGCTGTGGCCGTTTCTGTTTCCGCTCCGCACGCCGCGGAACTGGGCATTACCTGGGTGGACTGGAACCCTACTCCCCCGGACAAAGACATGGGTCTTTGGCAGGAAGTGATCCTCTCTTCGAGCGGCTCGGTCACGGTTCGCCACGCGACGGTCGAAACGAAACTCAATCTCCCGAAAGCGGATTTTGCACACCTGACTGTTCGTGCCGAAGTCACAAACGCGACTGCGGCTCCCGTCAAGGGAACCGTGCGCGGCTCGCTCGAAGGACAAGGCGGGCCAATCGAGTTTTCTCAATCCGTTGAGCTTGCCGGCAATGAGAAAAAGGAGGTCGTGTTCTCGCCGGAGACAACCGCGCCGCTCAATCTTTACAAAGCGAGGCTCTGGTGGCCCTTCCAAATGGGCGAGCCGCATCTGAATCGCCTGAAGCTTCAATTCGTCATGGCCGACGCTGCGATTTCAGACTCGATCGAAAGTCACGTCGGCTTGGTCCAGACCGACTCTGAACTCACCCCAGAGGGCTACCGGCTGCTCAAGATCAACGGAAAGCCTATTCTCATCCGCGGTGGCGGCTGGGCGCCGGACATGATGCTTCGTGTGGACGAATCACGCCGTGAAGCCGAATTTCGGTATGTAAAAGAAATGGGGCTCAACACCATTCGCCTGGAAGGAAAACTCGAAGACGAATCTTTTCTGGAGCGCGCCGACCGCGATGGAATTCTCGTCATGGCAGGCTGGTGCTGCTGCGACGCCTGGGAAAAATGGGGCAAGTGGGGCGAAGAGAACAAGCAAGTCTCGGTAAATTCTCTGCGCGACCAATTGCTTCGGCTAAGGGCGCATCCCAGCATGTTGATGTGGCTCAACGGCAGCGATAATCCGCCACCGCATGACCGCGAAGTTGCATATCTTGACGTCGAAAAAGAAATTCATTGGAACAAGCCGGTTATCTCTTCCGCAACGGCCAAGGAAACCGACGTCACTGGAAAATCCGGGGTGAAAATGAGCGGCCCGTACGACTATGTCCCCGCGGATTACTGGTTTGTGGACACAAAAGCGGGTGGCGCTTATGGCTTCAACACGGAAACCAGCCCCGGTCCCGCCGTGCCGCCGGTCGAAGAGTTGAAGACATTTATTCCGGAAGACAAGCTGTGGCCCATCAATGACGTCTGGAATTTTCATGCCGGCGGGGGCAAATTCAAAAATATCGAACTCTTCTCCAATGCGCTCGAAAAACGTTACGGCGCGCCAAACGATGTGAACGATTTCGCGTGGAAGTCGCAAGCGATGACTTACGAAGGCGAGCGCGCCATGTTTGAGGCGTATGGCCGCAACAAGTACAAGTCCACCGGAATCATTCAGTGGATGCTCAACAACGCCTGGCCCGGTCTGATCTGGCATCTCTACAGCTACGATTTGCGGCCGGCGGGTGGATATTTTGGCTCAAAGAAGGCCTTAGAACTGATTCACGTGCAGTTCAATCTGGACGACCGTATGGTCGCCGTGGTGAATGGCACCCAGTCTCCGCAAACTGGGCTCAAGGTCGTCGCAAAACTCTACGACCTCTCCATGAACGAAACATTTTCGCGCGAAGCGGACGTTGCTGTGGATGCCGACGGCGTCGCTCGCTCGTTTGCCATCCCTGAGCCGGCTGACATTTCCTCAACGTACTTCCTGAACCTGCAGCTCGTCTCGGCGGCGGGACAGATCATTAGCCGCAACTTCTACTGGCTCTCGACGAAACCCGACGTGCTCAATTTCGAAAAAACGGAATGGTATTACACGCCGCAGACTGGCTATGCGGATTTTTCCGCCCTGCAAACTTTGGCGCCGGCATCAGTGAAAGCTTTGCTTAAGCCCGCGGCGCCAGCCGGCCACGACGCGGAGTTCCAGGTCACCCTGGAAAACACCGGCAAAAACCTGGCTTTCCTTGTTCATCTGCGTTTGACAAAGGGCAAAGACGCCGCGGAAATTCTTCCCGTCTTCTGGGAGGACAATTACATTTCTCTCTTGCCTGGCGAGCGCCGCGAAGTTCAGGTCCGTCTGCGCAAATCCGATCTTGGGCCGGCGCAACCGGACCTGATTGTAGATGGCTTCAACGCGGCGCCGCATACAATTCACATCTCGCGTTAAAGCGCCGCGCGCCAATTAACGCTTGTAGCGAATCTTATCCGTCTGATCGTACGCTTCGCGGAAACCTTCGATCAGTTTTCCTTTCACGCGCGGGCCGTCCGTCTTAACGAGGCCGCTCCACAATGTTTTGCCAGTTTTTACATCTTGTAGCGTGACGCGAGTAAATCCAGCCGGAGCAGCTTCCGGCAATTCCGCGGGACGCACACTGACTTTCTTCGCGTCATACAGCGGACGTTCATTTTCCGCTACCACGCGCACATAGCTGCTGCCGGTCAAGACGATCGTCAAATCCGCCTTCGCCGCGGATTCCACCGGCTCAAATCGGGCCCAGCGTGAAAGCTCCAGGTAAGCCACGTTGGTTAGCTCCGCGAATCCGGATTGATTGTCTATGTAGATTGTCCGAGCCGTCAAAATGGAAAAGGGAAGGGGACTGTTTGCCGCGTTTGCCGCGGCCACGAAAATAAGCACGATCGCCGCACCGAAAGCCAACAAGAGCCGTTTGAGATTCATGGCTCCTCCTCAGTTGAATGGATGCGCGCAGTCTAGGCGCGAGGATGGATGCCGGATACTGGCCACAGGGCCAAAAAGAGTGCAGTTGGCCGCAAGTTTGTTTGGTCCTGCACAGAAAGAATTTCAATCGTCAGCTGTGGAGAGAGAAACGGCGCGCGTCGATTCGCGAATCACAAGTTCGGGGCTCGTTTTCTGGTGCGAGATCGTCCAATCGCGCTTTTCCTGCGAAGCGTTGATTCCTTCGAGCACCGCATTCACCGCAAGATTGCCCATCGTTTCAAGCGGCTGCCGCACCGTAGTCAGCGACGGCGCGGACATCGCCGACAGCGCCACGTCATCGAATCCCGCAACGGAGCATTGCCCGGGCACTTCGATCCCGGCCTTCGTCAGCGCGCGAATCGCCCCCAGCGCCGTCAAGTCGTCAAATGCCATCAGCGCAGTGAATTTCTTGCGCTTCTGCAAAAGCTCTTCCGTCAACCGGAATCCCCCGTCGAAACTGGAATTCGGGTCCAGCGAATCCGGCAACTGCACCACCAGGCTTTGATCGATTTCGTAGCCCGCTCCATGCGCAAATTTCTGAATGCCTTTCCAGCGTGGCGCCGAATCGATCAGCATCTTGGGTCCGCGGATAAACGCGATCTTCCTGTGCCCCAGTTTGTACAAATGCTCCACAGCGAGGCGCCCGCCCGCTTCGTTATCCACCATCACAGAACTTGTCGTGTCGCCCGGCAATTCCCAGCCGATCGTTGCAACGGGAATATTCCGCTTATTGAAGTCCGCCAAAACGTGAATGTCCACGAACGTCCAGTTCGCGACGACAATCAACGCTTCTACGTGCCGTTCCAGCAGCATTTCCAGCGCCCGTTCGAAGCGGTTCTTCTGGTTGTGCGCGTCCGCCAGAATCGGCGCATAGGAAGCTTGATAGAGTGAATTCTCGATTCCGCGCAGAATCGGCGTGCAATACGGGTCGGTAATATCAATCAGCATCACGCCCACGCTGTGGGTCCGTTTGCTGCGCAAGAATCGCGCCATCGCATTCGGCCGGTAGCCCAGCTTGCGCGCCGCTTCTTCGATTTTCTTTTTTGTGGCCGGGGCGATGTATTGCGCAAGCGGTGCGTTGTTCAGCACGATCGAGACGGTCGCGGGCGAAAAACCGCTCACCTTCGCAACATCCCGCATCGTTACCGCAGCGCCCTTGCCGCCGTCTCGTTTCATGCCGCCATCTCTGTGGCCAGCATCATCCGGCAACTGTGGCTCCGATTGCAATGGCGGGCTCATGTTTGGAGGCGCCGGTCCCTATTCGGCAGGCGTTTCAAACGACAATTCTTCACGGAACCATTTTGTCTTCCAGATACCAAATGCAACTCCGACAACCATCCATACCGTCCCGAGAAGGAGTGCATGTTGGCTTAGATTCACAAACAACCCGCCGCAGACCAGGAAACCAACAATCGGCAGTAGGAAGTTGAACGCATTCTTTTTTGGGTTATGCAAGAAATACCGCACAAACGCTGACGCATTTACGCCCATAAATGCAATCAAGGCTCCGAAGTTGAGCAGGCCAATGCCCTGTTCGAAGGACAGCTTAAACGAACCCAATAACACGATCACGCCGATAAGGATGACGTTGTTCCGTGGAACGCGATGCTTTTCATCTACGACCCCGAAGAAGGATTTAGGCAGCGCGTTACTCCTTCCCATGCCGTAGAGCAATCGCGCCGCACCAATTTGGGCTCCCATGCCAGACCCGAAATTCGCAATGAGTAGAGTGAAGCCCACGATTTGAAAGAGCGGCGCCCAGGTTCTGGCTGCCGCGTACACATACGCCAGGTCTTGGTTGGGAAACGCCTGGGACGCCGGCCAAACCAATTGTGCGACGTAGACTTCGGCGGCTGAGAGGATACCGATGAGCAGGCAAGTACCGACTGTGGCGATCAAAATGTTTCGCTGTGGATTCTCAGCTTCCTCTGACAGGGTCGAAATGGCGTCAAAGCCGATGTAAGTGAGTACCGCCAACGAGGCGCACCCGAAGAGATTGCCCGTCGTGAATGTTGCTGGATCGTAAAACGGCCGCGTGAAAAAGCCGGGATCGTTGTGGGGATGCCCAAGGATGTATCGAATCGCGCAAACAAAGACGACCACCACCACGCAACTCATCGCCGCAGTAAGGCCAGCGTTCACTCGCGCTGATGTCTTGATTCCCTGCAAGTTCAGCAGGGTGAACACCACCGCGAAGAAAATCTTCCAGCCCCATACCGGAATTCCCGGCGCGAACTCGTGAGCCTGCCCCGCGCACCATACGGTGCAAATCAGGGGATTCACGATGTAGTCCATCACCATGCTCCACCCGGTGATGTATCCGGCTGCCGGATGAATCTCTCTTGCAACATAGGTGAACGCGGACCCCGCACTCGGATAGATTTGCGCCATTCGCCCGTAGCTGACCGCGGTCGCCATCATCGCAACCATCGCAATCAGCACCGCTGTTACTACGTGTCCGCGACCTCGGTCGCTCAGCGCGCCAAATGCCGACATAGGAGCCACAGGTTGCAGCACAATCATTCCGTATAGAATCAGGTCCGACAACTTAAGGGTTCGGCGCAGTCCGATCCTCGTCCCGGTCGTCTCGCTCAAGCCAGTCTCCTCACTGCTTCATTTAGCGGCCAGAAATACATTCTATTGAATCGTTTTAAGAGGCCCGATTGTGCAGGAATCCGCCGCAAGGGCGCAAGCGCAATCTTTCCTTCTTTCGCTCCTGCTTTTCCACGCCGTTTTCCACACCTGTACTTCCGTACAGCAGCCAGGATTCTATCAGGACGGTATCGTTTCTCTCACAATTCGCAACAAAGGCAGGTAACTCTGCGACCGGTTTAAGGGTCTAATTAAGTGGAAGAGCCCGCCCCCGGCCAGGACTGTACTAAAACTATGGGCGAAGACTCTCTCAAACCCGGTCGCTACAACCCTACCCCTGCCTTCTGGCACATGGTGGCGTTCCTTTCCATTCTCCTGCTGGCACTATGGATTCGCCCTATCCCGCTCGAAGCCGATGCCACCCTTCAGGGCTATCTCCAGATTGTCACGGGGCTTCTTGCCTTCGTATTCTCGGCCGTCACCTTGGTTCGCTTCCAGGGGACACAAGACCGCATTTCCCTCATCCTCGGTTCCGGCTTCCTGCTCTCCGGTTCCGTGCTGGTCGCTTCCAGCCTTTTCTTCTTCCAGCTGCCCTCCAGCGAACCTGTGCTCAAGCTCCACTGGGCGCCCGTCGCTCTTTGGCTGGGCCGGATGATTCTCGCGCTCCTGCTTGTCGTAGCGCTACTCGTAGAAAAATTTCTGCCTCGTTCCCGCCACCCCAAAGGCGAAATCGCTGGCGCTCTGTTCACCGTAGTCCTCTTTACCTATCTCATCACCGCGGCTGTGCGCAAATTGCCCACGGAGATGTCTCCGCACCAGTTCGCCTTTATCCCCAGCCCACAGCAGCTCTTGCCGGCAATCATCTTTCTCGTCGCGCTCATCTGGTATCGCCGGCGGCTCAGCTACAACGCCTCTGCCTTTGACCGCTCCGTCTACGCGGCGAGTTGGCTCAATTTCGCAGCCCAGTTAGCCGCTTCTCAGTCGGCAAAACTAATGGACGCCCCGTTCGTCCTCGCACAAAGCCTCAGCGTTATCGGATATGCGGTCGCTCTTGGCGGCGCTTTGCTCGATAATGCGCGCCTCTTCGAGCAGGTCCGCCACCTGGCCGTCAGCGACCCGCTCACCGGGCTCGCTAACTATCGCCGCTTCCTCGATGTGCTCGAAAATGAGACCGAACGCACCAATCGCAGCGGCCGGCCTTTCGCGCTGCTCTTGTTGGATTTGGACGGCCTCAAGAAAATCAATGACACGCACGGCCATCTCGTCGGCAGCCGTGCCATCTGCCGCGTCGCGGACACTCTTCGCGTCAATTGCCGCGCCATCGATACCGCCGCCCGCTACGGCGGCGACGAGTTTGCCCTTGTTCTTCCCGATACCGAGCAAGAGGAGGCCGAGCGCGTGGCGCAACGCATCCATACGGTCATGACCCAGGATCGGGAATTGCCAACGCTTAGCGCAAGCATTGGAATTTCCGTTTATCGCGGGGAAGGCGAGCGCATTGAGCGGCTCATCTCCGAGGCGGATGAGCATCTCTACGCGGAAAAGGCGAAGCGCAACCGCCGCCTCGCCTCTCCCATACAACCGCAGCGCCGGCGCACCACTCGCTCCGGCCCAGCATGATTTTTCGTTTCTAGTGTGTCTGCGAATTTCCTGTCATGTATGGCGCAAGCTGTTCGCTGACTTTCGCCTTATCGCCGACCACCACAATCGTCATCTGCTCCGGCTTGATGTATTCCGCGGCTGCTCGTTGCACGTCTTTTGGCGTCACGGCGTTCACCTTCTGCACGTAGGTGGAAAGCCACGCGTCGCCCAGCCCCTGCAAATTCACAAAGCGCAGTTGTCCGATCAGCGCTTGTCGCGAGGAATTCTGCAAAATGAAATTCCCGGACAAAAAGTTCTCGATTCCTTTTAACTCCGCTTCGGATGGCGCTTCCTTCTGCAGCCGTTCGATTTCGGCGAAGATCTCTTTCAGCGAGTCGCCCGTGTGAGCCGTAGTCACATCCGCAACTTCCGCCCAATACGCATCGTGGTATCGCCGGGAAATCTGGCTGGACGGCGAGTAGGTGTAGCCCTTCTGCTCGCGAATGTTTGAAGTGATGCGCGATCCGAACGACCCGCCAAGCAGTGCGTTCATCACAGTCAGGGGAATGTTGTCGTCGCTCGTCGCATTCGGCACGGGCAATCCCATATACAAAGTGGACTGCGCGGCGCCGGGCCGGTCGGTCAAATCCAGAGTGTGGTTTGGTTTTACCTGCGGAACATCAGGCGCCGCTGCCGGCCCTTTCGCCCAACTTCCAAAACTCGCCGCAATCGCTTTCTTCACGGCTTGCGCATCGAATCGTCCTGCGACATACAAATGCGTCCGCTGCGCGCCAAAATTCGCCTCGTAGAATTTTCTTACGTCCGCGAGCGTGCTCTTGTTGACGCTCTCCTCCGAAGCAAACACTGTTCCATACGGATGCTCCCCGTACAGCAACTTTCGAAAGCGCTCCAGTGCGATGCTCTGCGCAACGGATTTCTGGATGGAAACCTGACGAATCAAGTCATTCTTGATGCGCGGCAATTCGCTCTCTGGCAAAAGCGGGTTCCGCGTTACGTCCGCCACCAGCGCAATTGCCCTCGGCGCGAATTCCGATAGCACATCGGTCGCAACGTCGCTCTCATCCGGGCCGACGTTTACATCGAGTGACCCGCCCATGCCTGCGAACTCTTCCGCAACCTGTTTCGAACTGCGCGTCTTCGTCCCTTCCTTCATCAGCGTGCCCATCAGATCTGCCAGTCCCGTCAGTTCCGCCGGTTCGTTGACGTTCCCGGCGTTCACCACGGCGCTCACGGTTACCTTTGGAAGCTTTCCATAAGGCACAAGCGTCACTTTCATTCCGTTCGCCAGCGCATAGGTTTCGTGTGCCGGCACGGTGAAGGGTTTCGGCGCCGTGCCCTGCGGCGGCGCCTGCTTCTGCGCGCCCGCCGAAAACGCCGTCATCAGAATCATTCCAGCAACCAGTAAAGTTTTTGTGCTTATTGTCCTTTTCATTTTCGTCTCCTTTACTGTTTGGCCGGGGTAGCGTCCGCCGGTTTCGGTTCACGAATCAGAATGGTTCGGTTTTCCGGCCGCAGATATTCCCGTGCCGTTTTTTGAATCAGTTCCGGCGTCACCTTTTCGAATTGGCCTACTAGTGAATTTACTCGGGCTGGATCGTCGTCGAAGAGAGAAAAGCTCGCCAA
Source organism: Acidobacteriota bacterium (assembly GCA_018268785.1). Lineage (GTDB taxonomy): Bacteria > Acidobacteriota > Terriglobia > Acidiferrales > UBA7541 > Acidiferrum. Next base: position 49,292 of record JAFDVY010000004.1, on the reverse strand, counting down.
CAGGTCTGCGAGCCCAAATCCCGAAAACGTTCCGATGCTGTCATACAAGCCCGAACGCAGTTTCACCAGGGCGCGGTCCAGCGTCGCCTTGTCCACCGGCTTCGTCCGCAGCGATTCCATTACAGTGTCTACCGACTGCACGATCGTGTCCGGATTCGTCGCGTTGTCATACCTCAAATCCATCATCCACAGCATCGGCCCTTTGTAATTGAACATGTTTCCCAGGTAGTTGATCCCGCCGTTCACGCCGGCAGTCACTCCGCGCTTCTGCACCAGCTCCTGATAAAGCAGACTGTCGTCCCCTTCTACCAGAATCTGGTCGATCAATCCCATGGCGTAGTACTCCGGGGTGTTCCGCTCGGGCATGTGATACGCAATCGCAATCGCCGGCCGCTTCGCCAGCGCGTCCGTTTCCGTCACGCGCTTTTCTTTTTCCTGTTTCGGCTCTGAAATGTCCGGCGGAGGCGGCAGTTTTGATGCCGCGATCTTTCCAAAATATTTCTCAACCCATGCTTTCGCCTGTGCAGTCTCGAAATCGCCCACGATCGCCAGCGCGGCATTATTTGGCGCGTAGAACGTCTTGAAGAAGCTTTGCACGTCCGGCATCGTTGCCGCGTCCAGGTCCTTCAAATCGCCGTAAAAGTTGTGCGCGTTGAACCAGTTCGAATTGGCATACTGCGGCATCTGCAGCCAGGGAAATCCGCCATACGGGCGGTTGATCACATTCACTTTCACTTCGTTGCTGACCACCCCCTGCTGGTTCTTCAAGTTTTCTTCGGTCACCGCCAGCCCGCTCATCCGGTCCGCTTCCGCCCACAGCGCCGTCTCCAGTTTGTTCGACGGCAAAATCTCAAAATAATTCGTGAAGTCGAATCGCGTCGATCCATTCAGCGTCCCGCCGTTCTGCTGCACAAGTTTGATGAACTCCATCTTTCCCAAATTCTGCGAGCCCTGGAACATCATGTGTTCGAACAGGTGCGCGAACCCCGTGCGATCCTTCGGCTCAATCCGGAATCCGATCCGGTAATAGACGGCCACGCAAACTGTCGGCGCTGTGTGATCCTGCGACAACGCTACCCGCAACCCATTCGGCAGCTTGTAATACTCCACCGGCACCTGAAACTCCGCCGCACTCATTCCGCCGCCGGCTTTGGCGACAGTCTTCATTCTCTGGGCCGTACCGCTTGCCGCAAACGCCGCCGCCATTCCCAGCGCAACCGCGCTCCGCGCCGCCCATTTCCCCGTAAGACTCATATGTCCTCCAGCATTTCCGGTGAGAAAGATCTGAGCACACCCCGCCTGACCCACACTTACTACAGACGTACCGCTGCGTCATAAGTTTCGCTTCCGAAGTGGCTTTTGTAGAGCCGCGGCTTTAGCCCGGCATCTTCGATTTCACACGAATTGAGGACCGATCGGGTACCCAGCAATTCCGCAAAAATACTTGCCGGCTACTCTCGGGCCGCGCGCTCCAACCGCTCCCGGTCCAAAATCCTGATTCTCTTTCGCTCGACGGCAACGATTCCAGCCTTGCGCAATTCCCCCAAAGCCGAAGTTGCTGACTCCCGGTAAACGCGCAGCCGCTCGGCAATTTCCGCGTGCGTTAAATCGTCCACGCAATCGTCCTCTGCTCTTGCCAGCAACAATTTCGCCAGCCGCGGAATTAAGTGGCGGAACGAGGTAGCCTCCAGCTCCACCAGTGTATTCACGTAGCGGCGGCTTACCATGTCCAGCAGGCTTTGCGCCACACTCGGATACTTCTCCAATAGCCTTTCCACTTGTTCCCTGGAAACCGCTCTCACTTGCGTCGGCTTCGTTCCCTCTGCGATGCAGTGATAGATCCGCTGTCCGACGCAACCCATCTCCCCGAAAATTGCCGGGGCTCCCAATTCAGCGATGATTAGTTTTCGGTCGCCAAAAGTCCGGTACGTCCGAACATGTCCTTTCTCCAAAATGTAGAGCGCCTTTCCCGGCTCGCCTGTCTTGAAGAAAACATGCCCTGCCCCAAAACTTTCTACCTTTGCTTCCTGCGAAATTTGTGCCAGCGCATCAGAGGGCAACTCCCGGAAAAGTTCCAGTTCTGCCGGCAATCCGGTCGCCGCGCGATCGCTTCCTCCCTTGTTTCCTTTTTTCACCATCGTTGGATTCTCTTTCGCAATCGAACGATACCTCGCCAAAAGTCATCCTGCCGCAACTGTAACCCACCTTACACAGTCTCGCTGCAACTCCGCCGCGCTCCCCACATCTCATTCCATGCAAGCAAACTCAACAGAAAAGGAAACCATCATGTCCAGACTTCCCGCAATCCAGACCGAATCCGCTACAGGCAAGGCCAAAGAGCTTCTCGATGCTGTCCAGGCCAAACTCAAAATCACGCCGAACATGACTCGCGTCATGGCCAATTCCCCGGCCGTCCTGCAAGCCTACCTCGCTTTCAACGGCGCCCTGGCGGCCGGAGTTTTGAATCCCAAATTGCGCGAACAGATTGCCATCGCTGTGGCTGAACAGAATTCCTGCCAGTATTGCCTCTCGGCCCATACCGCCATCGGCAAAATGGCCGGCCTTTCCGATTCCGAATCCAATGCAGCGCGCAGCGGCCGCTCTGAATCAGCCAGGAATGAAGCCGCCCTCCATTTCGCTCACGAGCTTGTCGCCAAAAAGGGCGAGCCAACCGACGCCGATTTCGCCGCCGTCCGCGCATCTGGGTGGAACGACTCCGAAATCGCAGAAATCATCGCCGACGTCGCTCTCAACATTTTCACCAATTATTTCAACAAGGCCGCCCAGGTGGAAATAGACTTTCCTAAGGTTGCACTCCGCGCGAGCGCTTGAGTGTCTATACTCTCGACGAGAGTATGTTCGCTATCGAGGGAACTATCATGACTACAAGAATCGCTCCTCCCTTCACGGAAGAAACGGCGCTCCTGAAAGTCCAGAACGCTGAAACCCTTTGGAACACACGCGATCCGGAAAAAGTTGCGGCCGCGTACACGGTTGATTCCGTCTGGCGCAATCGCAACGAGTTTCTCAACGGCCGCGAGGAGATCAAAGCCTTCCTGCGCCGCAAATGGAACAAGGAGCTCGATTACCGCCTGAAGAAATATCTGTGGGGCTTTCGCGAGAATCGCATCGCCGTCCATTTCGAATACGAGTGGCACGACGACTCCGGCCAATGGTTCCGTTCTTATGGAGTCGAACTCTGGGAGTTCGACTCCGAAGGCCTCATGCGTCGCCGCATTGCCAGCATCAACGACGCACCGATTGCCGTTTCGGACCGCCGTATCGGAATCTGACGAACGATTTAATAAACTGCCCGATGCTGCACAGTTTCTTTCGTCGCAAGGGAGAAACGCGGCTCTGCCGCGCCCTCTCCAAGAATCTGGCGCGTCACATATTCCCCAAACGCCGGCCCATGCTTGAATCCGTGCCCCGACCCGCCGCCCGCCAGCCACACAGTTTCCATTTCCGGGTGCCGGTCAATCAGAAAATCCCCATTCGAAGTATTTTCATACTGGCAAACCCGCGTTTCCGCTATCGGCGCGCCCTTCAAAGCAGGGAATCGCTTCCCCACGTACTCCCGCATTTTCTGCGCTGACTCTTCCGAAACTACGCGCGATTGCGCATCCGGATCGACTGCAATTCCATGCGCGTCCAGCGCGATCTTCAATCCACGGCTCTCAATGTCCGGCATGCCATAACTTTCATCGCCCTGAAAAAGGAAAGTCGGCAACTGCGGCGCTGCAAACCGCGAATCCCCGGCCGGCAATCCAAAATAGAAAACTTCCTGCCGTGTCACAAACAATCTCGGCCCTGCGACTTCCGGAAAAATCTTCGCCAGCCACGCGCCACAAGCAAAGACAAACTGCCCGGCCGGAATTTCTTCGCCGCCCTGCAGCTTCACGGAACACGCCGCGCCTTTTCTTCGGGGAGCTTCCGCGAGCGCATGCTTATAGGTCACACCCAATCGCACCGCTTCTGTCACCGTCGCCGCCACTGCCCGCCGAGCCATAAGCACGCCACTCGTCCGCTCTAAAATCCCCGCGCGAACTCCCTCCAGCCCAATCTGCGGAAATCTCTGCTGCAGCGCCGCCAAATCGAAATTTTCAAACGCCACGCCACACCGCTTCAGCGTCTCCCGCGTCTCATTCAATCGCGTTTCGTCTTTCCCAGAAAGCCACAGCACGCCAGTCTCATGAAACAACGGCAACCCGCTCGCTGCGAAAAGTTCCTTCCATTGAGTAAGCGACCGCTGCGACCATCGCGTATAAATCTCATCCTTCCCATACCCCATCCGAATGATTCGCGATTCATCGCCCGAGCTCGACCGCGAATGACCGGGCCCATACGCCTCAAGCAACACGACACTCTTCCCGCGTCGCGCCAGTTGTAGCGCCGTCCACGCGCCAAACACACCCGCTCCAATCACCGCGACGTCATACGTCTTGTTCATGTTTTTTGCAACGCGCCAGCCAATGTTTTCGCCCAGTGTGAAAGCCCGTTCAACGATTTGTCGTGCGTCGGATCCAAATACAGCGGTGTCACGCTGGCATCGCCAGAGAAAACCGCGTGATAGTCCGTGTCCGGTTCCACGTCTTTCTCGATCTTCTGCTCATAAATCCAGTAATAGGCGCGGCCTTTCGGGTCTTTCCCCTCGGTTAATTGATTCCGCGTAATCTTCTGCGATTGGCGCGCAAACCGCACTCCGCCCTTCCACGGCTCCGGCACATTGATATTCAGCAGCACCTGATCCGGCAATCCCTCTTTCAAAATAATCTCCGCCGCCCGCCGCGCAATTTGCGCCGCATGCGCAAATTTCAAATTCTCTTTCCTCGCGCAAAGCGACATCGCCACCGCAGGAATATGATGCAGCGCCGCCTCCCGCGCCGCCCCCACCGTCCCGGAGTAATACACGTTCTCGCCCATGTTCGCGCCGTGATTGATTCCGGAAATCACCAAATCTGGCTTCTCCGGCAACAATCGATGCAGCGCCACGATCACCGCATCCGCAGGAGTACCTTCCACCGCCCAGTGCCTCTCCTGTTTCGCATGCACCACAATCGGCCGCCGCAGCGTCAACGATTGCGCCGCCCCGCTCTTCTCGCTGTATGGCGCAACAATACTGACCGTCGCAATATCTTCCAGCGCCGCCGCCAGCGCCTTCAATCCCGCCGCGTCGTACCCATCGTCATTCGTTAGCAATATATGTGGCATTCGACTAAAGATCCTTTTCCCCATGCATCCAGCGTTCTATATACGGATCGGGTTCGCCACGACCTTCGATCACCCACCACTTCTCCTTGTCCATTCGCAGAGACAGCCACGTACCTATCACGCGCAAATCCGCGGGAATTTCGCGGGTCGGCAAATCAAACTGATGCAACCCGCCAACCCAAATGCTGATTTTCGTGAATCCGCCAGTTAGGTGGAATTCTACGCGCCCGTTTTGTTTTGGCCATTCTTGTTTGGTGTTGTCCATGAATACGGAGAGAAACTGGTCGGGGCGCCCGGATTTGAACCGGGGACCTCACGCACCCCAAGCGTGCGCGCTACCAGGCTGCGCTACGCCCCGACTGTTGTAAGAAGCCGCGCGGTAAAAGGGAAAAAAGAGTGCGTCGCGACTCATTCAAGGCTATCACTTGCGTTCAAGAAGGGTCAAGAAAGCGCGCAAAGAATCCCGCAAATCCAGAAGCATTTTCCGGTTCAGCAATTGCGTCGCGCCATGCCCGGGGCCGAGGTTCACGCTCGCTTCGGCTTCCCCTGCGCCTTCCCGCAAATGCCGCCGCGCTCCCGCAATCGTAAATCCCTCGTCATAGAGCAGCCGCTTGATCTTCAGCACCAGGTCCACGTCTTCTTGCCGGTACATCCGGTGCCCGCTCGCGCTCTTCACCGGCTGCAGCATCGGAAATTCCGTCTCCCAATACCGCAGCACAAACGGCTTCAGCGCCGCGATCTTGCTCACGTCGCCGATTCGGTAAAACTCTTTTTCCGCTTGTGTCGCTGTGCCGTTGCTGGCCATAAAATTCCTGGCTGGGGACCGCCAGATTCTAACAGCTTGCTCCGCTCTCTTGTAGGGGCCGCTTTCTGAAGCGGCCCTAACTCAGGCGGCCATCACTCATCGAACTCTTCGTCAACCTCAACGTTCTTCTCGGATCGCGCCGTTTCTCCGCGAGGCGCACGCGTATCCCGGTCCGCCTTCCGCAACCGCTGCACAAACCGGATCGGCGCGCCGGTAAAATCAAATTTTTCCCGCAGTTGATTCTCCAGAAATCTCTGAAAGCTGAAATGCAACGGCGTCTTCTGATTCGTAAAAATCACAAACGTCGGCGGCGAAGTCTTCGCCTGCGTCACATAGTAGATCCTCACCGGCCGCGCCTTGGGCGTCGTTCCCCGCTGCAAATCCACCGTCTTAATCCAGCGATTCAGTTCCGGCGTCGAAAGTTTCCGTTTCCGCGCTGCCGCCACTTTGTCAATCGTCGGATACAGCTTCTGCGCGCGGTCGCCCGTCTTCGCGGAAAGGAAAACAATCGGCGCATAACTCAAAAACTTCAGCTTCTTGCGAATCAGCTCTTCATAGTCCGCCAGTAATTTCCCGCGATCCACAGTTTCCATCGCGGCATTCTGATTCGCCGCCCGCTTCGCCTTACCCCTCGCCGAAGACGCATCCCGGTCCGCCGCCTTCTGCGCCGCTTCAATCGCCAAATCCCATTTGTTCACCACGATAATCACGCTGCGTCCCGATTGCTCCGCATACATCGCAATCGTCGCGTCGCCCTGCGTCACGCCCTGTTCGCCATCCACCACCAGCAGCGCCACGTCCGCGCGTTCCAGGCCCCTCCGCGCCATCACCACGCTCAATTTTTCCGCAACCAGCTTCGTCTTTCCCTTGCGCCGGATTCCCGCCGTATCCACAAACCGGTAGTGCCGCCCTTCATGCTTCACATCCGTATCCACCGAATCCATCGTCGTTCCGGGAATCGGCGAAACAATCGACCGCTCTTCTCCCGCCATCCGGTTCAGCAGAGTCGATTTCCCCACATTTGGCCGCCCAATAATCGCAATCTCCGTCGTTTCCGGACCGGCTGGCAGCTCTTCATTCGCATCGCCGGATTTCATCTGGTCCAGCGCCGCATCCAGCAAATCGTCGATTCCCGCGCCGTGCTCCGCCGCAATCGGAAACACCGGCACGCCAAACGAATGAAATTCTCCCGCCAGCGCTTCCTGCGACGGCACATCCACCTTATTCACCGCAATCACAAACGGCTTGCCCGTATTCCGCAGCAGCCGCGCCAATTCCTGGTCCAGCGGAGTAATTCCCGCCTGCGAATCCACCACCAGCACCAGCAGCGCCGCCTTTTCAATCGCCACGTGTGCCTGACGAAAAATCTCTGTCGGGATCAGCGCTTTGTCGTCCGGAATAATTCCGCCCGTATCCACAATTTCAATCGCGCGTCCGCGCCATTCCGCCCGGCCGTAAATCCGGTCCCGCGTAATCCCCGGCTCGTTCGTCACAATCGAGCGCCGCGTTCCCGTCAGCCGGTTGAATAGCGTGGACTTGCCCACATTGGGCCGCCCCACAATCACCAGCGATGGTAGTTTTTGTGCCATAGGCTCGTCCGCAAGCGCACAGTTCCGCTCAGCGGCTGTATGCGAACATTCAAGTGTAGCTTGGGCTCCATGCCCATGTCGAAGCTGGAATCGCATTGGTCTATATCAAATCCGAGCCGCGCTTGGTGACGCTTTCCTCAGTGCTGCATCTTGGCCCCAAGCACTACTGTTTCCTTCCGGCTGAATGTTTTCATCGCGCTCATGAAGCGCGCTCCATCGCTATGCGACTCCGTATGAACAATTCTCGCTCCATCTTTTCCGTTCACAACGATCTCTTGCGACGAAGGGTCATAAACCACATCTTCAATCTCCCCTCGCACAATTCGCTTCATCAAAAACAGGTTGCTCCGTTGGCAGAGCGCCGAATCGGTAATCCGAATCGCCCTCGGCCAGGCGAACACTCCAAGGAATACAAATCCTGATACAAGAGCTACTAGCCACCACCCATCCCCTTCTCGATACATTGCCACCATCAAAATGAGACCCAGTGCGATTCCCATAAGACAAACGCCGCGAATCCACATGACGCCGGGGAAAATCAAATCCTTGTTTCGTCTGTGCCGCAATGCCGCCGAGAACTCGAGCAACCCAGTGACGAAAACGAAGAGAAAGATGCATGCTGCCAAAATCCCCCATATCAAAAGCAATTCCCGCCAATTCACCGCCCACGCGCGGCCGAACGCGCGATTGACCAGCGAAACGAAAGGAATCACAAGCACTGCTGTTAGTATTACCCGAAGACTCAGCTTAAGCGCTGAAACGGCAGCCGACCGCGTTTTTGATGTTTTCATTGCACCCTAATCTCAGTTCATGGGGCCACGCATCAAGCCGCAATTCCACCCGCACCAATTTATCTTCAGTTTACTTTCGATACGATAGCTTTTTCCCCGCACCAATGAATCGCACCGGAGGAATAGCATGAAGATTCATCGCTTTACCCATCTCGCCGTAGGCGCGCTCGTCGTCCTGCTCGGCAGCCTCTCTCTTATGATGGCAGCAGCTCCCGGCTACCATCTGCTCAAGAAATATCCTTTCCCCGCAGCTCCGGGCAGCACGCGAGAGTACTTCGACTACGTTGCAGTCGATTCCGCCGCGCGCCGCGTCTACGTCTCTCATGGCACGGAAATCATCGTGATGGATGCCGACTCTGGGAAGACCATCGGCAACATTACGGGTCTCAAGCAGGATCACGGCGTGGCGGTTGCCGCCGAATTCGGCCGCGGCTTCATCACGGACGGCGGCCAGGGCAAAGTCATCATCTTCGACCTGCAAACCCTTAAAGTCACCGGTGAAGCCAAAGCCGATGAAGACGCCGACAGCATCCTCTACGATCCCGCTTCCAAACGCATTTTCGTCATGAATGGCGATCCCCACAGCTCCACGGTGATCGACGCAAAGAGCGGTAGCGTTGTCGGAACCATCGATCTTGGCGGTGGCCCAGAGTTCGCCGTAGCCGATGGCAAAGGAACCGTTTACGTCAACATTGAAGACAAGGCCGAACTCGTCGCCATCGATTCCAACACGCTGAAAATCAAATCCCGCTGGCCCCTCGCTCCTGCCGGTACCCCTACCGCGCTCGCCATGGACGTCAAGAACCATCGCCTTTTCAGCGCAGGCCGCAATCCGCAAAAACTCGTCGTGCTCGATTCCGACACCGGTAAAGTCCTGGCATCCTTTCCAATATCCGCTGGCGTTGACGCCGCTGCCTTCGAGCCTGAAACCGGTCTTATCTTCGTTTCCACCCGCGAAGGCATGGTCCATGTCTTCCATGAAGACTCTCCCGGCAAATTCAGCGAAGCCGAAACCATCAAAACCGAATTCGGCGCCAAGACCATGGGCCTCGACACCAAGACCCACAACATCTTCCTCTCCACCGTGGACTTCGGCCCGGCGCCCGCCCCCACTACCGAACATCCGCACCCCAACCCAACCCCCAAGCCAGGCACTTTCCACGTCCTCGTCTTTGGCAAATGACCCAGTAACCCATCTCCACGTCCGCCCGCAGCCGCAACTTGCCGTTCTCCGCATGGCTTGCCTCGGGATGGAAATATCCGGGTCGGAGTCTTTCCCAGACATCTGGATTGCAATAGATTCGATGTCCAAGGGATGAGTCTTTTCCCAGGGTCCACTCGTAGGACGGATAGGATAGGCCCCCCTGTTCATTAAGCCCGGGCGGCGAGCGTTGGTGTGGAAAGCGAGGCTCGCTCGAAGGAGGTCAATGTGAAAAGAGAACGGCTGACACAAATCGTCCTCGTGATCGTGGGACTGCTTAATCTGGCCCAAATTTATTTTCTATATTTGGATCTGCGGCATTCCTTCTGGCTGTTGCAGGGGAAGAGCGAGGTCCATCCGATGTTTCTGAGCTTCTTTATCCCGGTCGGGGTCTTTCTACTCCTGGCCGCAAGGAATCCATCCGAGCATCGCTCGATGATTGCCCTAGCCGCTTGGTGGCACATCTTTCATGGCGCAGTGATGGCGATTCAAACCGCGGAAGCCTGGATTCACGGCGTCCACAGAAACTTCGCCGATGTGGTCCTTTTCATCGTGATCGGAAGCGTCCTATTGGCGCTTCTGCCGGCAAAACGAGAGGCAATGGCGGCGGGTTTTGCGTGAACGAGCCCAGAAACCCACACGCCGCCTGAACAAGATCGTCGTCGGCCTCGGAAGTTGGTCTAGTACCGATTTTCCGCTTGCTTCGTGTTTATAATTGTGCTACTATACCGTGTGGTTAGTGCCTCCCCCCTGGTTAGCCTAGCGGCATTCCCCAGTATCTCGGCCCAAAAAACAAGCCGCCTAACCCCCTTTAGAATCAACACATACAGATTTGATAGAAAACAAAGGACTTTATCCCTCTTTAGAATCAACACTTACAAAAAATGGGGGAGGGGAACACGGTTATGGTTAACCAGCTCCCGCTGCCCTTCTGATGCGCCCGCCATGGCCTTACCGGGGCCTTCTGGTGATACAGTGGGGCACCTACCACCCCCCAACTGCGTAATTTTTGCGGGGATGGCTGCGTACTAGGATATGGAAGCACCGAAACCAGGGCGGATGAGCTCACCCGGAGCAGCGGAATCGACCGAGGCGATAACTCGAGCCAAGACTGGGGATCCAGAGGCTTGGGGCGAGCTTTATCGCGTTTTCGCTCCGGCTATTTTCCGTTTCTGCCGGAGGGCGCTTCCCACCCGCGAAGACGCGGAAGACGCCACCATGGAAGTTTTTATGAAAGTTCGTGACAAACTGAATCAATACGATTCGTCGCGGCCCTTCTCCTCGTGGCTTTATAAAGTCGCGGCCAACCATTGCTGGGATTTGCTGCGACGGAGAAAAATCCGCCAGGACAAGGAAACCGAAGATCTGGACACGCTTCCCCTCGAACACCCGGACGCAAATCAGTTGGAACAATTAATCGAAAAGCGAACCAGCGAAGAAGTTCGCAAGGCCCTCGATAAATTGCCGGCTCGCGCCCGCATGGCCTTGGTCCTGCGCTACTACTCTGATATGAGTTATGACGAAATTGCCGATTCGCTCGGAGTGCGCCGCGCCTTTGTCGGCGTTGTGCTCCTCCGCGCCCGGCATGAGCTGCGGCAGGCGCTGGAAGGTTCAGGCGCGCTGGCCGTGGGAGGTGCCGGATGACCCCATCGCAGGGAACCGCGCAAAACCATCTTGACGAAATGACGCTGCTCCTCTTTCTCGAGCGGCAACTCGACCGCGAGCGCGCAGCCGAAGTGTCTTCGCACATGCAGGAATGTGGCGACTGCACGACGCTGTTTCGGGCGCTTGATCGCGAGTCGCGTTTGCTCACTCGCGCGATGCTCGAGGAAGAAGAGTCCCTGCCCGCGCGTCTCGCCAGTTTTCAGCAAAAAGCAAAGCGGTCCATGCAGTGGATCTGGATGGTCACGTTCGGCCTCGCAGCCACCGGTGTTTACGCAATCTATACAAGTTACGTGGAGCCCGTGCAGAACCGTCTGCAAGACGCGGGCTTCGGTGGAACCAACCTGCTCGGCCTTTTGGTTTTCCAAGGCGCCTTCTGGAAAGGATGGCAATCGATGCTTTCCCTCGTCGAAATTCTTGCATTCCTGGTGGTGGGAGTCAGCGCGGCGCTGCTCTTCCGGCGATGGTTCCGGCGCGGCACGCTTGCGGCTCTTCTCGTCACTGGCATGTGTGGCGCGCTGATGATACCCGTCAATGCGGCGGCTTTTGAATCGCGCAAGGGAGAGACGGTCGAAGTCTCCAAAGACGAATCGATCAAAGGCGACATTCTGCTCACCGGCAATCGCATCGTGGTTGATGGCAACGTGGATGGCGACGTCTACGCGTTCGGCCAGGATGTCGAAGTGAACGGCCATATCACCGGCGATTTGATCTCCGGATCGCAGACCACTCGCGTGAATGGAACCGTGGACGGCAATGTGCGCGGCTTCGTGAATACCGTCACCGTGGCAGGCAACGTCGGCCGCAATTTGATGGCCTGGGCCCAGGTTGTAAACGTGGACTCCAAAGGCAAGGTTGGCCGCAGCCTTACGAGTTTTTGCCAGTCGCTCGGCGTAGACGGACAAGTGGGCGGAGACGTTGTTTCTTTCAATCAGTCCACGCGGATTGCAGGAACGATTGATGGCGGCCTGAATGCCAGAGGCGAATTGCTGACCATCAAGAGCAAGGCCCGCATTACCGGTCCGGTGAAATTTGAAGGTGAAAAAGAACCGCGAGTCGAGGAAGGAGCGGTGCTCACCGCAGGGCCAGTGAGTTTCACAAAGCACATGCCCAATCACAGGGAAGGCGGGAAAGGCTATCTGTTTTTCCGCCTGCTGTGGACGTGCTCTTTCATTCTGTACGGCATGGTTCTGACTCTGCTCATGCCCAGATTTGCCGGAGATTGTGTCAGTTCCGCGGAAAATGCGGGGCCGTCTCTCGGCATCGGCTTGCTCATTTTGCTTAGCACGCCCATCGCGGCGGGGCTCGCGTGCTTTACGTTCGTTGGGTTGCCGCTGGGGATTCTTACGCTCGTTCTTTGGCTGGTGCTGCTCTTTAGCGCGCAAATCGTTTTCGGCAGTCTTCTTGGCCGCTGGATTCTGGGGCCGACGGAAGATACCTGGGGCCGCGTCGGACGCATGGCTCTGGGTATGGCCATTCTTGGCGTCGCCGTCATCATCGTTCATCAGACGAACCACTGGATTGAATTTTTCTTCAAAATGGCGTTGATGATCTGGGGCATTGGCGCAATCTCTCTGACGATCTACAAAAGATTGCAGCGCTCCTCCGGCGCGATCGTGGCGCCGCCGATGGTCGCCTAAGAAGTTTCACCAAAATATTTTTTCGCAAAAAATCGGGCTCCCCAAAATCGGGGAGCCCGAGCCTTTGCGGAGGCGGAAAAACTCTTGAAACTAGTGTTTGCGTACTTTAGCGGCCATAAAAGGCTGTCCGTTCGCCGCTGAGTTTGGATTCAGGTAAAGAGCGCGGAACGAAACGGTCGGATTGCCAGTTGCCAAATCGCTCAGCGCGGAAAAGTTGTCAAAGTTCGTGACGCCAGGAAATGTCAGAACGCCTGGAGGCACGTTGAACGTGCCCAGAAATGCCGAAGTATTTTGAACCGTGAACGCGTTACCGCTGACGGTGTTTACCGTTCCGGTGAGACGAGAGAAGCGGAGGACGAGGCGATCCGTTACCACGTTAAGCAAAGTGGTGACCGAAGCAGTCTTAACGTGAATCATGACTTGCTGGCCCGGGAACAAATCGTTCTGGGAAGCGAAGCTGCTGTTCGTTGAAGAAACGAGCAAATTGCGCCCGTCCACGCCGAAGGCTGCGTTATTGTCGAGCGTAAAGGTAAGCTGGGTGCCCGAACCAACCGGATTGAGCGTCGCGTTGCCAGTGGCATTGACGACATCGGTGACAACCATGCCGAAGGTGTTGGCAGTCGTCGTGGGATAGATGATGCCCTCGATTTCATCGGCGGCTGGCGTGTCGAGAAAATCGACTTCGCTGATGTTGACGACGCCAGTTGTGGAGACGGTCGCGTCCACGCTGACCGTCTTTCCGGTGCCGAGGCATTGCGCGTTCGCGTTTCCGCTACAGGCCGACGTGGTGCCGACCGAAAGGCCGTTGTAGTTGGTGGTGGAGGAAACGGCGCCGGTGAGAGTGCCGCGTGTGGCGGAAGTGATTGTGATATTGCCGTTTCCGTTGGTGACAGTCGAGGCGGTGATTTGTCCGGTGAAATCTTCGATGCTGTCGAGTGTGCCTGTAGCCTGACCGGGGCGCGGAAGAGTGACGGCGGATAGAGCGTTCGCTTGCGTGAAATCAATGCCGATGCCGCCAGTTGTGGTGACGATGTTGTTGAGATTGAATTCGATGCCGAGCCCAACGTTGGAACCGGAGGTGAGCACCAAAGGAGTGGTGAATGTAAACGAAATTGCGCCTGGAGCGCCGCTGTTCAGGCTGCAAACAGTGTTTACGGCGCAACTTCCAATGGTGGCACTGGAGTTGTTGACAAAAATGGTTGAGGGCGAGCCCACGAATACGTTTATTTTGGTGTAAGTCCCCGCAGCTACCTGGAATTTCCCGATAGACGCCGAATCACTCTGAAGCCGGATCAGGTCAAAGGAAGCTGGAGTTGGCGGCGAGAAAACGCTGACGTCCGTTCCGGTGGAAGGCGTGAGCGTGATCGCCGTGATTGGAGTGTTGAAGCTCAAGAAGGTGGCGCCGGCGGGCGGCGCGTCGCTCAGCGTCAGAGAGAGATTTGCGTTGCCGCCACCTCCGCCACCGGTGCCTTGCGGGAGGCCGCTGCACGAGCCGAGAGAAAACATTGCGGCGACGAAAAGGAACGAGAGAAGGATTCGCTTCATTGAACACCCCACGAGATTGGGACAGGAGAAGAATGCAGCGCACACGCCGCTTGCAGCAACTCCGTTAGTTTTGCTACCAGAAAACTCTAACCCGTGGAGAATTGGCGGGCCAGGTAAAGAGCGGGAAGTTGTTCAAGTGTTAACGATGCGGAGCGATTGGGGAAAGTTGCGAAGGCTGTGATAAGTTGACGAAGGCGGCGGATTTGATTGCGAGTGAAAAAGGATTTGGGGACTTTGGCCAAAGGGACGAAGAAGACCGATAAGGAATTGAAGAAGAAGGGGATGGCGGCGGGAGCGGATGCCGCGATTGTGTCGCAACGGGTGTACGCGCCGCTGGAAGATGAGACTGTGCATGAAGATGAAAATGCGCGGGAATTGGAACGATTTGAGGACGGCGAGGTCGAGATTCAGCGCGGCGTGCAGAAACAAACCGCGCAAGAAGTGACGCAGGCGCCGACGATGGAGGAGGTTTTTGGGCCGGGCGGTTTGCTGGAGCGGTGCATGACGGCGGGCTATGAGCATCGCGCGGCGCAACTGGAAATGGCGGAACTGGTGCATGACGCGTTTCAATCGCACCGGCACGCGATTGTGGAAGCGGGAACGGGGACAGGGAAGACTTTGGCGTACTTGCTGCCGGCGATTTGCAGCGGCCGTCGCGTGGTGATTTCGACGGCGACCAAATCGCTGCAAGAACAGCTTTTTCAAAAGGACGTGCCGTTTCTGCAGAAATACTTTGCGCCGAATCTGAAAGTGGCGGTGATGAAAGGCCGCTCGAATTTTCTGTGCAAAGCGAAATTGCACCAGATGGCGGACCAGCCGATGCTGCGCGGAATGGAAGAGATGGACGCGTTCCGGCAGATTCGCGAGTGGAGCAAATTGACGGAAACAGGCGACCGCTCGGAACTGACGTTTCTGACGGACGATTCGGAGCTGTGGCCGCGGCTGGATGCGAGGCGGGAGACTTGCACCGGACAGAAATGCGCGAACTTCAATGAATGTTTTGTGACGCAAATGCACCAGCGCGCGGCGGAAGCGGATTTGATCATCGTGAATCATCACTTGTTTTTTGCGGACCTGGCGCTGAAGCAGGACGATTTTGGAAGCATTTTGCCGGAGTATTCGGCGGTCGTTTTCGATGAGGCGCACGAGATAGAAGATGTGGCGAGCGATTATTTTGGACGGCAGATTTCGAATTTCCGGTTTGAAGAACTGGCGCGAGACGCGGACATAGCGCTGCGGTTGTTGCATTTGGGAACGCCATCGCTTTTGCGGAGAACGCAGCGAATTCGCGAACGGAGCCGAGCATTTTTTGAGGCATTTCCGTCGAAAGACGGGCGATTTCCGTTTTCGCGAGCGGAGCGAGCGGCGTTTCTGGAGCAGAACCGCGAAGCGTACGACGAACTGGCGCAGGCGCTGAAGGGCTTGGAGACGGAATTTGCCGCCGCGGCGCAAAAGCCGGAAGAGTTGCTGCGGCTTTCGCGGCGAAGTTTTGAATTGCGGCAGGAGATGACCTTCCTGTTCGAATCGAATGAAGGGAATTTCGTTTACTGGTTCGAGCGGCGAAACAAAGGCGTGTTTCTGGCGGCGACGCCGATCGATGTGAGCCAACTGCTGCGCGAGAAATTGTTTGAGCAATTTGACACGGTGATTTTGACTTCGGCCACGCTGACCGTGGGCAATCGCTTCGACTATATCCGGCAACGGCTGGGGCTGGACCACGCAAAGGAAAAATCACTCCCGCCGGAGTTCGATTACGGCGAACAGGCGCTGCTCTATCTGCCGAAGAAGATGCCGGACGTGCGCGACGCGGGGTTTGCGGGCAAGGCAGCGGACGAAATCACGGAGTTGCTGGAGCTGAGCCAGGGGCGGGCGTTTTGCCTATTCACGAGCTATGCGCAGATGAACGATTTGTACGAGCGGATCAAGACGCGTGTTGATTTTCCGCTGATGCTGCAAGGGACGGCGCCTCGCTCGGTGCTGCTGGAGCGGTTCAAGAACACAGAGGGAGCGGTGTTGTTTGCCACGGCGAGCTTCTGGCAGGGGGTGGACGTGCCGGGCGAGCAGCTCTCCTGCGTGATCGTGGACAAACTGCCGTTTGCGGTGCCGAGCGATCCGATTGTGGCGGCGCGGGTGAAGGCTCTGCAGGATGACGGACGAAATGCATTTTCGGAATATCAAGTGCCGCAGGCGGTTTTGGCCCTGAAACAGGGGTTTGGGCGGCTGATCCGGACGAAGACGGACCGGGGGATTCTGGCGCTCCTGGACACGCGGATTCAGCGGATGGCGTATGGTAAAATTTTCATTGAGTCGCTGCCAGGGTATGGAAAGACGCAGCAGTTGGCGGATGTGGCGCAGTTCATGGAGCGCCGACTCCCGCGCAGTATAGTCGACAGGTAAGGAGCCGATCTGAAGATCGGCCACTACAATCCTATGGACACGCAACTACGAACCAACATGATTTCAGGAGAGATATGTTTCGAGTGAGTGTGGAAGAGACGTTTTCATCGGGGCACGCGCTGCGCGGGTATAAGGGGAAGTGCGAGAACGTGCATGGGCACAACTATCGTGTGCAGGTTTCGATTGAGGGGCAGCAACTGGACGGGATTGGGCTGCTGGTGGACTTTACGCATGTGAAGCAGGCGCTTCGCGGAATTATCGCAGAGGTTGATCACCAGTTCTTGAATGATTTGGAACCGTTCAAGACCGTGAATCCGTCCGCGGAAAATATGGCGAAGTATTTTTACGAGCAGATGACGGCAAGGCTGCCGGCGCTTCCCGCAGGGGCGAAGCTGACCGAAGCGGTGATTTGGGAGACGGATACGGCGTGCGCGGTGTACCGGCCCTAGTTTCAGCGGCAAAGTTTTTGCCAAGCACTTTTTGTTGAGGTCCTTCGGGCATCTTCCTGGATGCCCTCAGGATGACAAGTTTTCCAAATCCCGGGCAATGGGTCAGTTTGAATTTTTGACATATTGTGTCACGAACCAAAAAAATTCAAACTGACCCACTGCTAAATCTCGGTCGGCATTGATGAGTGAGCAAGCGGAATGAATCGAGCGTTCTTGATCATTTTGGCGCCGACGGCGATGGTGGCGATCGGGTATGTGATTGTGCTCAGGGCGATAGGGATGGAGCCCGGGTATTGGAGATTAGGCGGCGCTGTGGCGGCGCTTGGATTTGGGCTCTGGTTCATTGGAAAAAGAGCGAAGAGTGCGAAAGGCTGAAAGCGGCCGAGGCTGCAGGGCGCCAGCTAAGACAGACAGTTTTCATAACGCAGAGTCCACAGAGAGCACGGAGAAGACGCAACGGCGGACCAGATGTTCATCACGGAAATATTCAAGTCGATACAAGGCGAAGGGACGCGGGCAGGATTGCCCTGTGTATTTGTGCGTTTGACCGGGTGCAATTTGCGCTGCACCTGGTGCGATACGGCGTATGCGTTTCACGGCGGGAAGAAGATGAGTGTGGACGAGGTGATGGAGCGGGTGAGGGAGTTGGCGACACAGGGGAAGCGGGCCGACTCAGAAGTCGGCCCCTACAGTGGCAAGAAAATTGTGCCGCTGGTGGAATTGACGGGTGGGGAACCGCTTTTGCAGGAAGAGATTTACCCATTGGCGGAGAGATTGGTTGCGGCGGGATATACGGTGATGATCGAGACGAGCGGGGAAAAGTTCGTGGGGCGATTGCCGCGCGAGGTGATCAAGATCGTGGACGTAAAATGTCCGGATTCGGGTGAAGCGGACACGTTTGAGATGAAGAATCTGGACGCGGTGAGCGAGAACGATGAGATCAAATTTGTAATTTCGTCACGGAAAGATTATGAGTTTGCGAGGGAATTTACGCGGGAGCATGGATTGAGCGAGAAGGTGAAACAGGTTTTGTTTTCGCCGGTATTTGACGATCCAGAGGGGAAGTGGAAGGGGCTGGAGCCGCGGCAGCTCGTGGAATGGATGCTGGAAGATGGTTTGAAGGTGCGGCTGGGGTTGCAGTTGCACAAGTTTGTGTGGCATCCGGCGACGAAAGGCGTTTGAGCGCAGAAGATGAGCCGAACGGAAAAAGCGGTGGTGCTGTTAAGTGGGGGAATGGATTCGTGCGTGTGCACGGCGATGGCGCGGGCGCGGCATGGGGCGGATAAGATTGCGCTGCTCCATGCAGGATACGGACAGAGAACAGAAGCGCGGGAGCGTCAAGCGTTCGAAGGAATAGCGGAATTTTATGGAGTTCGCGAACGGTTGATGGTGCGGCTGGAGCATTTTCGCGCGATTGGCGGGTCGGCGCTGACGGATGCGAAGATCGCGGTGCCGGAGAATAAATTGGAGGAAGCGGGAGCGCATGGAAGCAAGATTCCGGTGACCTATGTGCCGTTCCGCAATGCGCATTTTTTATCGGTGGCGGTGAGCTGGGCGGAAGCGATTGGAGCCAATTTTATTTACATCGGCGCGGTGGCGGAAGACAGTTCGGGATATCCGGATTGCCGGCCGGAATATTACAAAGTGTTTCAGGATTTGATTCGCGTGGGAACGCGGCCGGAGACGCAAATTGAAATTGTGACGCCGGTGATTGCGATGAAGAAAAGCGAGATCATACGCAAAGGCATCGAGCTGGGTGCGCCGCTGCATCTAACCTGGTCGTGCTACCAGAGCGAGCAGGAAGCCTGCGGAGTCTGCGACAGTTGTTTGCTGCGGCTGAAGGCATTTGCGGAAGCGGGAACCCCAGACCCGATTCCGTACAAAGGAAAAGCGTTGGCGCAGGCTTGAGGGTTGGAATCTGAGGCGGATGAGAAGATAATAAGGCGCATTCTGAGGCCCTCCCCAAACCGTCCGGCGGAGGCTCCCCCATGCAAAAGATTGGCTGCAAGAGCGGCATGCACGCAAAAGGAGAATTGGGAATGAAGCGATGGAGCAGGACGTGGGCAATGATGGCCGTGGCTGCGGCGGCGATGTTGTTTGCGGCAGCGCCACGAGCGAAAGCGCAAGATGGCGGAATTGCGGGAACGATTTCCGATCTGGAAGGGAAACCGTGGCCGAACTATACGGTGACGGTTGAGAGCGACCAGGGCGCGAAGACCGAAACCAAGACCGATGCCAGCGGGAAATATAACTTCGCACAATTGAAGGCAGGGACGTACAAGATCTTCCTGGCATTGCCATACCAAAAAGAGCCGTATCTGGCGGGGCAAGTGAAGGTCGGAGGCGGGCAGATAGTACCGGCGGATTTGAATTTGCTGGAATTGGTGGCGAAGAAGAATCCGGAATACGCCGCCGCCGTGAAAAAGCAAGCCGAAGACTTGAAGAAAATGGGCGGAATGAAGGCGCACTTCGAGGCGGGCGACGTTGCGCTGAACGCGGCGAAGCAAGCGAAGACAGACTATGCGAAGGCGCCAGCGGATCAGCGGGACGCGCTGAAGCAGACGGAAAAGGAAAATGCGGAAAAGGCGGTAACGGAATTCGAAGCGGCAAAAACGGCCGCTCCCGAAAAAGACCAGAACCTGCCGCTGATTTACAGCCGTCTGGCGGATGCTTACGAGGAGGCGGGACGCGCAGATGATGCGATTGCGGCTTACAAGACCGCGATTGAGCTGAAACCGGCGGCAAGTTTTTACATGAATTTGGGCGGCGTGCAGGGCCGTGCAGGGGAGACAAACGATGCGACGGCATCGTTCCAGAAAGCGGCGGAGCTTGATCCGGCGAATGCAGCGCAGGCCTGGCGCAACTACGGCATCATCATGTACAAGGCGCAGAAGATGGTGGAAGCGATTGAACCACTGAAGAAATCAACGGAACTCGATCCTAAGAACGCCCAGACGTGGTATTTGCTGGCGAGTTGCATGATGGCAGACCCAAGCATTTACAAGCAGACAGCAAATTCGATTGAAGTGAATCCGAAACCGGGGACATTGGAAGCGTTCCAGCACGCGATTGATCTGGATCCGAACGGCCCGTGGGGGAAAGAAGCAAAAGCGGGACTGGATCAATTGAAGGGAATGATGGGTGGCGTAGCTACGAAGGTGAACGAGAAGAAAAAGAAGCCGTAATTAAATTCAGACAGCTTCAGAAAGCAAAGGGGCCGGCGATCAGAAAAATCGCCGGCTCTTTCTGTTTAGCGGTGGGCGAGCGTGCCGGTGGATTTTGTGCGGCGAAGTGCCGCGGAAAAAGAAAGCATGCTGAGCGGGAGGAGAACAGCGGCGAAGAGCAGGAGGATGGCGAGAGGGTGCGCAAGTTCGCGGATGCGAACGGAGCCGAGGAGGGCGGCGCGCATGGCGTCGAGGGCGTAGGTGATGGGATTCAGGCGCGCGAGAAACTGGAGCCAACCGGGAAGAATGGAGATTGGGAACAGCATGCCGCCGGCGACGCTGGAGACGCCCAGCAAGAGCCATTTTGCGGGATTGCCGCGCTTGAAGAGAATGAGGTAGCTGGCGGAAAGAATGCCGAGGCCGGAGAAGGCGAGGAGAGAAACGACGAGAACGAGAAGAACGGCGAGCCAATTGGCGGAGCCGAGAGGAAAGCTGAAGAAAATCGCGCCCCAGGCAATGTAAACGGCTATGCGAAGCGTTGTAGCCGCAAAAGGATAGAGGGCCGAGCCTGCGAGAATTGCGGGAAGGGAAGTTTGTGTGACGAGAAGATGCTCGAGCGTGCCGGAGTCGCGGGCTTCTTCGAGGCTGCGATCAAAGGTGTCCAGGGCGGCGTTGAGATAGTCGAGGAAAACGAAGCCGACGAGCGAGAAGGCGAAGTAGCCGCCGGATTGCGGCAGAGTGTGACGAAGTTCGGGGCTGTCCACGAAACGAGCGATGTAATAAAACATCGCGGTGCCGAAGAGAGCCTGGATGGCTTCGAGGACGATGGGACTGCGGTAGGACTTGGCGATTTGGAGGTCGCGCCAGAAGAAGAGGAAGAGTTCGCGGAAAAATGGGGTCATAAGTGAACCTCTTCGGCGGGAAGATCGTGAGCATGGCCGGTGAGGCGGAAGAAGGCTTCTTCGAGGGAGTGCGAAGCTGTTTGTTGGATAAGGGCGGCGGGAGAATCGAGGGCGATGAGGCGGCCTTTCTTGAGGATGGCGACGCGATGAGCGAGAAGTTCGATTTCAGGGAGGGAGTGAGAGGCGAAGAGGAGAGAGGTGGCGCCGGATTGCAGGATTTGAGATTTGAGGAAATGGCGGAAAGAGGCCGCTGCGATGGCGTCGAGGCTGCGCGTGGGCTCATCGAGGAGAAGGATGCGCGGCGAGTGCATGAGGGCGCGAGCGAGACTAAGACGCTGGATGGTACCGGAAGAGAGTGTGCGGACCTGACGGTCCAGGGCTTCCGAGAGTTCGAATTGCGCGGCGAATTGGTCGATGCGATCGCGCGCGATGCCAGCGGGAAGATGGTTCAATTGTGCGAAGAAAAGAAGATTTTGGCGGCCGGTGAGGCGAGGATAAAAACCGAGGTCGCTGCCGGCGTGGTAGCCGAGATTGCGGCGGACTTCGGAAGGGAATTGTGCGGCGTCGTGGCCAGCGAGAAAGGCGCGGCCGCTGGTGGGAAGAAGAAGCGTGGAAAGAATGCGGAGCAAGGTGGATTTACCGGCGCCATTTGCGCCGAGGAGGGCGACGGATTCGCCTGCGCGGATATCGAGAGAGAGTTGATGAAGCGCGGGAATAGTGGGTTTTTCGAAAGGCTGGAGGAAGGCGCGCCAGCCGGTGCGGGCGGGCGGGAAGAATTTCGTGAGGGAGTCGATGGAGACGGCGAAATCGGGCACGG
The DNA here is from genome assembly GCA_018268785.1 of Acidobacteriota bacterium. Taxonomy (GTDB): domain Bacteria; phylum Acidobacteriota; class Terriglobia; order Acidiferrales; family UBA7541; genus Acidiferrum. The sequence goes on along the minus strand of JAFDVY010000004.1, from coordinate 27,119 downwards.
CGAATTATGGCGCGTTCGAAAGAGAGAAACAACTTTGGAGATATGGTGTTGAAAGGGGTGACAGCTTGGCACGGAAGTTGCAGCGTGACCGGGTAAGGGTTATGGCATTAGAATAAGGTGGGCCGGTTGTTCAATCGAAGCGGGACCCAGCCTGCTGCGTTTGCAAGCCCCCGGAAACGAGGCAGCTCAGAAATGGTTTCACTTGCGGACCGTGTCGTTGTACCTCAACACGTTTTGGTGCGGTTCATGGATCGAGAGTCGGTCCTGCTGAATCTGGAGACGGAGCGGTATTTCGGGCTGGACGAGATGGGAACGCGGATGTGGCAGGTAGTGACGGCCGCAGCGAATGTGGAAACGGCGATAGCTCAGTTGCAAGAGGAATATGACGCGACGCCGGAGACATTGCAGAATCACCTGACAGAATTGCTGGGCCGGCTTGTGGAAAACGGCCTGATTGCGCTGCACCCCGCCGATGTTGGAACGGCTTCGACGGTTTAGGGACTTACCTCCGCCGGGGCGTGCGCTGTTGTTGCGCGCTGCGGTGCTTCTGCCGTGGGTGACGCTGCGATTGAGGCTGCAGGGATTTCAAGCAACAAATCGATCTTTACGAGGAATGGGCGGCATTTCAGAAAGCCCGTTTCGGGAAACTGGTGTGCCCAATTCGGGAGCGGAACGAGTGGCGTTGACGGCGCGGATGGTACGCGCTGCCGCAAGGCACGGATTGGGAAATCCATCGTGTCTGGAAGAATCGCTGGTACTGGCGTATTTATTGCGCAGGCAGGGAATCGAAGCGCAATTGCGGATTGGCGTGAAGAAAAATATTCCAAAGTTTGAAGCGCATGCGTGGGTGGAGTGCGACGGCGTTGCGCTAAATGAGACGGAAGCGCTGCACGACCATTACGCACCGTTTGAAGCGGAATTCAGTTCGATGCCTTCGGCGCGCCCATGAGCGGGTTCGCGGGTGTTGTGAGATCAGGCGACGAAGGCGAAGGAAGCGGCATTGCTGCGGAGCGAGCCGCGCGGATTGCAAAAGAGATTGCGTTTCGCGGACCGGATGGGCAAATGGAGTGGTCTCATCCGGGCGTGCACTTTTGGTTTTCCTTCCTGAAGACGGGGCCTGCGCCACAAACCAAGTCCCAGCCATTTTCCTTGGACGGAAAGGTGTGGCTGCTGGGTGACGTGAGACTCGATGGACGCAATGAGTTGATGGAGCGATTTGTTCAAAGAGGAGAGGCGATCGGGAGGACGAGTACGGACGAAGAACTGGTGTTGCACGCGTTTCAAATCTTTGGAGAAAAAGGGATCGCGGATCTAGACGGCGACTATTCGTTTGTCTTGTGGGACGCGCGCGAGAAAAAGCTGAAGGGATACCGGGATGCGACCGGCGCGAAGCCTTTTTTCTATTGCGAGGAGCGGGGAGAGCTAAGTTTCAGCAATACCCTGGAGGCGATATGCGCGGCGCAAGGATCCGGCGGAGAACTGGACGAGAATTATCTGGCGGACTATTTGCTTACGTCATGGTGTCTGGAAGAGGAACGAACGGTCTACCGAAAGATCCGGCGACTCACACCGGGCCATGTGCTGGAGTTTTCCGGCGGAAAATTGCAGGTAAAACGGCTGACACAGCTTCCCATGGAAGAGCCGCTGATTTATAAAAAGGAAGAAGAATATATCGAGCATTTTCGGGAGCTGTTTCACCTGTCGGTGAAAGACAGACTTCCGGGCAGCGGCGCAGTGATTTTTATGAGTGGCGGGCTGGATTCAACGAGTGTGGCGGCGGAAGCGAAGCGAATCGCGGCAGGGAGCGGACTTACCGGAAAAGTAAGCGCACAGACAACCGACTATGCGCCCTTGTTTGACGATCCTGAGGGGGAAGAAGCGAGACGCGTCGCGGAATATCTGGAGATACCGATCGAAACGCAGCACGCGGGGAATTGCGAGCCATTTTCCGATGAGGTGGAGCGGGATGGGTTCCCGCTTCCGGAGCCGAAGCACGAGCCTTATTTGGCGCTTAACGTGGAGGGGTACAAGAGCGCCGGCAAGATGGCGCGAGTGGCATTGACGGGCAATGGCGGGGACGACATCTTGCTGGGAGCGGCAGGGCCATACTTGAAAAAGCTCGTAGAGCAGGGAAAAATCATGGGCGCAGTTTGGGCGCTGCTGGAGCATTTGTATGAAAGGAAGAGGCTTCCAAATCTCGGATTGGGAATCCGTTCAAGGATTCGGAACCGATTTGGACGAGGAGTGGAGAGCGACCCGTTTCCGGAATGGATTCGTGACGATTTTGGGAAACGGCTAAACGCACGGGCTAGATTCGAAGAACTGCGGAAGAAACCCAGTTCGAAACATCCGATGCATCCGACAGCCTACGCGATGTTGACGGGACCGTTCTGGCCGGATGTTCTGGAAGGAGAAGATGCGGCGTGGAGCGGGACTGCGATGGAAACCAGGACCCCATTGCTTGATCGAAGAATGGTGAGATTTCTTCTGCGGCTGCCGGTGATGCCCTGGTGTATGGATAAGCAGTTGTTACGGCGGGCGATGAAAGGTGCGTTACCAGAGGCGACGTTGCGCAGGCCGAAGACGCCGCTTGCCCAGGATCCTGTGTGGCTGCAGGTGTCGCAGGGGAAATGGAAGCCTGGCGGACGGAGAAAGTGGTCGAAGAGGATAGAGGAACTAGTGGATACCGGGCGGCTGGAAAATTGCATAGAACGAAGTGACGCAAATGGTCTATATGCGAATCTAAGGCCATTCTCATTGGACCAGTGGGTAAAAAGCGTTGAAATGAAAAGGGGGATTCAGTAAAGTCCTTATGGGGAGACCACGCATGAAATCGCCGGCATCTGTGCCGCCGAAAAAGGTATATCAGGCCCCGAAGTTGCAGGTGTACGGGGACCTGACCGAAATGACAAAAACCATGGGTCCGCGAGGTGCTATGGACGGTGGTAAGGGAATAGGCATGACGCGCACAGGAGCCTAGGCGTTTTTGGGAAAATTCCAGGCCCTTCTCCCTCCTCTCTTGTGAACTTTGACTACATTGCCTATGGTTTGTCTTTGCAATCGGACACTGCGCTGCCTGGGTTACGGCATGCTATGGGGAAAGCCGTGTCCAATCGGGTTTTCCTGGCCACAAAAGAAAAGCCAAACTGGGTCTTGGCCGCCGGTTCCCTCCCTGCTGAAGTAGTTCATTCGATACCTGCCGAACCAGAATGCAGCGATCCTGCTTTCCTGGTGCAGAAATATGGCGATGAGGAATTCTACGAACTATCCTACGGCGACGGCGCCAGATTTTTTGTGGACGCGGCCGGCACGGCGCTTTGGGGGGAGTGTCCTCCGCCGCTGACGGTCGAAGACCTGGCCACCTATCTTGTCGGCCCAGTGCTTGGATTTGTGCTGCGCCGGAGGGGAATTACCTCGCTTCATGCAAGCGCTCTCAGCTTTTCGGATATGGCCGTCGCGATCTCGGGGCCCGCGACTGCAGGCAAATCAACCACAGCCGCTGCGCTGGCGCTGCGGGGAGTGTCTGCGCTTTGCGAAGACATCACGGCTCTTTCGGAGCGGCAAGGAGAATTTTATGTACAGCCGGGATATCCGCGGGTTTGCTTGTGGCCGGACGCAGTGGAGAAGTTATATGGATCCGAGGAAGCACTGCCGAATCTGACACCCACCTGGGAAAAAAAATTTTTGGCGTTGGATGGGGAACGTGCGAGATTCGAGCCCGAGCCAAAGCGATTGGGAGCGATCTACTTGCTCGGTCACAGAGTTGAAGAGGAAGCGGCGCCGCGCGTTGAGGAGCTTTCGCCGCGAGAAGCGTTGCTGGATCTGGTGCAGAACACGTATATGAATGTGTTGCTGACGCGAGAGCAGAGGGCGGAGGAATTCGAATTGTTAAGCCGGCTGGTAAACCGCGTTCCCTGCAAACGAGTGACTCCCCACGCAGACGCGAGGCGCATTGGAAGGCTCTGCGAATTGATCGAAGCCGATGCGCGAGGCATTGCGAGCGAGCGAACGGCGTCCAGTGCGAGGCAAAGCTGAGTGTATACCCTGGACGAATTCGGAGAGATGGTTGGAGACCCCGTCCGTTTCCCTGCGTATTGCGAAGCGATAGCGCGGGCGGTGAGGCCGGGCGACTCCGTCATCGATATTGGAAGCGGGCCGGGAGTATTTGCATTATTGGCGTGCAAGGCCGGTGCACGAAAAGTGTATGCAATCGATACGGAAAGCGTGGTTGAGTTTGGAAGACAATTTGCTGCGGATAACGGATTTGCGGACCGGATCGAGTTTCTGAGGGGCGATTCGCGCCAAATTCTTTTGCCGGAACGAGCAAACGTGATCGTGTCCGACATTCGCGGGGCCCTGCCGTTGTTTGGGCCGGGGATCCGCGCGTTGAACGATGCCCGCCACCGCTTGCTTGCTGAAAGCGGAAGGATGATTCCAGAACGCGACGTGCTGCTTGCGGCGCTGATCGAGGCGCCCAAAAAGTACGATGAAATTATCGCGCCATGGAAGAGCGTTCCTGGCCTGGACCTTGAAGCGGCATTACCCGTCGTGCTGAATACGATGTACAAGCGGCATTGCAAGCCGGAGCTGCTGATTTCGGAAGCGCAAGAGTGGCACGCGCTTGAGTATATGCGAGGCGCAAATCCAAAAGCAGGAAAGACGGTTCACCTGGTAACGACGCGCAAGGGAATCGTGCACGGATTCATGCTCTGGTTTGCGACGCGACTTTTCGGGGAGATTGGTTTCTCCACACGGCCGGGAACGCAGGACAACGTTTACGGCCAAATTTTCCTGCCGCTTCTAAAACCGGTGGAAGTAGACGAAGGCGAAGAGATTTGCGCGGGTCTGCATGCGGACTTGATTGGCGCGGACTACATCTGGCGCTGGGAGTTCAAGACCGGCGCGCGCGCGGGAAGAGAAGCCGTGGACTACAGGCAGTCCACATTCCAGGGAGGCGGAATTTCGCCTTCTTCGCTGCGAAAGAGATCGGGCGAATTTGTTCCCGTACTTTCGGAAGCGGGGCTTGCGGAGCGCTGGCTGCTGATGGCGATGGACGGAAAGGCGCCACTCGAGCAGATTGCCGTGAAAGCTTCGGAGCAGTTTCCGCACACATTTTCGCGGCCGGAAGACGCCTTCCGGCGAGCGGGAGAACTTTCCGACCGCTATTCCCGCTGAACTCTTCCGGTTTCTCGCATATCATTTGGCAGCGCACACACGACCGAAACTTCAGGAGCCAACTGTGGGGGAAATTCCTCCATTCGGAAATGATTTTCTAGAAACAGAGTGGCCGCTGCTGCTTGCCTGTTGCGCGCCGCGGCCCAGGCAGGAGCAGATTCGCGCGTTGCTTGCGGCAGGCCCCAAGTGGAAAGAGCTGGTTTCCCTTGCGGAAGAGCACGGCGTGCTGGCGCAACTCGACGCAGGAGTCCGCGCAGCAAATGGCAACATCCCCGGAGAAATTGATGTAAGTCTGCGGCAGCGCCACCGCGCGCAACTGATGTTCACGCTGAGCATGACGGCTGAACTCTTTCGGATCCTGGAAACACTTCGCGCGGCGCGAGTGGAATCAATCGTGGTGAAGGGACCGGTGCTCTCGATGCGCGCGTACGGTGATCCGGGTTTGCGGCAATACGCGGACCTGGATTTTCTGATTCGAGCGCGGGATATTGTGGCTGCAACGCGGGCGTTGAACGAGTTTGCTTACGAAGGCGATGTGCCAATGGAGGCGATTGAAGCCGGAAAGATTCCGGGCGAATATCTCTTTCTGAGGCCTGGAACGAAATTGCTGGTAGAGCTTCACACGGAGCACACGTTTCGCTATTTTCCGCGTCCGCTGCCCATCGAGGATTATTTTGCGCGGCGGACAGATGTGCCGCTCGACGGACATCAGGTTCCGGCGTTGTCCGCAGAGGATGAGTTTGTCCTGATCTGCATTCATGGAGCGAAGCATTTTTGGGAGAGATTGATGTGGCTTGCAGACGTGGCGGCGATGGCGAGCGACTGCCAGCTTGATTGGAAGATGGTGAAAGAATCGGCAAAAGCAGTAGGAGCGGAGCGCATGGTGAATGTGGCGCTACGGCTAGTGGAGGATTTGTTGCATACGGAGATTCCCGCGGAGATGCGGGATTTGGTCCTGAGCGACACAGCGGTAATCGGGATTTGCGCGCGGATCAAAGAGTGGTTGCCATACGCGGGATTTGCGCCGCCGGGTTTACGGCAGCGCGCGCGATTTCGAATGAATATGCGCGGAGGAATAGTCGCTGGACCAGCGTATCTGCTTCGACTTTCCCTGTCGCCGACGGAAGAAGATTGGGTGGAAGGCGCGGAAACGAAACGATCCTGGTTGTGGGACGCCCTGAGCAGGCCGTACCGCCTGCTGAAGAAATACGGAAAGGATGGAGCGTCGTAAGACGCGAAGCAAAGCAAAAGCCCCCGCAACATCGCAGGGGCTTTCGTTATTCGGGTCTGCAAACTGGCTAGATGTTGGTGCGAAAGGAGATTCTCCGCTTTTCCTTCATCTTTTCTGCGGCTGGCAATTCGACGTTGACATTGACGTTGCTCTTGTTGCGAAGCACGCCGAGCTTCACGATTTTTCCCGCTTCAACATCGGAAAGTTTTTCACGGAGTTCACTGGCGGTGCGGATGCGCTCGCCGTTAAAGGTGGTAATAACATCGCCTGCCTTGAGTCCGCCTTTTTCCGCCGGAGAATCGGCGTTGACCCCGCGAACAAGGATGCCTTCGCCGTCCGGAGCGCCAAAAAACGAACCGAGTTGGCCGTCAAGGTCTTCCGCATCAATGCCGAGGCGCGGCTTGGCGTTCATCAGGAAAGTTCCATTCCATTCAGGGGTGGGAACATCCGGAATTTCCGGCATTACCGGAACACGAAATGCGAAGGACTGTGGGGCGACTCTCTTGAACATCATGTTCCGGCGCTCTTCGGATTTGCCGAGCGTTGCGGTGATGGTTTGTTGATGGCCATCGCGCCAAACGGAAAGCTGCACGGTGCGGCCCGCGGGAATTTCGTGAATCATGCGGCGAAATTGCGTGGTGCCTTCGACGCGCTGGCCGTTGATTTCCGTGACGACGTCGTTTTCCTTGAGGCCGGCCTTTGCGGCGGGGCTGTCGGATAGGACTTTGCCGATGAGAGCGCCATGCTCGCCGGAAAGTTTTAGTTCCTTGGCTTTGTCGGCGGAAACTTCCTGCGTTTCAACGCCGAGCCAACTGGAGCCATCGCCATCGAACGACATGACGAATTTCTTCATGCCGGGAGCGGCGGGAGCTTCTGGTTCTTGAATTTCCATCACTTGCCGGTCAATGTCGATTTCCGGACCTTGCACGATCTCCGGAGCGACCATCGGTTCGATGTTCAACTCCTGAACTTCCTGGACTGCGGCGAGTTTCGCCTTGAGCTCGGCGATTTCCTTTTTCAAAGCGGCGGTGGATTCCTGCTTGGGCTGCGTTTGGTTGGAAATTGCGGGCAGGGCGGCAAGAGAGATACCAAGAACTGCGGTTCCAAAAGCGATCGAGAGGGTTCGTTTGGTCATTGGCGATTTTCCTTTCTGCCGGAATTAGACGCAGGCTTTTCTAAACCGTTGCTTGCAAAGTGACGATTCGAATGCCGCCGTTGATCGTGCGGAGCTTAATGGGAGCGCCGCCCTTGCCGAAGCGGCCATGCATCTCGCGCGGCCTGAGCGTGCTTTCGAGCCGGATAGGCATTTCCGAGAGGAAATTGCCGTTGAGGCAGCGTGTTTCGACATCGGCTTGGATATTCGCGGGCAGGGCGACAAGCAGGGAACCGTTTGTAGTTTCCGCGAAAGCTCCTGCGCCGCCATTGAAGTGGGCGATTTCGAGGTGGACGTTGCCGTTGGTGGTATGGGCGTGAACGCTGCCGCCGCCGCCAAAGACTTCGATATTGCCGTTCACCGTGTGCAGATCGTCCACGACGGGAATGTCCGCGACTCTTACAGAACCGTTCACAGTTCCAATGTGTTCGATGTGCGCAGTATAGGGAACATGAATGATGTATTCGACGGCGACTTCAACACCCTCGTCCTGCGGGTAGCGCGTCGAAACGGAAACGGAATTCGGAGTGGCCGCGACTTCGATGGTGACGCGTGCGAGGTCCGCATCGTTGCGCTTCGCAGTCTTCACAGCGTGAACTTCGACCGCGTCTTTGTCCCAGCCCTGAACCTCGACGGGACCGTTGACGTTCTGCAATTCGAACGAGCCGCCCGCCTGAAGCGGATAGGTCTGATCAAAATCCCTGGAGTAAGCGAAACCCGGAGCGGCTGAGACGGCGAGGACTAAAGCGAAAAACAAAGAAGTGAACAGGCTCTTGCGAAGCATGGCTGGTACTCCCTTCAAGAACGATTCCGCGAACAACTTGCCGAACTAACTACAGACCCCGGACCCGGTACAAATCCCTGTCGCTGCGTTTAGCGCAGCTTGAAATCCACCGTGACGGTCGAGATGACGTCGACTTTCTTGCCGTTCATCCATGCCGGTTTGCCGCGCCATTGCTTTACTGCGGCGATTGCGGCATCCACGAGCGAAGGTTCGGAACCCTCGACGACTTTTTCGACCTGAACTTTGCCGTCCTGATTTAGACGAACCTGAAGGCGGACGCGTCCTTCGACGCCACCCTTTCTTGCGGAAAGCGGATAGAGAGGGTGCGGAGCGGATGTGATATGGCTTTGAAAGACGTCGGAATCTTCGCGGATGCCGCCGAGGAACTGCAATTCGAAGCGGCGCGTCCACGTGTATTCGATTTCCGGGCCGCCGGGCATTGCTGGAGGAAGGGGAGCCGTGCCAGTTTCCGGCCCGCCAACCGGCGGTATAGGCACAATTTCTTCGAGCCGCTTCTTTTGTTCACGAATGAGCGAATCGCGCAAATCTGTTTGGGAATCGAGGAACTGAAGCTTGATGCGGCCTGCGGTTGTCTTGAGGAGAAGCGGGGCGCCGCCGCCATTAAATGCGGCCCAGCCTTTCACCATGCCGCCCGTGTTGTTAAAGTTCATGGCGAGCGCCGGATCGGCTTCGACCTGTTTTTCGCCGCCGGTTTCGACGATCGTCTCGATATTCGCAGCGAGATTGCGCGGCAAGTAGACGATGATGTCGCCGGAGCCGGAAGAAAGCTGAGAAGCGCCCGCGAGATGAACCGCGCCGGAAGGCTGCGCCTCGGGCGAGATCCATGCGGTGATGGTGCCGTCTCCCGTTGCGGCGCGAACGGAACTTGCGACTCGCGTCAGGCAGATGCTGCCCTGATTGGATTCCACTTCCATGGGGCCGGCGACGTAAAGGATGCGAATCCCGCCGCCGCCCGTTTGCGCGTGAACCGAGCCGTCCACTTCGCCAAAGTCAATCTGGCCGCCGCCTGTTTTTACGGAAACGAATTTCTTGGCCTTGCCGACGGAGATGTTGCCGCCCTCGGTGACCAGTTCGGCGCGGCCGCCGAGCCCCGCAGCGTGAATGTGGCCGCCTCCGGTATGAAGATTCGCCTCGCCGGAAATGTTACCTGTGACGATGTGGCCGCCAGCGGTGAAAGCGGAAATGTCGCCGAACACGTCGCCCACTTGAATGTGGCCGCCTTCGGTGACGAGCTTCGCCACAGGCTTGCCATACGCCACTCGCTGCATGCCGGGCCGGCCGATGCGCATGGCGCGGATATTTCCGCCCTGTGTGACGAGTATGGCGGTTCCGCCGATGTCCATCGTTTCGATGTCGCCGACTTCGGTGTTGATGTCCAGGTTGTAGTTCGCTGGAACGGCGATTTCAAAGTGAACGGAGAATTGTGCGCCGTGCGGAGGCTGCGGGGGGAGAGCGCCGACGATCTCGACGCCCGAGAGAGTTGTTTTTGCGGTAACGGAGTAGCGGTCGAGGATCTGCTGCGCTTGATTCCCGCGAAGATCCGTTTCCACGTGAACGCTGTAACGAACGACGGGAGAAGCGCCGCGGTCGAGCGGGACAATGCGAATCGAGCCCTCATCGGCGATGACTTTGAGGGTGAGGCCGTCGCGTGTGCTGAGGACGCCGCTGCGGTCGATTGTAGCGCGCTGGCTGGCAGGGGAAGCGATGCCGGGGCAGCTTACAAATGCAACCAAGAGAAACGCCAGAGCGATGGCTGAGGTGGCGCAGCGAAGCAAAGCGCCGCTCCGCGACCACAAACTTGCTGTCGGGCACTGAATCATTTTTTCTTTAAACTTTCTATGACGCTCACCGGAGCGTCGCGTTCAACTTACTGCAACTCCTGCTGAGCGATCTGGCGAAGAGCGGCGGCGCTGCGCAAGCGGACGTAACGATTGGAGTCGTGCTGGCGGAGCTCATCGAGCGCAAGAAGGATGCGCTGTTCGGCATTACGGCTCGTTGCGGGCAAAGCTTGCGGCGCGACGCCAGTCGCCGCTATCGCCGGCAAATCCGAATCATTCGCTTCCGAAGGCTCGGGCGTATCGTCGACGGATTCGAGCGAACGAACGAGAAGGTTCACGGCCTCAACTCGCACACCGGGATTCGGATCATCTTTCAAAGCGCCCAGCAAGACATCGCGAACCGAGGAAAGGCCGGCCAGATCTCGCAGCGCATCGAGCGCCTTCAGGCGAACCGCTGGATTCTGATCCTTGCGCGCGGCGGCAAGCAAAGCCGTCCGCGTCTGTTCATCGTGATTCGCCGCATTTCGCAAGGCTTCCACGCAATCGATGCGAATGCCGGCGTTGAAGCGGTCGCCGTTCGTGATGACGAAATTCATCACGCGGCGAACGTCCGCGGCGTCGTCATCGCTGGAGAGCGTCATCGGCTGCTCGGCCTGCAATTGAAGCTGAACTTTTCCGGTTTGCCGCGAGAAATTCACGTTGGAGACGGCCACTTTGTCGAGGTCGAGAATTTTCGGCGCGGCAAGCACGCTCACGGCAGCGCCGGCGCCGTTACCCGCGCCGAACGTCCACGGCACCCACTGGAGAACTTGCGTGCCAACGATGGCTCCGACGAGAAGAAGAGCGGCGGCGCTCCAGCCCGGCCGCAAAGCCATCCACTCGCGAACCAACGCAAACGGCCGCCAGCCTTCGTCGGCTTTCGGGGCGGCAAGTTCGTCGAGGGATTCGGAAAGTTCGCTGCGACACTGGGCGAGAAGGGTACCTGAGGCGTCAATCTGGTCCGCTGACTGCGGCATGCGATCGAATGCGGATTGCAGCGCGGCTTCCTCGGAGAGTTGGGCGCGACATCCGTCGCACTTTGCGAGATGCGCGTCAATCTGCGCGCGCTCGCCGGCGGAGAGTTCATCGCAGGTGTAGAAAACAAGAAGAGGGCCAACCTCTTCGCAGCGCGTAAGCTTCGCTTGATCGTTCATCGCAAGCCTCCCAGTTCGCCGCGGAGTTTGCGTGTGGCGCGGAACAGGGAATTCTTTACGGTTTCTTCCGTGGTGCCCAGAGCGTCGCCAATGGCGCGAAGCTTCAACCCCTGGTAGTGCTTCATTTCGAAAACAACCCGTTCGCGCGGCGAGAGCCGTTCCATGGCGCGGGCGATGCGCGACTGAATCTCTTTGCCAAGCAGCGTGCGCTCGGGATCTAGCGTTGGCCGGTGTTCTTTCTGGTGGTCGAAGAAATCGCGCTGGCCTTCTTCCATGCGGTTCGGATGAACTTCTGGAGCTTGATCCTCGGGGCGCGCCTGGCGGCGGCGGAGGTGATCGAGGCAGACGTTTGTGACGATGCGATAGAGCCAGGTGTAAAAACTGCACTCGAATCGAAAGCGGTGCATGTTTTTGTAAACTTTCAGGAAGGCTTCCTGATAAACGTCGCGCGCGTCTTCAGGGCGCTTCATCAGGTTCAAGGCAAGGCGTAGTACATCGCGGTCGTAGCGGCGGACAAGCTCTTCAAAAGCGAGGCGATTGCCAGCCTGGGCTTCAGATACCAGGGCCCGCTCGTCGAGGTTGGGCAAGGAGGTCACTGTCGCAAGAGCGGCAGTGCCGCTCGCTGGGCCGTTATTCTCGGCCAAAGCCATTCCCCATCGGAATAGTGGCATATTCGCTTTCTCTTTGCACCTTGCCGTAGCGTATCTCGTTGAACGGAAATAGCTTAGCGCAAATCAACGCGCACGGCCAGACGCAAGGCACTGCGACCTCATCCCGTTTTGACGCACTATGACCCATCGGGTGAGCAGCCACCTCTCACTAATACAACGAAGGGTGGAGCGATTTTGTTTCGGATTGTGAATAAGTGCTATAGGTTGCTTCACGTCAGGCGGAGGCCTTAGGTGCGGAGAGCCATTTCACCCAGGGCCAGGCAAGCATGATCGCCAGGGCGGCAAGGATTGCGTACCCGTTGTGCCGGTAGAAGTCGTTTGCACGCCCCAGGAATGTGGAAGCTCCGGCAAGCATCGAGCTGCCTGCGATAGCCAGGAAAATCCCAAGCAGATTCAACCCCGCCAGCCAGCGAATACCGAAAATGATTGCGCCAAGCAGGATGCAGTTGACGAGATATTGTTTCGCGAAGTCCGCTGGCGTGCCCCAATCGCCAATGCGAACGGCGGCGGCGACGAGAAAAAGGGGAATTCGGAGCCACAAAGGCTTCACGTAAACCGCGACGAAACCTGCGATGGCAGCGATTAAGGCGGAGTACATGAGTCCATGCGAAATTGCGCCGCCGATGGCAGAAACTGCGGGGAATCTTGCGGCCAGTTCGCTGCCGAAAGCGGCCGAGATAGCGTGATGCGCGGTGGGATGCTGTGCGGAAAACCATCCGAGCGCGCCTTCGAGACCGGCGAGCGCGGCGATACCCGAAATTCCAATAAGAAGCGCGTCACGGTAGTAATTGCCGGGCATGCCTGACCAGTTTGGAAGGCGCTCTTCGCCGAATGCGCGGCGGCAGAAGAACCACGCAAGACCAAAAACGAAAATCAGCGCGGCGATGGAAAATGCTCCACCGAGAATTAAACCAACGGAAGTCGTCAGGAGGTAGAGCTTGAGCGGTACGGCCGTTTGATATTGCTGAAGTATGAGGGCAAAACGATCTCCAAACGCCAGAACAAGCACGTACGCGACGGCCGACCAGACCGACCACAGGGAAATTCTCTTCCAGGGAATCGTTCGTGCGTCATCCGTGCGGTAATTCTTGATGAGCGCCGTCAGCATCGCGGCAAACAGCGCCACGTAAATGAGAACTCCCGCGATGTTGTAAAGGAGGCGCGACATGTCTTTTTCTTTTTGCTGCCTCGACCAATCGTCGGGAATTTTCACGAACTTCCGGTAGTCGGTGACTTCGTCGCCTTGAACCCGCAGTTCCACGCGCGCAAACGCGTGGCCCATCTTGTCGTTGCCCGGATCGAGAGGAGCGTTTTGCTGCCAGACGAGCGCGTGGTCAGTGCGGTGCGGCTGTTTTTTCGAAGTGGAATCGACCATTGCCCAGCCGCTCAGATCAAGGTGTTTTTGATCTTTCAGAAATTTCTCGGCTGAAGCCACGGCTTCTTCCTTGGTCAGCGAGGCCCCGGCCGCGCCTTCCGCAATCGCGTGATGAACGGAATGGAGAGATCCGTCCGGCCGCAAGACGACGAAAAATTCCTCTGGGTCGTCGTCCCTCAGATAACGCGTGCCCCAAAGACCAACGGGGATTTGTTCTTGATAAATCTTGTTGACCGCAGCGACGCCGATCTTTTCGCGGAGAAATTCGGTCGCGCTGCTATCGCTGTTGTCCAGGAAAACGGTCGAGTGCTTGAACGTGCTTGGATCCGTATTGCGCGCGCGCAGCACATTATCCGTCAGTGCTGCGGCCTGGCGTGCGTTGATGGGGAGCTTCAGATAATTGCCGACGCGTTCCTGTTTTAGTTTGAGCGCCGCGAAGCCGCCCAGAACAAGCAAACCTGCGAGAACGCCGATTGCCGCGCCAGTCAGAGGCTGGTAGCGCGATCCGGTTGTCGTTCGTTCCGGTTGTTCTTCGATGTTTTCAAAAGCGAGTTCACCCGGCGGATCCGCGGCGTTCTGCAGGTCTTCCGCTGGTTCAAACGAGCCGCGTTTGAAAAACGAAGCCAGCGAAAAAAGAAGCGGGGCGGCGGCGGCAAGGCCGACGATGACGCCGGAAATTTTGAAATAAAGATTGCCCGAACGTATGAGCAGCAATCCAACAAGCGATGCGTCCACCGTGTAGTGCCAGATCAGCGTGGCAAGAATGCCCCACCGAAGCATTACAAAGCCCGCAACGATGCCGATCAGGCCCACTTCCAGGCCGCGAATATAGGCGGGTTCCTGCGGATAGTTGCTGTGCAGAAATCCCCAGAGAAAAGCGGGCACGATGACGGCGATCCACCGCGATCCCGTGATTCTGTGGAGAAACGGAATGGCGAAGAGGCGGAATGTGAACTCTTCGTTCATGGAAGCGAGCAAACCGATCGCAATACCGGAAATCCACGGGAAACTCGTGTTCACAGAATCGGAATAGTTGACGTCCGCCGGCGCCCACGCGCCGTAATGCGTGGCCACGATGTAAAACGCGACGATGAAACCGATGTGCGCCGCCGCAAGCGAAATACCAACAACTGCCGAGGAGAAAAACTCTTTCGTGCGAACTCCTCGCCAGGTGAACGCTTTCGCGAGACGTAAGTTGCCCGGTTGCGATTGGCGATAGAGTGGCTCTGCCGATGGCAGGACAAGCGTAATCGTCAGCGCGGTAACAATGGCGAAACCCAGAGCGCGGAGGATTTGCAGCAAGACAAATCCTCCGTACGCGTCTTTTGTTTCGTAGCTCGCTCCCCAAAGCGGATAATCATTCAGGGCCTGCAGGAAGAGAAGCCCCGCGGCGACGCCTCCCAGCTTTACCGCAAGCGCCCACTTCGTTTTTCCATTCTTGGTGAACTGAATGGCCAGCCAAACAGCCAAGCCGAGGATGGCGATGTAGGGAATCAGGAAAACAAACGCCAGCGTGTTGTTGCCCGAGCGCAAACGCTCGAAGCTCCGCTGCCATGCCTGGGGAACCTGCAAGCCTTCTTCAGCGCCCGCCGGTTTGTCCCCGGCAATGTGAATTTTCTCGCGGTAAGGAGCGTCTTTTATTTTCGCGCCGCGTTTCTCCCACGTAAATTCCCAATCAAGACGGTTCGGTTTTTTCTCAGAGTTTGCTTCTTCCGGAAGGAAGGTCCATTCCTCCGCGTTTTTCGACAGCTTGCTCAGCAGAAAATTCTGTGCGATCTCCTGAGCCGCGGCCCGCTCGATCGTCGCTCCGGGTTTTGCCGCGGGAAGTACATGGCTATAGCCGACGATCTGTCCGCTTGGGCTCACTTCCACCGCGTACTCTTCTTCCTGCAGAATCTTGTAAAACCGGACATTCCAATACCAGAGGTTGATTTGCGAGGAAGAAAGCTGATTCGCCTGCTGCAAGCCAAGCTCGCGCTCCACGTAGACTTTTTCTTCTTCGCGCACTTTAAATTCAATGGAAGTGCGATAGCCTTCCACGTTTTCGCCGAGGCCATGGAGAAATGTCTTCGCCTCAGAAAGGGCCTGCGGACGGGCGACTTTGAAGTCGACGGACGCTTCGGGGAAGGCTCGGAAGAAATAGCGCTGGGCAAAGACGAGACCGACGATGCCCGCGAGCACCCACAAAAGTAGGGCGCGCTTTTCCGAACCGGTTAGCTGGGTGCTGGACAAGAGACTCCTCCTGGAACGCAGACCTGCGGAGTCTGTACTGTAGTAATACGCATGGCCCGGGCGCAAGTTATCACGGGCCAGTTTGAATTTCTTGGCTCCGGACAAATTACGTCAGAAATGCAAACTCAGCCATTCCTCATATCACTGACCCGGCTCATCGTGTTCGGTAATGATATAAAAGATGCTTATGTCCGGCGGACTGCAATCTCCCGTACAGATGATCAAGGGCGTGGGCCCGCAGCGCGCGGAACTGCTCGCAAAGCGCGGAATCCACACCCTCGAGGATTTGCTCGCCTATCTGCCGTTCCGCTATGAAGACCGCATCCGGTTTTCGCACGTGAAAGATGTCCGGCCCAACGCCGTGTATACCCTCCGTGTAAGCGTCATGAGCGGCCAGGCGATTCGCACCATGCGCGGGCGCGATGCGATCTATCACCTGCTCGTGAAAGACGAAACCGGCTCGCTGCCCTGCAAATTTTTTCACGGCGGATACCTCGAAGGCAGGTTGAAGCCCGGGCAAGAACTGATTCTGCACGGCAAGGCGGAAGTGGACAAACAGCGGCCCGCTCGCATCGAGATGGTGAATCCGCAAATCGAAGTGATCAGCGGAGCCGGACTGGATTCGACGGAAGTCGGGCGAATCGTGCCGATCTATGAAGCGATTGGCACATTCGGTTCCCGTGCGATTCGCCGCGCGATCTATGGAGGGCTGCAGCAGCTCGATCCGCGAATGCCCGATGTTCTGCCCACTACGCTCCGCGCGAAGCTGAACTTTCCTTCGCACCGGGATGCCGTGATCCAAACACACTTTCCTCCGCCAGAGGAATCGCTCGATGCGCTAAATCAATTTCGTTCGCCCGCGCAACAGCGGCTGATTTTCGAGGAATTATTCTTGTATCAACTGAGCCTTGCGCTCGACCGCCGTGCGACCCGCAAAGAAAACGCCATTGCCTTTCGCGTGCGGGAAGATTCCGTGCGCGAAGCGCTGAAGCGAATCTTGCCGTTCAAGCCGACCGCTGCGCAAAAGCGCGTACTGGCAGAGATTGCCGCGGACCTGGAAAAAGCGGCGCCGATGAACAGGCTTCTGCAAGGCGATGTCGGAAGCGGAAAGACCATCGTGGCGCTGCAAGCCGCCGTGATTGCCATGGAAAACGGATGCCAGGCCGCGCTCATGGCGCCCACGGAAATCCTGGCGGTGCAGCATTTTCTTTCCGCGCGCCGGAACCTGGAGAAAGCTGGATACAAAGTCGAATTGTTGATTAGCGGAATGAAATCCACCGAAAAGACCGCGGCGCTCGCAAGAATCGCGAGTGGCGAAGCGCAGCTTGTGATTGGCACTCACGCTCTGATTGAAGACAACGTGGTCTTTGCGAAGCTCGGATTTGTGGCGATCGATGAGCAGCACCGCTTTGGCGTCCTGCAGCGCAAGCGCCTGATGGATAAAGCCGCTTCGCATGGCCACGCGCCGCATGTCCTCGTGCTGACGGCCACGCCAATCCCGCGCACACTTTCCCTGACTCTGTATGGCGATTTGGATGTTTCCGTGATTGACGAACTTCCGCCCGGGCGCACGCCGATTGTCACCAGCCTAGCCACAGAACAAAGCCTCCCCGGCGTGTGGGAGTCGCTCCGGCGCGAAATCGCCGCAGGCCACCAGGCTTACGTCGTCTATCCGGTCATCGAAGAATCGAAACTCGAACTCAAAGCCGCCATGGATGAGTTCGAGCGTCTGTCGAAACAGGTTTTTCCAAAATTGAAACTCGGTTTGCTGCACGGCCGCCTTTCCAGCGAAGAAAAAGAAATCGTCATGCTGAAGTTTCGGCTCAACGAAATCCAGATTCTGGTGACGACCACCGTCGTCGAAGTTGGCGTGGATGTACCGAACGCAACGGTCATGGTCATCGAACACGCCGAACGCTTCGGACTCTCTCAGCTACATCAGTTGCGCGGACGCATTGGCCGCGGCGCTGGAAAGTCTCACTGCATCCTGGTTGCGCCAGGACACATGTCAGAAAACGCCAAAGCGCGTCTCGAAACAATGGTCCGCACCGCCAATGGTTTCGAAATAGCCGAGACGGATTTGCTCTTGCGCGGCCCGGGAGAATTTTTCGGAACGCGCCAGTCTGGCGACCTCGGCTTCCACATCGCCAATCCACTCCGCGACCGCGAAATTCTGGACATGGCGCGCAGGGAAGCATTCGCCCTCGCGGAAAATCCCTCTTCAGCCGGCGAACTCAACCAAATCCTGCGCGCTCTTCCTCCGCACTGGCAACGCCGCTATCATCTAGCCCGCATCGGTTAGCGGAAGCCTTGGCGTTTATACTGGGCGCTGTTTTTTGACTGAGAACTGACGACTGACGACTAAAGACTATCTCCATGCGCATTATCGCCGGAACCTATCGCAGCCGAATTCTGAAAAGCCTGAAGGGTTTGGCCCTTCGTCCGACCAGCGACTATCTCCGCGAAACGCTGTTCAACGTCCTCGGACCTTCCATCGAAGGCTCGCGCTTTCTCGATCTCTACGCAGGCACAGGCGCTGTCGGCATTGAGGCGTTGAGCCGCGGCGCCGAAGAATCCGTCTTTGTCGAAAACCACGCACCAGCCGCGAAATTGATTCGGGAAAACCTCGCATCCCTGAAAATCAACACCGGCGCCGAAGTGATTTCTTCCGATGCCGCCGCCGCTTTGCAAAAACTCGCCAAATGGCCGCAGCAGCCATTCGGTTTTGTTTTTCTGGACCCGCCTTACGCCCTGGAACACGAATACGAAACCTCCTTGAGCATGCTCGGCAATTCAAAGCTGATTTCGTTGGACTCTATCGTTATCGCCGAGCACAGAAAAACGCTCGATCTCGCGGAATCTTTCGGCGCTCTCAAACGCTATCGCGTCCTGAAACGAGGCGACGCGGCGTTGAGCTTCTTCTGCTTGGAAAGCGAAGCCGCCTAAATAAACTCTTCTTCGGGCAAACTCTGCGCCCGAACTCGTCATCTATGATGTTTTGCTATTCGTAGGGCTCCCCACGCCCTCGCGGTACAATTAAGGATTCATGTCTACGAGCCAGGCCAGCAATGCATTCGACCTTCTGGGACAAGCGAATCCTGCCCCGCCCGTGGTGCATCTGCCCGGAGCTGTCGAGCCGCAACTGAAAGTAAGCTGGGGAGCGTTCCGCCAGAGTTTTTCGAGCAACGTCTCTGCCGCTTTCACTCGTACGGCGGAATCGCGCAAGTTTCTCACCGCAAGTTTTTTCAAGGATGCCTGGGTCGAAAAGAAATTTCCGCGCCGCGCGGTTGCCGCCGCCGCACTCTGGCACGTGCTTCTTTTTGTCCTGCCTGCGCCGCAATTCTCGGCGCCGCAGGTCAATCATGCGTTCGACAACACCATTCTCACGTGGTCGGGCCCCATCGAAGATTTGCCGTTGCTCGATATGCCGGGCCACAAGCCGAAGCCCACTCCGCGCGGCGACCCGGCAAAGCCGCTTCCTGCGGAGGGCGCCGATGCGTTTCACCCGCGGCAAAGAATTTTCACCGATCCATCGCATCCCAATCATCCGCGGCAGACGCTGATCAATCCGCAAGCCCCGCAACTTGTTCCCGACCTGTTGCCGCGGATGCCGAACATTGTTCAAGTTGCGCCGAACGCGATGCCCGCAAGGCCGCGCATCGAAATCAGCGAACGCGTACTGAAAAGTTTGAAGCCGAAGCAGCGCAAAGCTGTCGCAACCGATGTTACAGCGCCCGCTCCTGACCTGCAGAACAACGAAGTTCGCCCCAGCGATCTAGCGCTTGCGGCAAATCAATCCATGCCGGAGCGGCCGAAACTCGAACTAAACGTTGGCGCAGCGCCGCGGCTCGCAACCCATAAACAAGAGGGGGAGACGGCTGCGGCTCCGGAACTGAACGCATCGCAACAAACTTCAAACGGCGCTGCTTCCACGCTCATCGCATTGTCTGCTACTCCCGGACCGATAGCGCCTGCCGCGCCGCCTCAGGGAAATACAGCCGCGAGAATTGCGATTACGCCGGAAGGAAAACAGCGCGGCGTTCCGGGCGGAACGCCAAACGCAACTTCCGCTTCAAATGGCGGGGCTAACGGAGATCGCACAAGCGGCGGCGGTTCCGGCGCGGGAAGCGGTTCCGGGAAAAACGATGTTGGTGTGAGCATCAGCGGAGGAAATCCGACCAGCAACAGTTCCGGTCTTGGCGGCGTGAAACCGAAGCTCGATCTTTCCGGTGCGAAGCCCAATGCATCACGAGCTGCGCGCGAAACTCCTGCGGAAGAGCCGCCCGCGCGGACCACTCCTCCGAATTTTGCGGACCTCGCGCCTGGCGCGAAGCCGGAAGCGATTTTTTCTTCAAAGCGCGTTTACACGCTGCATGTGAACATGCCGAATTTGAATAGCGCGACAGGGAGCTGGATCCTGAATTTTTCGGAATTTGGCGGACCGGGCCGGCACGTTGCAGCGGCGGACGAACTCGTTTCCCCGCAGCCGGTTCGAAAAGTGGATCCCAAATATCCGCCGACGCTCATTGCCGAACACGTCGAAGGAGAAGTCGTCCTCTACGGCGTCATCCGGCGCGATGGATCCGTGGACAGCATTCAGTTGGTGAAGGGCATCGACGAGCAGCTCGATGAAAACGCGAAAAAGGCGTTCGCGCAATGGAAATTCCGTCCAGCCGAAAAGCAGGGCGAACTCGCTGAAGTGGAAGTCATCGCCCACATCCCGTTTCGCGCCCCTTCCGAACGCTGAGTTTGAAATGAAAATAGGAACGCCGGAGGCGTGCTACACGTTAGCCCAGCCCGCAAGGGCTGGGAAAAGAAGCGGGCCAATTAACCAGCGCCGTAGGCGCGGCACACCGTCAACTAACAACGAAATTTTCCCTATACATCGCACAAATCTACAGCTTCGCGCAGCGATGTCAGCGGGTCGCGCGTCGGCACAAATTCATGCGCCACATAGCCGGTGTACGGCGTGCTCGCGATTCCCCGCATCACTGCGTCCCAATGCACTTCCTGCGTGTCGTCGAGCTCATGCCGGCCGGGAACGCCTCCGGTATGAAAATGCCCGAGCCACTTGATGTTTTGCTGAATCGTGCGGATCAAATCGCCTTCCATGATCTGCATGTGATAAATGTCGTAAAGAAGTTTTACTTTCGGCGAATTCACTTCTTCCATCACGCGCACGCCCCACGCCGTGTGGTCGCACATGTAATCCTTGTGATCCACTTTGCTGTTCAGCAGCTCGAGGCAGATCGTTACGCCGTGGTCTTCCGCGATTTTCTTCACTTTGTTCAGTCCGAGAACGGTGTTTTTCGCGCCCTCTTCGTCGGACATGCCCATGCGATTTCCGGAAAACGTAATGACATTGGGCACACCCATTTTAGCGGCGATGGGAATATTCTTGCGGAACGCTTCCTCGATCTTGGCGTGATTCTCCACGCGGTTCATCGCGTGCGGAATATCGCCGCCGCCGGCATAACCCATGCTGCATATCAAACCGTAGCGATGAGGCACTTCCCATTCCTCGACGTCGAGCAGGTCGATCGCCTTCAGCCCCATTTCCGCGCCGCGTTTGCATAGTTCATCCAGCTCGATCTTCTCGTAGCACCAGCGCGAAACAGACTGCTTGATGCGTCCTTTCCGCGGCGTCACTTTCAGCTCCTGCGCCGCAGCGTTCTTCCCCGCGCCGGCAATCATCGCGGACGCCAGCGACGGAACCGAAGCTGCCGCCGTTCCGGAAATCGCGGTCTTAAGTAGCGTGCGGCGGGTAAACGTTTTCATAGCAGCTGAGTCTAGTCGCGCTGGCATTACCCGTCAACTATTAGGCATCCGAGGCCTGCGCCGCGACTTTGCCAGCGTGGCCTGCCTTTTGCCCGTCCAGTACTCCTCTTGACGCGCTCGTTTCTAGTTTCCGCAACGGTCGCCGCTCTCTATTTCCAAGCCCGCTGGGCGTTGATACCAGGGTGACGACAAGATGCGACACAAAAGGGCGGCGGCGCCGATGTCGTTTGTTGTCGCTTGCCGCGCCGTGGGCGCCTTTTTTAGGCTGCGCTGGCCGACGCTCGCAAATGAGCCGCGCGGCGAGAAGGAGAAATTCAATGAAGTTGCTACTTTTGCCGTACCGCACCTGTTTGTTTATCGCATGTGTAGTAGTTTACCTAACTGTAACCATTCCCGCAGGGCGGGCCGCCAATGTCAACGTGGCCTGTCCGGGAGGTGGCCCCGGGGCTTTCCCGAGCATATCGGCGGCCCTGAATTCCCTGAACCCCAATGATTCGAACACTATTTCCGTGAGCGGCGCGTGCGTAGAAAATGTTTTCTTCGCCAACTTCGAGCGGTTACTGATCATCGCCGCCCCGGGCCAGTCACCGACGATTACCGCCGCGGATCCCAACGGGATTGTGCTCCAAATGTTTCAGTCCACTGGAGTAACGCTGATCGGTTTGACGTTTCAAGGCGGGTCGACGGGAGTGCTTCTCAATCAGGGGTCCAATGCCACCATCTCCAATTGCACGTTTCAAGGAAATTCAGGCGACGGGCTGGATATGCAAATGGCTTCGACGCTTGTGCTGGAAAACAGCACGATTCAAAACAACCAAGGTAACGGAATGTCGATCGGAGCGGGGTCGAACGCCACCATGTCGACCAATCCAAATGAGCGAATTCGCGTGTTGCACAATGGCGGTGACGGAATCGACGTGGATGGCAGCTATTTCCAGGTCAATTTCGGCGTGCTGGATGTGGAGAACAACGGCGGAGCGGCACTGGTGCAATCCGGCGGACGGCTGGTGGTGTTCGCCGATCAAAGCACCGGTGGCGGCAACCTGTTTCAGGGCAACGGCGAAGGGATAGACATCTTCAACGCAGCTTCCGCGCACTTCTTCGGCCGGAACGTGATCCGTAACAACGGCGATGTTGGCATGCAGATACTGGGGAGTTCGGTGCGAATCGACGGCAACAACGGCACGCTCGCAGACGGCAGCCTGCAAATCATGGTTGTCCAGGGCCACAACACGGTGGGAATTAATGCGGTGCGTTCCGCCGAATTGACAATGCACGGACCACACCAAATTCAGGGGAACGGCTCGGTGGGCGCCGACCCATCATTGCGAGGGGGCATTCGCGTGAACCGCAGTTCCCTGACTCTGAATGGCACGGTACAGGTCAATAACAACATTGGTCCCGGCATTCGCGCGGATCAAAATAGCAGTACCTCAGTGACAAACGTGACCATCAGCGGGAATAGCGAGGAAGGTCTTCACTTCGACCGGCAGTCCGTGGGGGGATTCTTCGCGCCGTTCACCATCTCCGGAAATGGCACCGCCTCGATTTCGTGCGACACCACATCACTGATCTTTGGCGAACTATCCGGGGTAGGCGGCATGAATTGCCAGCGGATTGAGCGCCTCGCGGGTCCGCCGCGACCTGGGCGCGTAAATCCTTAGACAATCCGTCGCAGTGCGACTGTAGATCAATAGTGGGTGACCTTCGATGTTAGCGAGGGCACCCACTTTTGACTTTGGCTACTAAGACGTATCCAAACGAAAGGAGTGTGCTGCGACTCATGCTCCAAACCCACTCACTTTTCGCGGTCGAGCGAGAAGCCGAAGTCGCCGTCGATCCACGTATCTTTGTCGTGGACGATGGCGTGAACCGGGAGCGCAGGATTGGCGACGGCGACGCCGGGAAGTTTTTTGATGGCGGTGCCGATGGCCATGAATTCCACAAGTCCGCCGCCAAGTTCGGCGATGTACGTCTTGACGCCGACAACGTCTTCCGCCTTCAAAAGATCGGCTTCGTTTTTGAGCCGGGTAATCGCAATTTCACGCGCGTCGTGAATCAGCGTAGTAAGTTCCGTGACTTCGCCTTTGCTGAACGATTTGAACGCGGCGAGAAATCCGCCGACAACACCGAGAGAATAGATGGAAGTCGACATCAAAAGCTTGGCGGGCGCGTAACCGAGCGAGGTCATGGCCCAGAGTTCTTCGCCGGTAAGATCGCTGGTGACCGGAGCTCTATCCGCTTCGGGCGGCAGCGCGGGATTCCTGGCTGCGGTGCCCGTCATCAGCATTTCGTGCGTGCCGTGCCAGGGCAGAATTGTGGTGCGGATGCCCACGACGGAATTGGCTTTACATTCCCGGGCTTGGCTCACGAGCCGGTCGAGCGCCTTGTGCCGCGTCGAATTAAAAACGTCGCTGTACTCTTTAATTTCGCCGCGACCGAGCGAGCGGAATGCTCCGCTGAGACCGCCGCCGACTCCCATCGAGTACGCGATATTTCCGAACGCGTGTTGCAGCGGCTCATAGCCTGCGTCCATGTGACAGTAAAGTTCTTGCGCATTGCCTGCGCTGGTAAAAAAATGGTCGCCCTGCGTGTTCGCGTGGACGCACGATCCGACAAACAAGAATTCCGTGCTCCCGCTGAAGTTGCGAAGTTCGCCGGTGACTCCCGCGACTCCGGAAGCCCCATGCTGCTGCGCTTCCCGTGTCATGCGGTCGAACGAACTTGCGCGTCCTTCGTGAATGGCTTGCGTGACCTGAGGAACTTCTCCTCCCAGCATGTTGTTTAGGCCGGCGCCGAGCGAGCCAAGAAATCCCATCGATTGCACACTGTTGCCGACTACCAGTTCACCGGGAGAATAATTCTTCAAAGCGAGGCAATAAATCTCGTTTCCGGAAAGTCCCGTTACTTTGGCCATGTTGATTCCATTCCATTGGAGCTAGACATTATTTCATCCGCGTATGTAGAGGAAAAAACCGTAGAGAACCAGGCCGATTCCGAGCGCAAACAGCAGCGGAGAAAAATACAGATTCACTTCCGGCGGAACCGGAATCGGAAGTTTCATTCCGCTGTAGCCGCCCGCGAAATAATAGATGACTCCCGCCATGAGCGCGTAGAGCATTCCGCGCCGCATATATTTCCTGCCCTGCTCCATGTACGGTGTTCGTATTTTCTGCGCTGCGGGAATGGCTTCGCGGCAGAAGGGACAGTGATTCAGAGTGGGGCCCACAGGTTTCCCACAAAATGGACAACTGCGCGTACTCATTTTTCGTGCCTCGCAGGGTAGGCCAAGACCCCAGTAACTTCAGTGCATACAGATTAAGGGGCGGAGGAAAAGAGCGTCAAGCATTGCGGAGAGATGCGTATTCGAAGTGACAATTTTAGCTTCGATACGGCGTTGCCCCGTCCACGGGCTCATCCTGAAGATGCCTCGGCGAGTTTTACCAGGGTGTAGAGTGCGTGATTGAGCGGAGTGGGCACGCCGAGTTCGCGGCCTTTGCGCGCGATGAAGCCATTGAGCGAATCGATTTCGGTCTTCTTGCCGCGCATCATGTCCTGCGCCGTGGAGCTTCGCGTAACGGCCATTTGTTCGGCGATTTTGTAAGCGCCGGCGAGGGCGGCTAGCGGATCTTCGAGGCCGGACGGTTTGATGCCGGCCGCTTTTGCCACGGCGAGGACTTCATAGACGGTACCTTCGAGGAGTTGTTTTGCGTCGGCGCTGGCGATGATTTCACCGTAGGTGACTTTGCCGAGCGCGGAAAGGGCGTTGAGCGCGCAGTTCCAGACGAGTTTTGTCCAGAGTTCACCGGCGAGATTTTCAGAAATGCGGCAGGAAACTTTTGCGCGGATAAAAATTTCCGCGACGCGGCGCGTGTGCTCGTTTTCCGGTCCGAGGACCAAATCGCCACGGCCCACATGCTTCACCGTGCCCGGCGCGGGACAGGACGCGGCGACGTAGACGGCTGCGGCGAGGGCGTTGAGACCAGAGGCAGCGTGAATTTGCTCCGCGTTGTCTGCGCCGTTTTGCATGCTGACGAGAATCGCTCCGGGAGCAAGAACGCTTGCCAGTTCTCTCGCGGTGCTTGCAGTATCGGTTGTTTTTACGCAGAAGAGAACGATCTCAGCGCCGCGCGCGGCGGATAAATTCGCGGATGCTTCGATCCTTACGCTCTCTTTGAAGGTGGTCGTATCGAGGAGCAGGCCGTTTTTTTGCACGGCTTCTACGAAGGAAGGGCGGCCGATAAAAATTACAGGCGCTCCGGCTCTGGCGAGCATGCCGCCGAAGTAGCCGCCGACGGCGCCAGCACCGACGACTGCGATTTTTGGCCAGGAATTTTCTGAATTCATTGTGCGTAGATTCTAGCTCATGTGGTGATCGCGGCGACGAGGCGATCGATGTCCTGAATCGTGTTGAAGAGATAGGGCGAGACGCGCAGCTTCGATTCGCGCAGGCTCAGGATGATGTTTTGTTCGCGCAGCTTTTTGTAGAGTTCGGCGGTTTTTTCCGGGGTGCGAGCGACGAAGCAGCCGTACGGGCCGCGATGCGCGCGGTCAAGCGGGCTTGCCGCAACGCAGCGATCCGCGGGCAGGCGCGAGAAAAGCGAATCCATGAGCGTGTGATTGTGCGCGAGAACGACTTCGGGCGTTGCGCGCAAGACAAATTCCACCCCTGCATCGAGCGCGGCGAGATTGAAATTGAAATGGCTGGCCCATTCCGGCGTGTCCCAGCGCTTGGCGCTGTCCGACGGTTTGGGATTGGCGAAATCGAGTTTTGCAAAATTGTCGGAGCCGGCGACGGCCATCCAATAGAACGGCGCGGCGCGGAGCCTGGAAATCAATTCGTGCTTGACCCAGAAAAAGCCGGTGCCGAATGCACCGAGCAGCCATTTGTATCCGGCGCAGACGAGGAAGTCCGCGCCGAGTTTCGTCACGTCCATGGGAACGGCGCCGCAGCTTTGGCTTACGTCGAGCAGGATCAATGTGCCTTGCTTGTGGCAGGCTTCGGCGAGTTTTGGCACGTCGAGCATGGAGCCATCGTCGAAGCGCACGTGGCTGATCGTAACGACGCGTGTGCGCGGGGTGAGCGCGGCGATCAGATCGTCTGCGGTCAGGAATTTTCCCTGAGGAGCGACGATGTTGACTTTGATTCCTTCGCGCTCTTCCATCGGTTTCCAGGTGGTGTATTGCAAGGGAAATTCGGCTTTGGAGGTAAGCACTTCGTCGCCGGGCTTCCAGTCGAGTCCGTAGGCGACGGCCATCGTGCCCGTGCTCGCGCCGGTGGTGAGTGCGATTTCTTCCGGTTTGGCGCCAATGAGCTTCGCGAGGTTGGTACGGACGCGATTCGGCACATCGAAAAAGATGGCGCCGTCGTCGCGCGTGTGCGGAAATTTTTTCGCGTCGAGCGCGGCTTGCACGGCTTTGAGCGAAACTTTCGGGACGGGCGCCATGCCGGCCAGATTTAAGTAGGTGGCGTTCTCAAATTCAAACCATTCCGAGCGCCAGTCGGTTTGTTGTACGGACGCTGTTGTTGCGGTGCTCATAGGTATGTCCTTGGCAGTCTTGGGCGCAGCATGGTGATGCCGCTGGAAGTATCTTGCGGGGCTTTGAGCGCCTGACAAGTGCCAATATGGGAAGGTTCTGGATATGGGGAGCCCCTC
Organism: Acidobacteriota bacterium; assembly: GCA_018268785.1. Lineage (GTDB taxonomy): Bacteria > Acidobacteriota > Terriglobia > Acidiferrales > UBA7541 > Acidiferrum. The sequence goes on along the minus strand of JAFDVY010000004.1, from coordinate 71 downwards.
CCCTACTTTTTCGTAAGTGTTGATTCTAAAGGTGGATAAAGTCCTTTGTTTTCTATCAAATCTGCATGTGT